>CAZWVR010000006.1:0-48109 GCA_964637235.1 uncultured Bacteroidales bacterium | reverse complement strand
AGGCTATTGAAGCTTGTGTAAAACTTTCAGATCGTTATATTACAGATAGACATCTTCCTGATAAAGCTATTGATGTAATGGACGAAGCTGGCTCACGCGTTCATATATCTAAAATAAAAGTACCTAAGGAGATTTTGATGATAGAAAAGAAAATTGAGAAAATTAGAGAATTAAAAACAAAAGCAGTTGAAAATCAGGACTTTGAGACTGCTGCAAAATATAGAGATGAGGAGCATCAGCTCGAAGAACAATTAGAAATTGAAAAAGAAAAATGGCTTGCTTCATTGAGCGAAAAGAAAGAAAAGGTAGATGTCGATAGCGTTGAAGAAGTTGTCTCTATGATGACTGGAATACCTGTTAGCAGAATAGCACAAGGAGAAAATGAGAGACTGCGCAATATGAGAAAATTACTTAAAGAGAAAATTATTGGTCAGGATCAAGCAGTAGATAAAGTAGTGCGAGCAATACAACGCAGCAGAACAGGTCTAAAAGACCCCAATAAGCCAATTGCTTCATTTATATTCTTAGGTCCTACGGGAGTAGGTAAAACATATCTTGCTAAATTACTCGCAGAATTTCTTTTTGATACCCAAGATGCATTGGTACGTATTGATATGAGCGAATATATGGAAAAATTCAGTATCTCTCGTCTTGTTGGTGCTCCTCCCGGCTACGTAGGTTATGAAGAAGGTGGTCAACTAACAGAAAAAGTACGTAGAAAACCATATTCTGTTGTACTATTGGATGAAATAGAAAAAGCGCATCCTGATGTATTTAATATTTTACTCCAAGTATTAGAAGATGGAATACTTACTGATAGCCTTGGTAGAAAAGTAGACTTTAAAAACACTATAATTATAATGACCTCTAATATCGGAACACGAGATATCGAACAATTCGGTAAAGGCATAGGATTTAAATCTGATGAAACCGATTCCAAAACCGAAACCATTCTGAAAAAAGCTCTGAAAAAAGCTTTCTCCCCAGAATTCCTCAATAGAATTGACGATGTTATAATTTTCAATTCCTTAGGTAAACCTGAAATTGATAAAATAGTGGATATTGAACTTCAAAAATTCATAAAAAGAGTTAAAGACCTTGGCTATGACGTAGATATCAGACATAACGCTAAGGAATTGATAGCCGAAAAAGGACTGGATAAAAAATATGGTGCACGACCTATAAAGCGAGCTATACAACGATATATAGAAGATGAGATAGCAAATCTTATGATTGAGGAAAATATTCCAAAAAATTCATTGATAATTGTTGACTACGATAAACAAAAAGATAAAATGGTTCTGTCTTATAAAGAACCTACTGAAAATCAAGCTGAAACGCCTGATAACAACGAAAATAAATCAGATGAATAAATCTACTTTTTTAGTTATAGAAGGTAATATTGGAGCAGGTAAAACAAGCTTGACAAAATTACTTGCAAATAAACTTAATGCCAGAACTATTTTAGAACGTTTTAAAGATAATCCTTTTTTACCTAAGTTTTACCAAGATCCTGAACGATATGCTTTTCAAGTAGAAACTTCATTTTTAATTGATAGATACTGGCAACTTAAAGATGAAATTTTTGATGCTCGCGAACTGTTTACTAATATGATTATCGCTGACTATTATTTTCCTAAGTCAATTATTTTTGCTAAAAAAACATTAAAAGACGACGAATTCCGTCTATTTAGAAATATTTTTGACATTATTTATAAAAATATACCAAAACCAGATTTATATGTATATTTGCACCTGAAACCAGAAAATTTATTAGAAAATATTCGCAAAAGAGGAAGGGAATATGAGCGTAATATTACTGCGGAATATCTTAAAAAAATAGAAAAATCATATTTTGAATTTTTCAAAGAGGAAAAAAATATTCCATTTTTGATAATTGATACTAATAATTTGGACTTTGTGCATAATAAAAAAGATTTCGACACTATTTATCAGATTATTTTTGCAAAAAATTATCCTATTGGTATAACAATTGTAGAATAAATTAAAAACATTGTTTTTTTTTTCAAAATTTAAATTTACTTTTGTATTTGAAAAACAATAAAAAAATCAAATTGATTATGAGAAGTACTACTTTAAAATTATTGGCTTTATTGCTAATTGTAGCATTAGCGGGTTGTAATTCTTTGAAAAAGATGGCAGATAATGCCGACAAATTAAAATATCAAGTGACACCAAACCCGCTGGAAATGCATGCAGGAAAAGTTCCTGTTAGTATATCTGTACAATTTCCTCCTAAATTTTTCCCTAAGAAAGCTTATTTAGTAATAACTCCAACGCTTACAAATGCTAACGGGGAAGAACTTAATTTTAAATCTACTACTTTACAAGGGGAGAAAGTAAAAGATAACAATCCTGTTATCAAATACAAGACCGGAGGTTCTTATACTTATATTGACACTGTTAACTATGATCCTAAGTTCCGTAAATCTGACTTAGTACTTAAATTCAGTGCTAATACTGGAGGTAATGGTCAAAGCGTTACTTTTGTATCTGTTAAAATAGGACAAGGTATAATTACAACACCAGAACTCGTTGATCCTGGTCTTATAGTTGATAATGGCACTTTGGGTAATACTAATAAAGGTTTATTGAAAACCATTAGAGCTACTATAAGTAAGCCTAAAACTGTTCCTCAGCAGCAAAAACTTGTTTTGTATTATCCATTGCAACAATCAAGATTGCCATACAAAGAGCAGAGAAAACCAGAAGTCGATACCTTCTTAAATAAATTACAACAGCTTAAAAATAATCCTGACATTGACTTGCAAGGTATAGCAATTGCAAGTTATGCTTCTCCTGATGGACCTATTGACTTAAACCATGATTTAGTTCAAGGTCGTGGAAAAACTGCTACTGATTTTATGACTAAGAAATTTAAGAAAGGAGATTTTGAGGAATTTGCTTCTGATAAGAATATAACAAGAGAAACTACACCTGATGAAGACTGGGAAGGCTTCAAAACTCTTGTACAACAGTCAAATATAGAAGATAAAGAAGTAATTTTGCGCGTCCTTTCTATGTACTCAGATCCTAATGTTAGAGAGCAAGAGATTAAGAAAATGGCAGAAGTTTATGAAACTTTGAAAAAAGAAATATTGCCTAAATTACGTCGTGCAGAAATTATAGCTACATATCAAACAAAAGAAAGAACACCAGAGGAAATGATACAATTAGCTAAAACTGATCCTGATAAACTTTCAAGAGAAGAATTATTCTTTGCAGCCCAGAGTGCACAAGGTGCTGATAAAGAAACTATTTACAAGACATATATCAGTAAATATTCTGACGATTGGAAAGCTTATAATAATTTAGCTGTTTATTACATCAAAGAGAACCGCCTCACAGAAGCTGAAAATGAATTACAAAAAGCTGAAAATATTCAGCAGAACAATACTGCTGTACTTAATAATTATGGTGTTCTATATTATGCAAAAGGAGATATGGCAAAAGCTAAGGATTATTTCCACAGAGCTTATCAATTAGAAGCTAATCCTGATGTAGGATATAATTGTGGTGTACTTTTGATCAAACAAGGTAAATATCAAGAAGCTGTTCAAAAATTTGGTGCTCCTGCATCATATAATAAATCTTTGGCTCAACTTTTAGTAGGAAATACAGCTGATGCAATTAATACCCTTAATAGTGTAAAAAGTGATAATGCTTATTACTACTATTTGAAAGCTGTTGAAGCAGCTCGCAATAGTGATCAAAATGGAGTATTTACAAACCTCCAAACTGCAATACAAAAAGATGCTTCATTGAAAGATTATGCTAAGAATGATCTGGAATTCAGAGATTATTTTGACGATGATACTTTCAAAAGCCTTGTTGAATAAGTCTTTCTGAATAATAACAGAGGCTGCCTGAAATCTCCTGATGAAGGAGTTTTTTAGGCAGCTTTTTTTTTTATTTTACTCCACATTTTATTCTTAACTTCATTTTTGCAAATACTCATAAACTTGTTAATTTTAAACTTGTAAATTGTTATTAAAGTATTTATAATCAGTTGAAAGGGCTTTTTTCCAAAATATTATTATTTCTGTTTTTTACTATCGCATTATTTTTTCAACTTAATGCGCAGGATGTTGATACTCATAAAGTTATAGTTGATACTAATATTGTAAAAGCTACTGCTGACACTTTAGCAAAAGATTCTTTAAAAAATAAGACCAACTCTAATGCTCTTACCCATGAAGTAGATTTTAATGCCCAAGATTCCATTTATATAGATTTAAAGCATAATAAAATTTTTATGTTTGGAGATACTAAGCTTACTACAAAAGATATGAAATTGGAATCTCATTTAGTGAAGATTTTTATACGTAAAAATGAAATTGAAGCAGACCAAATTCAAGATAGTACTACTAAACAAATTTTTAGGCCACAATTTAGCGACGGCAAGCAGAATTATATAGCACGGAAAATGCGATTTAATTTTAAGACTCGCAAAGGAATTGTTTATGACGTAATTACCCAAGAAGATCAAGGGTATCTACACGGTGAAATTGTTAAGATTTTTCCTAACAAGGAGATTCATATAAAAAAAGGTAAATATACAACTTGTAATAAACCTCATCCACATTTTTATGTAGAACTTACAAAAGCGAAAGTTTTACCAAAACATAGAATAGTTACAGGTCCATTTTATCTGGTTATAGCGGATGTGCCACTGCCATTAGGATTGCCCTTTGGATTTTTTCCGAATACCTCCCGTAGGACAACTGGATTTATTTTTCCTCAACCTTATGAGGAAAAATTAAGAGGTTTCGGTCTTACAAATGGCGGATATTACTGGGCTATCAATGATTATATGGATATGAAAATTCTTGCAGATGTATTTACTACTGGCAGTTGGACGGGTAGATATACTTACAGATATTTCAATAGATATAAATTTAATTCCACAGTACATTTTGAATTTTCTCATATAAGAAATGGCGAAAAAATTTTAAGAGATTTTTATGTTTCAAATACTTTTAATCTGCAAATCTCTTATAATCAAGCACAGAAAGCTCGTCCTAATTCACATTTTTCTGCAAATATAAATTTCATAAAAGGTAATCATAGGCAATTTAATGCTCAAACTATTGAACAGTTTACAAATAATACTACTAATTCAAGTATAAGTTATCAGCATACATTTGCAGGGACACCTTTTAATATGACAGCTAACTTTAATGCTACTCAGAACCTTTCAGATTCAACAATAAATATCCGTTTCCCGACAATAAATTTTACAATGCGAAGGATTTATCCATTTAAAAAATTGGTAAAAATCCCCAAAGGTGCTTGGTATGAAAAAATAGGCTTTAATTTGAATTCTACTTTTCAGAATACGGTATTTACTCGTGATAGCGTTTTGTATAAACATCCTGATTCTCTGCTCAAAATGATGAAAAATGGTTTTCAATATTCAACTTCAACAAATACATCTTTTCATTTATTCAAATTTTTTAATATTACGCCTTCATTTAATTATGTAGGTAGAATTTATACACATAAGATTATCAAGAGGTTATATAATACAGAGGATACGCAATACTATAAACTTGATACTGTGTGGGGTTTGAATCATAATTTTAATTTTAATTTCAATGCTGGTTTAAATACAACTTTATATGGTCTTTTTAGGTTAAATATGGGTAAAATAAAGGCTATCCGCCACGTGATGCGTCCTTCTATTGGATATACTTTATCACCTGATTTTAGTAAAGACTTTTGGGGATTTTATTATCGAGATCCTCAGGATAGTAGCCGTAGATTATCATATACAGCAGATGGTATATTTGGTTCTCCTCCACAAGGCGAGCAACAAACGCTAAGTATAGGAGTTAGTAATAATTTTGAGATGAAAGTAGCTTCCTCTGATACTTCAAATAAGCAAAAGTTTAAAAAAATAAGGCTTTTAGATAGACTTAATATTTTTACTTCATATAATTTTGCAAAAGATTCTTTGAATTGGAACGATATAAGCCTTAATGCTGGCGCTACATTATTTCCGGGAACATCTTTTAGTTTTTCTTCTGCTTATACATTATATTCCTATGATAAATATACTGGGAGACCTGTAAATAGATTTATGTGGCAAGATTTTCATAAGCTTTTTAGGATGAAAAATTTAAATTTTACTTTTAATACCAGTTTAAGCTCCCAAAAATTTAAGAAAAAAAATGCTACACACTCTGAACAGCAGAAACATACTCTCCAAGCTGGTAATTGGAATTTTACATTATCTTATTCATTTAATATGTCTGAGACATACGACCCAGAGGCTTTGAGTTTTACCTATAATTATACTCAATATTTGCGTATAAGTTTAAATATGCAGCTGACTCAAAATTTATCTTCAAGAATATCAACGGGATATGATTTTAATGCAGGCAAAATAACTTCTACCGAAATAAGTATGAATCGTGATTTACATTGTTGGGAGATGGGAATACGAGTTATACCTTTCGGTAGAATGAAAAGCTATATGTTTCATATAAACGCAAAAGCATCAATATTCCAAAGCCTCAAATTTACTCGTCAAAGAAGTTTCCACGATAATTTTTAAAATTTTTGTAGATTATGTTTACAGTTGCAATATTTGATATGGATGGTTTATTGGTTGATACGGAGCCGTTATGGCAAAAAGCAGAGATGTTTGTATTTCGTGAATTTGGGGTGAAACTTACAGTTGAGGAATGCAAAAGCTTCAAAGGTATTCGGATTGATAAAGTTGTAGAAAATTTTGTAAAAAAGTATTCTTTGTCCGTTCAGAAGGATATTGTTATTGAGAAGATTATCAATAAGATGTATGAGCTAATGAATAGAGAATTACGTTTTTTGCCTGGCGCCATAGAAGCATTAAGATATGTCAAATTATTGGGTTTAAAAGTAGCCATAGCCTCGTCATCCTCAATTCGTTTAATAAAAATAGTTGCAGAGAATCCGCAGGTGAAGGCATTTATAGATTTTATACGTTCAGGTCAAGAGGAGAAACGCAGTAAACCGGCTCCGGATATTTTTT
Organism: uncultured Bacteroidales bacterium; assembly: GCA_964637235.1. GTDB lineage: Bacteria > Bacteroidota > Bacteroidia > Bacteroidales > S143-33 > CAZWVR01. The sequence continues at coordinate 41,073 of CAZWVR010000006.1, read as the reverse complement.
TGAGTGTAGTGAAGCATTTTAATATTAGTCCTTCTAATGCTATTGTTTTTGAGGATTCTATACCGGGTATTAAAGCTGCGAAGGCTGCTGGTATGACGGCTGTGGCTGTTCCCGCCTCTGAGGAATACAATTCACCGGAATTTGACATTGCAGATTTTAAATTAAGGAGTTTAGAAGAAATACAAAAAATTCAGTTATTGAGATAGCTATATTCATTGAAGCTTAATTGAATTTTTTTGCGTAATTGATTGATTTATTGCAAGAGAATTATTGTTTTTAAGTTTTTTTACAAAACTGAAAAATGTATTTATCTTAAAAGCAAAACAGTTCCGGTTTCTTTTATAGGTTCACCGTTGATATATTTTCCTATTGCTTGCCATACATATATGTCGGACGGAAGGGGTTTACCGTTCATATTTGTACCGTCCCAAGCCATTGTTTTATAGTCATCAGTTTGATATACTATTTGCCCGTATCTATCAAAGATAGTTATATAGCAGTAATCTACCATATTTGCAGTGGGTTTGAATATGGCATTTTGGTCTCCTGAGCCTGGGGTAAATGCAGTTGGGAATTTTATAAAAAACTTGTTAGAGACAAATATTAGGTTGTCTTTTCGTAGAGAATCTGTACAACCATTTGAGGAATAGGCAGTTAGTTTTACGCTATAAGTACCTGGGGCATTATATTTATGAATTGGGTCAGTTTCTCCGGAGAATGTACCATCTCCGAAGTCCCATATATAGTGAGCTGCATTAGTTGTATTGTTATAGAACATAATTTCTTGGTTAACGGCTACGGTATCGGGTTCTGCATAGAAGTCTATTTTTGGAGAAGGATATACGTATATAAATTGAGTAGTTTGGTCGGTTGTATTACAATATCCGTATGCATTTAGAGTAATTTTGTAAGTTCCCTCATCGTCAAAAGTATAGGAGAAGTTTGTGCTGTCTGTATATGGGTTGTTGTCGATAAGCCAATTATATTTTAGAGCATTTGCAGAAGTATTTGTAAAATGTACAGTTAGTGGCTGGCAGCCTTTTGTAATATTTGGACTGAAACTGGCAGAAGGATTTATGGCATTTACAATAACAGTATGCATAGCAGTATCGTAGCATTGGAAGTCATTCATAGCCGTAGCAGAAATATTAAATACTCCACAAGTGTCGTAAGTATGTTGCATAGGGAAAGTTCCTTGATAAGTTTGACCATCTCCGAAATTCCAGAAATAGTTTTCAAGATCTGTGCTATAAGTTGTTATATTTATAGTAGCTGAGGGGTAATATAGTGTATCTGGTGAAACATTGAAAAATATAGTTGGTTGAGGATAGACTGTTATATTAGCTCTGGCAGTATCTGAGCAGTTTTGATGGTAAGCAATAGCAGTTGCTGTAAATGTAGTAATTTCGGAGGAGTTATTGCGGTATATATGTGAAGGTTGTTTTACCCAAGAGCTATCGCCATCACCGAATATCCATAGATAGTCGGAAGTATTAGGGTGTGAGGGGTAGAAGTTTACCAGTAGAGGTGCACAGGCTTCGTTTGTATCGATAGAGAAATAGGCTTCATTTTCTGGCATATTAATTTGGACAGTATCACTATATGCAGTGCAACCGTTGATATCTCTTACAGTAGCCCAATATGTACCTTGCGATAAGCTATCAAAAGTATTTGAAGCTTGGAATTCACCGTCATTTAGTGAATATGAATATGGCATTGTGCCACCGGAGGCATAGACAACAATTCGTCCATCTTGATATCCATAGCAAGTTATATCATAAGGGAATATATTTGTAATTTGTATTTGTTCAGGTTCATAAATTGTAATTGTATAGAAAGTATTTCCTTCGCACATATTAGTATCTCTGACATTGACATGATAATCACCAGGACCGAGGTTATCAAAATATCCATCGTTTTGTACCCAAGAATTACCGCCGTCTATGGTATATTGATATATACCATTTCCACCGGCAGCTTGTAGGGTAATTGTTCCATCGTGTAAGCCATAGCATGTTATGTCAGTTTTGTTATAGTTTGTAATTCTTACAGGGTCTGGTTCTGTGATTGTAAAAGCTTCTGAGGTAAGCATACACCCGTTGTTGTCTTTTATAGCAGCGTAATAAGAACCAGCAGGAACGTTGTTGAATACATTGTCAAGTGAGAAATCATTAAATGGATTACCTATTTTGGCATAGGAATATGTTATTGGAGCCACTCCACCATGAGCGAATATAGTTATTGTTCCAGTGGAATCTCCCCAGCATGTAGAGACGTCTGTATGTATAACACTATCGAGGTATAAAGCAGGAGGTTCGTGTATCTGTACTGATGTATCTACTCGGCAGTTGAAGTTATCTTTAACTACTATATGGTAGGTTCCACCGGCAAGATTTAAAAATTGATATGAAGGGCTAAAAGTCGTTCCTCCATCTATTGAATAATATAGTTGAGGTTGACCACCGGAAGCATATATGTATATTTTCCCATTTCCTTGTGAATGGCAGAGTACGTCCCAAGTTCTAACGCTGTCAATTAAGAGGGTATCAGGTTGATGTATAGTTTCTTGCCAGCCATTAGCGATGCATCCGTGAGAGTCTTTAACTTTTATTTGATACGTACCAGCATAAAGGCTGTCAAAATGTCCGTTATTATTTTCAAAGGATAAACCATTATCAATGGAGTAGTATAATGGGGGTGTTCCGCCGGAGGCTATTATTGTTATTGTTCCAGCAGGTACACCGTGGCAAGTATCTATATCAGTATGGGTTTGGCTATTTACAACAAGTTGAGGTGGTTGACCGATAGTCACAGGGCTACTGTATGTTATGCAACCGTGTGCATCTTTTACAAATGGGATATAGCCTGTTTTTGCTGGCAGATTAACAAAATGGGAGCTATCTTGGAAATGTAGTCCGTTATCTATTGAATATTGATATGGAGGAGTGCCACCTTCTGCGTATATAAATATTTCTCCTGTACTATCTCCGTAGCAACCTTGTACGTCTATTTTTACTATGGAATCTATTTTTAATGAATCAGGTTCGTTGATTATTACTGTATCGCCAATAGCTTTACAATGATTTTGATCAATAACAGCAATAGGGTATATCCCTGCACCTTGTGATGTAATTTGTCCATTATTAAAAGGGAAGCTATTACCTCCGTCGATTGAGTATTTTATTTCTCCGGTACCGCCATAAGCATGTACATAAATAGTACCATCGTTTTGTCCATGGCATGAGGCGTCGGAGGAGGCTATCGAATCAATGATTATTTGTGGGGGTTGATTTAGGGTAATAGTATCTCCATAGGCTTCACAGTTATTGTAGTCTTTAACTACTGTATAATATGTTCCAGCTTTTAAACTGTCAAATGTGTAATTTTCTTGGAAGTGTACTCCTCCATCTATTGAATAGCGATATGGAGGTGTGCCATTTTGGGCGAATATTTGTATTTTACCGGTGCTATCTCCGTAGCAAGTATTGATGTCATATTTATTTATATTAGTGATTTGTAATTCAGAAGGTTGTGTGATTGTAATAGGTTGAGCGGTGTCGCTACATCCGTGGTCATCTTTTACATAGGGATAGTAAGTACCTACGTCTAATGGTGAAAATACGTTTGAATTTTGGAATGTGTTTCCTGAATCTATTGAATAGTGCATAGGGGGTGTTCCACCATGAGCATATATAGTAATTGAACCATTGGCATTTCCATAGCAGTCGGAAACATCTTGTTTTTTTACGGAATCTAATACTACTTTTGAAGGTTGAGATATTGTAATTGAGCCACCGGAAGCTTGGCAATTGTTTTGATCTCTGACTAATATATTATAAGTACCAGCAGCGAGATTGTTGAAATAGCCAGTATCTTGGAAGTAGTATCCATTATCTATTGAATATTGCAGATTACCTGTTCCGCCGGAGGCTTCTATTGAGATTGTTCCGGTATGGTCTCCATAGCAACCTGATACATCAGTATGTGATATTGAGTTTATAACGACTTGTGTAGGTTGGGTTATAGTTACGTATTCAGAAGTATCTAAGCAGCCTTGACTATCTTGTATAATAAAGCGGTAGGTATCTGCTGGTAGGTTTGGGAAATAGTTGTCATTTTGGAAGGTATTTCCTTCGTCGATGGAATATGAGAGTGGAGTATGACCACCTCCTGCAATTATTTTTAATGAGCCGGTGCTATCACCGTAGCATGTTTCTACATTATTTACTTGTATATCGTAGATATGTATAGCATATGGGGCATTGATGGTAATAGTTCCTCCATCGGCTATGCAACCCGTTGATTCTCTGACTGCTATTTGGTATGTACCTGGTCCTAAGTGTGCAAAATGATTTGAGCTCTGGAAAGGTCCAGAAGCTCCGTGTATAGAATATTCATAAGGAGGGTTTCCATTACTAACATTGATATCTATTGTTCCGTTATTACTGTATTCACAAGGTTGGACATCAGTTTTTGAGACAGATATATCTGGTGTAGGGGGTTCGTTTATTGTTTCTACACCGCCAGATATTACGCAGCCGGCGTCGTCTTTAACTCTTATCAAGTAATCTCCTCCTGATAGTCCAGTAAATTGGTGAGAAGTATTTTCGTCTTGGGTATAATTTACGCCATCATCTATTGAGTAATAGTAAGGTGAGAAGCCCCCGTTTACATCTATTGTAATAGTTCCGTCGGCATAGCCGCCGCAGCTTACATCAGTATGTGAGATGTTATCTATTTTGAAATCTACGATGCTTATATTGTCTATTGCAATATCGCTTAAATCAGAATATTGAGTTTCTGCTTTGAAGCGAAGTTTTACGTTTGGATTATTAGCATAATCACCGAGGCAAATTTTTACGTTATTCCATTGATCTCCATGATTGTTAAAAGCATTCCATATTTCAGTCCATTGGGAGCCATCATAGGCATATAAATGTAGATTACCTATGCTATCGCCATACATATGGTAATAGAAAGAGAGTACTGGCATTGTTGTTCCGGAGAAGTCAAAGTCAGCTTCTATAATAGCAGTTTCTGGAGGATTACTATGTCCAGTAGCTTCGATATATATGTAATAATCACCGTCTTGTGCTGAATTTGGTCCTGTATTTGGGGTAGGAGTAGGACCGCTATGCCGCGTCCAGTCAAATTGGTCATCTGTCGATTGAGTCCATATTCCCCATCCACTTTCAAAGCTCTCTGAGTAGGGTAGTACTCCTTGCGAAAATATATCTATGTGTAAAATTATTATCAAAGTTGTAATTATTAGTTTTTTCATTTTTCCTATTTTTGTATTTAGACAAGATTTTTATTTAAATGTTGCTTTAACAAAAATAAAATAAAAAAATGAAAATTGCTGTTGACTTTGATGGCACCATTGTGGAACATGCTTATCCTGAGATAGGTAAACCAAAACTTTTTGCTTTTGATGTTTTAAAAAAATTGCAGCAGCAAGGGCATCAGATTATTTTGTGGACTGTAAGGGAGGGAAAATTATTAGAGGAAGCTGTGGAATTTTGCAGAAAACACGGTATTGAATTTTATGCTGTAAATAAAAATTATCCGGAGGAAAAATTTGAACCCGGGCAAACTGCTCGTAAAATTCTTGCTGATGTTTATATTGATGATAGAAACTTGGGTGGTCTCCCTGACTGGGGGGTAATATGGCAAATGTTAAATGGTGAGGATATAGAATGGGAAAATAAAGATAGTAAGCTTAAAAAATCTTGGCTCCGATGGTTTAGAAAATAGTTTTTCTGTTAAAGTTTAAGAAAATTTCTATTTTCTCCTTTTTCCCATTCTTCTACTATTTTTTCGTAGTTTTCAGTTAACTTCGTCAGAGTCTTTTTTATATCGCTATCTGACGAAAATACTGCTACAAACTGCTTTTTCATCTTTTTTAAATTTGGACCAAAAACTTTACCTACTAAAATTTTTACTTGATGTTTTTTTAGCAAACTGCCTATGCTACTGGCTTTCTTATCTTCTCCATGACTATGATTGTGTTCGTTTTCTTCTTTGGTAGAATTAGATATGCGATATAGAAATGTATATTCTTGGCTGTTTAAACGGTATATATCAAAATATAGAGCATCTCCAAAATGTCCATTAGTCAGTTTATTGCCGTCATCGGTAGCAAGTGCAATTATAAGCTCCATTTTTTTGAGACAAAACTAAGTTTTTTTTTATTTATCTACAAACTTTTGAACTAAATACTGATAATCTTTTAGTCCTGCCAGTCTCTTTCGACTAAGCTCTCTTTTAGTAAATGGAATATAAAATTTTACAAGTTAAAAACTTTTGTTGTTATTTTGCGTTGTATAAAAAAATTAGCTATGAAACGGACAATTTTATTTTTAGGTCTATTACTGTTGAGCTTCCCTTTATTATTTGCCCAAGGATATAAGATAGAGGTACAAATAAAAGGGCTTAAAAATCAACAAATTATCTTGGGTCATCATAAAGGTGAGAATTTAATTCCGGATGATACTGTAAAAACAGATGCTAAGGGTTATGGAGTATTTAAAGGCGATTCCCTTCTGAGAAAAGGATTGTATTTTATTTATTTGCCCAATACTAAATATTTTGATTTTATTGTTGGTAATGACCAGAATTTTTTTATAAAAACTGATACAACGGATTTAATCAAAAATCTTAAAATTTTAAATTCTCTGGAAAATGATATATTCTTGAAATATCAGGATATGCTTTTTTCTCATAATAAGAAAATTTCGGAATTAAGAAAGCAGTTGCAGCAGACCAAAGATGAGAAAAAAAGAAAACAGATTGAGCAGAAAATCAGTAAACTTATTGATGAATTCGAAGCTTATTATAAAAAAACTATTACTCAGTATCCTAATTTGTATATTACGGAATTTATAAAAGCTACCCATGAAATTAGTATTCCAAAGAATATCACGGATAAAAAAGCTCAGTATTATTATTATCGTAATCATTATTTTGACAATTTCAATTTTATAGATTTGCTATACACTCCATTTTATTTTACTCGCATAGATAGGTTTTTGGATAAGGTTTTGATACAAGATCCGGATACTCTTAATGCAGAAATTGATAAGATGTTAGCCAAAGCTAAACCAGATCCAGAGGCTTACAAATCCCTTTTGATACATCTATTTAACAAATATGCTAAAAGTCAGTTAATGATAGCAGAAAATGTCTATGTTCATTTAGCAGAAATATATATCAGAGATGCTTATTGGAGTGATAAGGATTTTATTAGCAGATTGAAAACTAAAATAGCACGCAAAAAGAACTGCTTAATAGGAAATAAAGCCCCGAATTTAGTATTAAATCTATTGCCTAATGATTCTTCCAAAATAGAGCTTTTACGTGCTCCTTTGGAGGAACTTAGAGAAAAAGGACTTCAAATCGAAAAAGATACCACAAGAACCTTTGAGCAAAAAATACCTGACCTCTCTAATCTAATTGCTGAATTTATGGCTAATATGCCCGATCAGATAGTTTTGGATACCATAAAAAGTAAATACACAATATTGTGGTTTATGTCTCCTTCTTGTAGTCATTGCATACACGAAACGCCTTTGTTTTATAAAATGTATCTTAAAGATTTGAAAGATAAAGGTGTGACTGTAATAACAATTTATTTGGAGAAAAATACCGATAATTGGCGTGCTTTTACAAAAGATATTGGCAAATGGTTTGATTTTATCGAAAAGCACCATTTTTATAAGTGGTATAATACTTGGAATCCTTTTGCTAATGTGCGGTTCTATTATGATATATCCAGTACACCTGTTCTTTACTTGCTTGATGAAAATAAGAAAATTATTGCCAAACGTATTGGCTATGAGCAGGCAAAAGAAATTATTTTTGATTTAGAAAAAGAAAAGAATAAGCAGAAATGAGATGTTTTTTAGTTTTTCTTTTAAGATTTGCTCATAGTGGCTTTTTGAATTGATATTTGCTTTTGTTAAAAAAATATTTACTTACATTTTAGATATTTTATTCATTTTCAGAGTTTTTGAAGGGGCTGTCTAAATTTTCGTTTGTATTTACACTGAAAACTAATTTTGAAATAAATTTTACCATTGTTAATTTTTGGGACAGCCCCATTTTTTGCGTTTGCTTTTATTGAGTCTGGATTGCTAAATTTTAATTTTTACTGTATATCTTTTTTTGCCTTTATTGAACTCTATTAAATAGACTCCTTGCTGCGGGATATAAAATTCTATTTGTGTGCTTTGGGCTTTCTTATTGTATATTTTTTTGCCGTTTAAGTCGTAGATGTTAATTTGCGTTAGAGGATCTAATTCTTTTATTATCAGTGTATTGTTCTGGGTTATTATTTTAGGCATTTTAGTTTGTGATAAAATTTTAGCAATTAGTCTTACTTTTATAACATTAGAATTATCGCTTAAACCCGTAGAATATAGAGCTCTTACTCTGTAATAGTAAAAAGTGTCTAATCCGAGATTATTTACTGTGTAAGAAGTATCTTTGCCTACATTAAGATTTTCATAACCGGATAGGAAATGTGTAAATGAGCTATCGGAGGCTACATCGAGGAAATATGTCTGAGCGTGCTTTCTATTTCGCCATAGTGCTGTAAAATGCTCTCCTTCTACAATATCCGTTGCTGGTAGGCAAAGTATCGGATAAGGTGGAATAACTTCAATAGTATTTGAATTAGGGCTTATTGCGGTATCTCCATATTTTACTCTTACGCGATAATAGAGCTCATCAGGCTTATAAGATGGTATGGATACATATTGCATATTAGTGTCATCTACTGGCAGGGAATTATATTCTGGTAAAATGTGTATAAAATTTTTATCAGTAGCTACATCTAATTCATAATGAGAGGAGTATATTGATGGCAGCCATCGTGCTATGAAGCTGGTGTCTGTAATATTTTGGGCAGATAAAGCTATTGTTGGATAGGCTACAAAGCCATAAAGCAATTGCACATTATCAATGTATAATTTAGTTCCGACTTTTGGGTCTCTCGGATTTGACGAGAGAAATATAATATTTATTGTATCGGCAGTGTCATTTTGATTTTTATATAAAAATGGAAGTAGAAATTCCGTATATGTAGCAACTGTGTCAGTTATAATATATCCGGTTGCGGCAATTGTATCTCTTTTATGTGCATCAGTGTTGTATCTTGTCAGATATGCTATAACAAATGCAGTATCTTGATGCTTGGGCAGATATTTAGCATAAAAGCTTAATCCGGATGGATGAGCGTTTAATGGATAGCCTCCTTGCATATATGCTGTGTCGCTTTGAATAATTAATTCTCCAAGTTGCACCATCCCGGGGATTGTATAGGAGAAATAAGCTTGGGTTTGCAGAAGTATGGCGTAAGAGCCTTGGTATGCATCAGTAGTCCTTTCTCCCGTAGGTATGTCAAAGCCGATGTTTATAGAACAATTCCACGTGCGTGGGTGAGTTTGGTCATTCCATATTTCAAAGTCAGAATTGTCAATTTGTTGTGCGCTGACACGTATTAAGAAGCTTAGCAATATTCCAAGTAGTAGAAAAAATTTTTTCATAGTTTTTTTTTCAAATATATAATTTTTTTTGTTTGGATGTATTTTTTATATGAGATTTAGGGCGAGCCCCTCGCTTTGCTCGGGTCGGGCTTTCCGCTTGTATTCGGCTTGCCAATGCCAATAAATGCTTTGGCGTGCGTGGGGCTTCGCTCCTCTGCTCAGCCTCCGCCGCCAAGCATTTCTAAGGCATTGGCTTCGCCTCATATCGCTCCAATCCCTCTCGCAACTTTTATCGTTTACTCTTTCTATATCAATGAGTCGATATTTTTTTGCTTATATTTATGTTAATTTTGACTTTTAAACAATTACCTTTAATTTTGAAAAGTTAAATCTTAAATTTTTGACTATGGAGAAAAGAAAAATCGTTGCCCTTCCGGGTGATGGTATCGGTAAAATTGTTTTAAAAGAAGCAATTAGGGTATTAGATGCCGTAGGTTTTCAAGCTGAATATATATACGGAGATATCGGTTGGGAATTTTGGAAAAAAGAAGGAAATCCACTACCTGAACGAACTATTAAATTATTGGAGGAGCATAAAATAGCACTTTTTGGTGCAATTACTTCTAAGCCAAAAGATGAAGCAGCTAAGGAGCTTAATCCGGAATTACAGGGTAAGGGATTAACCTATTCCAGTCCTATTGTAGGATTACGGCAGCATTTTAAGTTGGAGATAAGTATGCGCCCGTGTCATACATACGAAGGTAATCCATTGAACTTCATCAGAAGAGGCAAAAATGGAGAAATAGAGGAACCAAAAGTAGATGTAGTAATATTTAGGCAAAATACAGAGGGTCTGTACAGTGGCGTAGAATGGACAAATCCTCCTGAAAATGTGTATGAAGCTTTTATGACGCATCCTAAATTTGTAAAGAACTTTGGGGATATTCCCAAAGAGGAGATATCAATTTCTACTCGTATTTTTAGTAGAGGTGCTACTGAAAGAATACTTCGTGCAGCATTTGAACATGCCAAAAAATATGGATACAAATCCGTGACATTGACAGAAAAACCCAATGTTATTAGAGAGACCTCCGGTATGATGTATAAGATGGCAAAGGAAATCCAGCAAAATGAATATCCTGAAATAGAATTATGGAATACTAATATTGATGCTCAAATGATGTGGCTTACTAAAAATCCTGAGGATTACGGAGTTATTGTTGCTGGTAATATGTTTGGCGATATTGTTTCCGATGCATTTGCCGGTTTAGTTGGTGGACTTGGTTTTGCCGCTAGTGCTCAATATAACAAAGAGACTGGCGTTGCTGTTTTTGAACCTACTCATGGCTCTGCTCCAAAATATGCAGAATACGAAACCCCAATAGTCAATCCTATTGCTATGATAGAGGCTGCTGTTATGATGTTAGAGTATATAGGTGAAAATCAGAAAGCTAAACGTATAAGAGATGCTATTGCACAGGTAATTAAAGAAGGTAAGGTACGAACCTATGATATGTTAAAATTGCACGGTAGCCCTGAAGTGCTCAATCAAGGTGCTGCTTCAACTTATCAAATGACTGATGCTATAATTGAAAAGTTGAAATAAGCTTGAAATGGGGCTGTCTAAAAATCTTTCGCTGTTTGTTATTAAAGTTTTTTTAGCGGGTAAAAACCTGAGTATCAAAATATTATAGCAGTGGTAATTTTTATTTGACCTTTTGGACAGCCCCTATGCTGCGTGGACCCCGAGGCGATTTTGTTTTGCCTCAGGATGAAACTTCTTTACAGTTAATAAAAAGTTATAAATCAACTCTTTGTGAACCTCTGAGCCCTTTGCGCTTTTATCAAAATTTCAATTTCTTAACCTTTTTATCAAGGCGAGTAGTCAGGTAAGTAAAAGATTAAAAATCAGTTTATTATAACTGTATTATTTTTTTTGATTTTTTAACCTGTCTTTTTATCAATTTTTTGTATTTTCCTGTTTTAATTTCATACTTTTAAGTAGGAATCCAAATGTAAATGTATTATCAATAACGCCATTATATACCTCTGTTCCGGGACCTATTGCATAAGTAGGTATCATTGTGCCTGTATGAGCGTGAGTAGTCCAGCTTATGCCTGCGGAATGTTGTACTGAATCTATATATCTATCTACAAATTCCTTAGGAGTTGTTTTCGGGCTAACACTAATACTATAGTCCACTTGCACATACTTTTTTATTATTGGAGCAAAGGCGTATGTTTCTGCGCCTGTTTTGCTAAGTAGATTAGTAAGAAAATATTTTGAGCGATGAATTTTGTTAAGTTTGTCAAAATAGGTATTGTATTTTGTAAGATTGTATCCATAGCTTAGCCCACCTGTTTCGTGGTCTGCTGTAACGATGATAATAGTTTCTTTTGGATGTTTGTTATAAAATTCCAGAGCTCTATGTATTGCTTTATCAAAATCCAGGGTTTCGTATATCATTGCGGTTATATCATTAGCATGAGAAGCCCAGTCAATTTTTCCGCCTTCTACCATAATGAAAAATCCTTTATCATTGTTAAGAAATTTTATTGCTGCATCTGTAAAATCAGCTAATGAGACGCGGCTTAGACTATCAATTTGGTAGTATATATTATCTACGTCTAATGATTGGGTGTCTGTCATAAAAATTCGTTTTGAGGAGCTAATGGCTTTACTGAAGTTTTCTTTGTTCAGTACTATATTATATCCATTAGCGCGTAGGCTATCCCATACTATTTGGAGCATTGAATCTCGATTTCCTTGTGTGATTATGCCACCTCCTCCGAAGAAGTCAAAATGGCTACGCCACATTTGATGGGATATTTCGTTGTACATATTTCTCCAAGGGACATGAGCATAAAAGCATGCAGGTGTTGCATGATTTAATCCTACGGAAGTGATAATTCCCACTTTCCATCCATTTTTTTTGGCTATTTCAGCTATTGTTGGATATTTTTCTCCTGTTTTGCGGTTCATTCCGATTGCATGAAACTGAGTTTTCCTTCCAGTAGAGATAGCAGTGCCTCCTGCCCCTGAGTCTGTTATTTTATTTGTGTCTGCACAATTTGTTGTTGTTAATGCTATGTGATTAAAATTTAAGAAGCTAATGCCTGAGTATCCTTGTTGTTTTAAGTAAACATCTGAAATATAGGCTTGATTTAAGCCCATACCGTCTCCAATAAATAAAAATACGTATTTAATTTTTGGCTGCTGCTCTTTTTGCTTTTGACAAGCTGAGAAAAGTATAGTTAATACCGATATAAGCCATATATAAATTCCTATTTTTTTCATGGTGATTGATTTAAATTCAGCCAAATGTATAATAAATTTTGTTTTTTGCATAATTGCACTTGTTATTGATTGTATTTGTGATAGAAAAATAAGTTATTAAAAGCTGAATGTTTAATTGATATAGGTCTAAAAAATTGTTTTTTTAAAATTAAACAATAATCTTTGTGCCAAAAAAGTGGAAATCATAGAGAATTTTAAAGGGGAATTTTATACAGATCATGCAGTCAGAAGTATATATTCCACAGATGCGTCAGAATATAAAGAGCTTCCCATTGCAGTTGCTATTCCTAAAAATGAAGATGATGTTAAAGTTCTTATAGAATATGCTCGCCATAAAGGCTTATCTTTAATACCGAGAGGAGCAGGGACATCTTTGGCAGGGCAAACAGTGGGTAAAGGTATTGTGGTAGATGTTTCTAAATATATGGATAAGATATTGGAAATCAATACAAAAGAGCGTTGGGTAAGGGTGCAGCCGGGGATAGTTTTAAAGGAGTTGAATATTCTTTTAGAAAAATACGGTTTAATGTTCGGACCGGAGACCTCTTCTGCTACTAGATGTACTTTGGGCGGTATGGTAGGAAATAATGCAGCCGGTTTACATTCATTGAAATATGGAAGCACACGAGATCATATTCTTGAAATTTCAGGTTTCCTCTATGATGGTTCTTTTGTGAAGTTTACTTCTTTAAATGAAAAGCAGTATAAAGAAAAAATGAAACGTCAGGATACAGAAGGTCGTATTTATAGACAGATGTATGAATTGCTTTCTGATGAAAAACATCAAAAAATAATTGAAAATAATTATCCAGATAAAACAGTTAAAAGACGTAATACTGGTTATGCTCTTGATTTATTACTTGAAAGTGAGATTTTTGGTAAAACTGGGAGTTTTAATTTTTCTAAGCTTTTAGCTGGTTCAGAAGGCACATTGATGTTTTTTACGGAATTGAAGCTTAATCTTGTTGAGCTTCCACCTCGTTATAGAGCAGTTGTGGCAGTTCATTTGAAGGAGCTTCATCAAGCTTTTGAAGCTAATTTAATAGCTCTTAAATATTCACCTTCTGCGGTTGAGTTGATAGATAATACAATAATAGAATTGGCATCTCGAAATAAAGAACAAAAAGCAAATAAATTTTTTGTAAAAGGCAATCCGGGAGCTTTGTTGATAGTCGAATTTAATGCAAATAGTAGAGAAGAGATAGAGGCAATAGCAGCAGATATGATAGCTCAGATGCGTTCTAATGGTTATGGTTATTATTTCCCGCTTATATGGGGAAAAGATATTGATAGAGTTTGGGCATTCCGTAATGCAGGTTTAGGATTATTGCCTAATTTATATGGAGAGGCTAAACCTGTGGGTGTTATAGAGGATACTGCTGTTGATGTACAAAAATTAGGGAGCTATATTGCTGAGTTTGATAAGATTTTGCGTAAATATAATCTTTGGTCTGTCTATTATGCACATATTGGTAGTGGGGAGCTTCATTTAAGGCCTGTCTTGAATTTACGTAATCCGGAACATTTGAGTAAATTTAGAAAAATTGCCGAGGAAGTTGCTTTATTAGTTAAAAAATACAGAGGCTCATTGAGTGGCGAGCATGGCGATGGACGGCTTCGGGGAGAGTTTATTCCCGTTGTCTTGGGGAATGAAGTTTATGATTTATTGAAAAAAGTTAAACAAATTTGGGATCCGATAAATATTTTTAATCCGGGTAAAATTGTGGACACTCCACCTATGGATACCTCCTTGCGTTTAATGCCAGGTATGACAATATTTCAGCCTAAAACTTATTATTCCTTTGATAGACAAGGAGGTTTTACAAAAGCAGTTTTAAAATGTAATGGCTCTGCTGATTGTAGAAAAAAACAAATTATAGGTGGCACAATGTGTCCATCCTATAAAGCTACTACTGACGAGCGTTTTTCTACCCGTGCAAGAGCTAACCTTCTGCGAGAAATCCTAATTGAAGCTAAAAAGCCTTCTGATTTCACAAAACAGGAACTTTATCAAATTTTAGATACCTGTCTCTCTTGTAAAGCTTGTAAAAGTGAGTGCCCTTCTAATGTTGATATGGCAAAATTTAAAGCTGAGTTCTTACAACATTATTATGACGAAAATGGAATTCCTTTACGAGTGAAAATTATTGCCCATCTGCCATATATAAATAAATTTCTGATGTTGTTCCCTAAGTTTGCAAATTATGCTGTAAAAACGAAAATAGCGAAAAAAATACTTGACAAATTAGGTTTTGCACCTCAGAGGAATTTCCCTCTATTAGCGAAAAAAAGTCTAAATAGATGGTTTGCTAAGCATTTGCCTAAGCAAGGCAAGCAGATATATCTCTTTAATGACGAATTTACAAATCAATATGATACAGATATAGGTATAAAAACGATTTTACTCTTGGAACATTTAGGATATAGCGTTAAAATTCCTAAGTTGGATGTCAGTGGGCGTACATATCTTTCCAAAGGGTTAATAAAAAAAGCCACAAAGATAATAAATCGGAATATTGCGAAGCTTTCTACATTGATAAACAATGATACTCCACTTGTTGGTATTGAACCTTCTGCGATATTAACTTTCCGAGATGAAGCTCTTGATTTGGCTTATCCAAATATGAAAGAGGCTGCTGAACGTATAGCACAAAATACTTATACTTTGGAGGAGTTTCTTGCAAAAGAGATAGACAACGGAAATATTAAATCAGAACAGTTTACCCAGGAGCCTTTACATATAAAACTTCATACTCATTGTTTCCAGAAAGCACTTTCTTCATCGGAATACACCAAAAAGATACTTTCTCTTCCGGTGAATTATACTGTTGAATTGATACGTTCTGGTTGTTGTGGTATGGCAGGAGCTTTTGGATATGAAAAAGAGCATTATGAGTTGTCTATGAAAATTGGAGAACTCGTATTATTTCCAGAAGTGCGTTCTGCAAACAAAGATACTATTATTGCAGCTCCTGGTACAAGCTGTCGCCATCATATCGAGCACGGAACTGGCAGAAAAGCAATGCATCCGGCAGAAATTTTATATCATGCTCTAAAAAAATAATTATGAAAAATATTCATATTGTTAATGGTCCTAATTTACATAATATCGGCACCAGAGAGCCGACTATATATGGCTCATTTTCCTTTGATGTTTTTTTTAATCAATTGAAAAACGACTACAAAGAAAAAGCTAATTTGTATCTATTTCAATCTCATAGTGAGGGGGCAATAATTAAACATTTATATGCTATTGATAATAATTCAGACGGTATAATTTTAAATGCAGGTGCTTATACCCATTATTCTTATGCTATTGCTGATGCTATAAGAGCTTTGAAAACTGCGGTAGTCGAGGTGCATATTTCAAATGTTTATTCTCGCGAGGATTTTCGTCATAAGTCGGTTTTAAGTCCTTATGTTAAAGGAGTGATTGCTGGTTTTGGTTTGCTTTCATATAAATTAGCATTGGAATATTTTTTAGCAATATAGTTTATTGATTATCTGTTAAAAAAAATAGGAGCTGCCTTTTTAGACAGCCCCTAAATGTCCTTAGGTCATAATAAGTGCCTATGAGACGTTAATTTTTTATTATTTTATAAGCAAAAATTTTACCTTTTATTTCTATAAGCACGTTGTAAGCTCCATTATGTAGAAATGAAAGGTTCAAATTTTGTTCTGTTTTGCTGTGGAATTTCAATTTTTTTGAAAATAATAATTTTCCATTTATAGAAAATATTTTAATATTAGCTTTTGAGGAGCCGGGAGCGTTTATTCTTAGGTTAATGGTATTATGGAATGGATTTGGCGATAATTGAACATCATAATTGTTTATAGGGCGATATTGCAGTCCAGTAGGTAGTGGAGGATAAGTTGCAAAATAGATTTCTACGTCGTGTTTACTTTGATCAAGGGCACCCCAGAATATAAATATTCTATTTTTTGTAGCTGTTATTTGATTATATTCGCCTACGCCAAATCCTGAGTTTATTTCATTATAATTAAATAAAGTGTCAGAGATTTTTATTTCTCTGAAAGTTTGCCCGCCATCATTGGAAATAGCTATGTAATAGTCTGTATTATAGACGTATGGAGGTTGAGCATTTCTGGTATCATACCAAGCGATTATGACTTTTCCGTCTGGTGCAACTGTAATAGTAGGTCTATGGTGGAATTTATAGTCATCAAGAGGATCTGAATTGACGCGTATAGGTTGGCTCCAAGTTTGTCCTTGATCATCGGAATATGAGAAGTAAATGTTTACATTACTGAAATAATTAGTATCATTTGCGTTCCAAACAGCATATAGACGTCCGTGATAAGGGCTTGCTGCCACAGTATCAGCAGCGGCATAGAAGTTTGTCGTGAGTCTTTCATAAGCTTTTGTATTAGTATTATTGACCTGACCTGCTGCCGTGAAGTTTTCAACATTGGCATCTGCAATAAATACAGGATCATTCCAAGTATATCCTCCGTCTTCGGATTTTTGTACAGCAAGCCTTTCTATTGGACGAGCAGTATCTGGATAAAAGGGATAAAATGCATAAATATTTCCTAAGTCATCTGCGGTTAAAGAGCCATGAGTACACACAAGAAAAGTATCGGGTGGAACTAAAATTCGTTGCGAAAATGTATCGGCATTAGCAGGTTTTATGCGTACTCCCCAGAGTTTTTGCAAGGAATCTAAGTTCCAGAATTCAGTGGAGGATACAATTAAATCATTGTTTGTTCTATTTATTGTAGCCCATTCTTTATCTGGCGGATACATACTATCAATTGATGATATACCTTGCCCCCAAATGTATCTGAAACTGCCCCAAGCTATTGTATCGTTTTGCGGTCTTATCCATGTAGTACCTCCATCGTCAGAGTATGCATAATGAAGTATTAATTCTACATACAACGAATCAAGATTGTAATATCTTAGCATGGCATATAGCCATGTAAAATGAGCTCGTCCATTTTTATCAAACACTATTACGGGATCTCCTCCGCCTGTTACTACATGAGTTGTTGTGATATTATGGGGTAAAAACTGTGTATCATCAATTTGGTTCCATGTAAGTCCTCCATCAAATGTGTTGTACATACGGAATATCAATACTGGTGAGCTGTGCCCACTCGGATCAAGCCACATCCACGAAACAATTATGTTATTACTATCAGTTGGATTTACTGCTGCATATACTTCAACATCTTCATAATCGTTGTCTGTAAATTGTTGCACCGCTTTGCTATTTTTGGCATCAGGCTTTAAATTTATTTGTTGATTGGGCAGAATTATTTTACCGTCTGTAAATTTTAAAACGTTATTCTGTGCGTGTAGATTTAATGCTAAAAATAAAGCACTAAGTAAAATGAGTTTTTTCATTTTTTGCGGTAAAGATACAAAATTTCTCAAAATTGCTTTATTTTTGTTTTTTTCACAATAATAGCGTTAATAAGAGTACTTAGATGGAATATCTATAAAAAAAGATGTGAGCAAAGAAATAAAAGAAGCTAATTGAGCAAATATTATGCTTTTAAGTTTTAAGTCCGCATGTAAATTATATTATTGATATTCAGATATTTAATACAACCAATTCGCTTTATGATTATAAATAAAGGAGCTGTGCAAAAAATCAATGATGTTGAATATATTTATCAGTTATTTTACTGGTATTCAATATTTTACTCCCCCTAAGCCCCCTCTGATTACAAACAGAGGGGGAGTTTTTAGACAGCCTCTTTATTGCAACTGTTTATGAGCTTGCTATTTATTGCAGCTATTTAGAAGCCATACCAGCTGCTACTTGTTGAAAATTTGATTTTCTTAACTCGTGCTGGGTTGATACACATTACTGGTATTTGTGATGAATTGAATATAATCTGTTCATCCCAAGAATCAAACATCGGTAGTGTAGCTTTTGCCTGAGTTACTATCATAATTAAATCGGCATCATTGACAACAGCATAGTCAATAACTGTTTTTGCAAAATTACCAGTGATATCTTCTTCTTTGACTTTGAATACAAATCTTACGCCTTTATCTTCAAATATTTCCATGATTTGTTTTACGATTGCTTTTATTTTAGCATTTTCGCTTTTACTCAGTTCATATTTAGGAACAATGTGAATAGTAGCATCAAAAGCTAAAGCTATACTGATGGCAATATTAACTTTTTGTCTATCCTCTGTGTATAATGTAACAGGGAAAACAATGTTTTTGTATCCACTTTTAAGAGGCTTTTTCTGAACTACTATTGTTGGGACGTCTGTGTTGTTAATAACTTTTAGAGCATAACTTCCAGTAAGGCGCTGGAAGCCAACTTTACCGTGCGTACCCAAGACTATAAGACCTGCATTTATATCTTTACTTACTTTTCCGATAGTATCAAAAATATTTCCTTCCTCTGTGATAGGTACTACTTTTACTCCGTATTGTTCCTCTTTTGATTTTGCATAGTCAGCGAGGCGTTTTTTTATGTCATCTATTGTTTCACCTGTTTTTTCCAGTATTTTTTTTGTTTCCTTTGTAATAACGTGTAGTACATAAACTTCAAAATCAAAATGTTTTGCAAGATCACAGCCGTGATTTAATGCATTATCACAGACTTCGGAGAAATCTGTAGGTACCAGTATGATATTTTTTTTATTCATAGGTATTTAATTTTTTCTTTAAAATTAACAAATTTTATTCCTAAATCCAAATTTTTTTTATTAAAAACAATTTTTTTGTTGATAATGTATCTTTTTTTTACTTTATTTGTGTTAAAATGAACTCTAATGCTTATAGTATATAAAGCTTCTGCTGGCTCTGGGAAAACTCATACTTTAACAGAAGAATATCTTAAACTTTTATTCTCTCCGGAACATATATCTCAAAAGTGTTCAGATAAAATAGACTATTTTAAATATATTCTTTCGATAACCTTTACAAATAAAGCTACCGTAGAAATAAAACAGAGAATTATTGATACTATTTATAAAATTAGTATTGGAAAGGAAACAGTATTTTTTGATAACTTATTAAAATACAGTGGATTAGATTATGATGATTTAGTTCGTTGTGCAAAGTCTTATTTAAAGGCAATACTGCATAATTATTCATATTTTAATGTAAGCACAATAGACAGCTTTTTTCAAAAAGTGTTAAAATCCTTTATTATAGATTTAAATTTACCGGCGAATTATAGGATTGAATTGGATACGGAACGAGTAGCTCAGGAAGTTTTGGAGAATTTCTTTGAGGAAATAGCCGATGATCCTTTGTTGTTTAAATGGTCTAAAAATAGAGCAGTAGAAAGAATAAAAATGGGCTATTCATGGAATATTGCCCAAGAAATAAAAGAAATAATCAATGAGCTATTTAAAGAAAAAAATGCTGCGGAATTACTGAAAAATAACAGTATAGAGGATTTGCAGCAGATGGAGCATATTATTTTATGGATAAAATCGAAAATAAATGAACTAATAAAAGAATTTGAACTCATTGGTCAGGATATTATTAATTTTTTAGAAAGTAGAAATATTAAGGGTCGTTCTCAAGCAGCTTCTTTACTTAGTTATCTAAGAAAAGTTATTCAAGAAAAGAAAATTTTTACAGGTAATTTTAAACCTACTGCCAAAAGTGTTAGCACTTTGTTTTCTTATGAAAATTTGGAAATCATTGAGCTATATCCAGAGATAAAATCTAAAATATATAAACTAATAGAATTTTATAACAAAAAAGCTCCCTTCTTGACCACTTTAATTCTTATAAATGATAACATACATTCTTATGGAGCATTGAAAAAACTAATTAGCCTATTGCAAGAGATAAGATATAGGGATAGAATACTTTTTATTACAGATGTAGTTGTTTTTCTCTCTCAGATGTTAAAAAATACAAATATTCCATTGGTATATGAAAGAATAGGGGCAATAATCAAACACTTAATGATTGATGAATTTCAGGATACTTCCTTATATCAATGGCGTAATTTTATTCCTTTGATAGAAAATACACTTGCCGAGGGGAATACAAACTTAATTGTTGGAGACGCAAAACAGTCTTTGTATAGATGGCGTAATGGAGATTTTCGTATTTTACTTTATGATATTCAGAGGCATTTTCCATCTTTTTATCAAGAAAAAGTTTTAGAGAAAAATTGGCGTAGTCGTAAAGAAATTGTTGAATTCAATAATAAGATTTTTAGCATATTGCCTAAAAAACTTTTTAATTTGTACAACAGTGCATTGGATAATACATTAAAAGATGATGTTATCAGTCGAGCATATCGTGATGTTAAGCAGGAACCTGCGAATTCCGAAGGAGGCTATCTACAAATTGTTATGTATGAAAAACCGAAAGTCGGCTGGAAGGATATTGCCAATGAATATCTTGCTATGACCTTGACATCTTTGTTTGAGGATGGATATAGACCACATGATATAGCTATATTAGTAAGACGAAATAGTGAAGCCAGTGAAATTTTTGATTTTATTACTCAGAAATTTCCAAATTTAAATATAGTCTCCGAACAATCTTTAAGTTTAGAAAATTCTCTTTCAGTAAGATTGATTATTAGTGTTTTCCATTTTTTACTTCAGGAAAATATTTCAATGGATACTAATGAATTTCATACTGCTGCTATTTATGCTTTATATTCTCAATTACAAAGTAAGAATTTGAACTTAGGCGATATTACGGAAAGTTTTTTGCCTCAGGAATTTATTCAGAGGATTTTTGAGCTTCGTAATTTACCTCTATATCAATTGACAGAGGAGATTATCAGTATTTTTCACCTTAATGAATATGTCGATGAATTACCATTTTTGCGTTCTTTTTTGGAATTGGTATCAGATTTTATAGAAGAAAACAATGACGATTTAGGATTATTTCTTAATTATTGGAAACAAAGAGAACTAAATACGCATTCAGTGGATTTATCAGAAGATATTGACGCTATTAAGATAATGACTATCCATAAATCCAAAGGATTAAGCTTTCCAATAGTGATTATTCCGTATTTATATTGGTCCTTAGGTTTTGGTAGTAATCCTCCTTTGATATGGAAAAATACTGAACAAATAAATGAGCTTAAAGATTATAAGTTTCCTGTAAAATTAAAATCTCAGGCTGTAAATAGTTATTTTTCAGCAGATTACGCAGAAGAGCTTTTATTTAATTATATGGACGCCTTAAATATTTTATATGTAGCATTTACACGACCTATTGAAAGATTATATGCTTTTGTTCCTTATTCAAAAAAGGCAGAACGTAGTGAAAATTTGACTACTATTAGCGATGTTCTTTTTCGTGTTCTTAAAGAAAATTTTGAGCTTTCTCCATTTTATGCAGATTTAGTTTATACAAGTGGACAGAAATCGCCAAAAAAAGAATATCATCCTGCTTCTGTTGAATATTTTACTCTTGAAAAATTACCAGTCTATAATTGGAAAGAAAAAATTTCAATTCATACAAATGCTCCTGATTTTTTCCTTTCAAAAATAAAATATATTGGGGAAGCCATAAATTATGGGAATATTATGCACGATATTTTAGCACAAATAAGAAAACCAGAGGAAGCACAAGAAGTATTAGAACAGTTCTATACAGAAGGCAAAATAGATATAACATTGAAAATGAAAATTGCAACCCATTTGGAAAAAATATTTTCTAATCCAACTGTAAGAGATTGGTTTTCAGATAAATGGATAGTAAAAACAGAAGAGAGTATTCTTATGCAAGACGGTACAACTAAACGCCCCGATAGAGTACTTATATCAGATCAAGAAATTGTGGTTATTGATTATAAATTTGGCGAACGCCATACAGACCATATAGACCAAGTAAAAGAATATATGAGACTTATCTCTGAGATAGAAGTTGATAAGAAAATTACAGGGTACTTATATTATGCCAATGAAAATCGTATATTAAAAATTCAATTATGAAAATTTTTCATTTGCTTCTGTTTATAACTACTATACTCAGTGCCATAGGTTTTTATTTAATATTTTTTTCAGAGGAAGAAGTCTCATTGTTCTTAGGTTTTATTGATATTATACTTTCTCTGTGGCTTATAATTTATGGAAGAAAATATAAAAAGGCAGGACCTGGAATTGTTTTATTATTTATAAATTTTTTGATAATAACTTTTGCTTTTTTTGTATATATGACATTGAAAAATGAGGAGGAACCTATTCCACTTCCGAATAATAACAATGAGCAACCTATTTCAGTAGATTCTTCTGGGAAATTTATAGATAACCCAAATATGGATTCATTACTTGTAAATCCGGACTATATAAAAAATTTGCCACCCTCTACCGAAGATACAGCAGGTATTTTACCACCTGCACCTGAGTGATATAGTGTTATTCAAGAAATTTTTTAGTAAGTAATTGCTCCCCCTCCGCAGAGGGAGAGCAGTATTTATTTTGATGTTATTTTATAAATTTTTTTACAAATTCATCGATAATGAATTCCAAATTAGGTTCTCCAATTTCTTGTAAATCGTAATATACGCGGGTAGTAGGCTTTTTGATATTTATAATTCTATTTAGGTCAATAGGCGTACCTATAATAACAGCTTCTGCATCACTGTTATTTATAGTGGTTTCTAAATCTTTTTTCTGTTGTTCACTATATCCCATTGCAGGTAGCAAAGTTCCTATTTCAGGATATATACGGAAAGTTTCTTCAAGTTTACCTACGACAAAAGGTCGTGGATCTACTAATTCCTTAGCACCGTATTTACGAGCAGCGACAACTCCTGCACCTATTTTCATACCCCCGTGAGTTAATGTTGGTCCATCTTCTACAACAAGAACTCTTTTACCACGTATTATTTCAGGATTTTCTACCTTAATAGGAGAAGCTGCATCGATTACAGTTGCAGAAGGATTGACTTTTCTGATGTTATTTCTGACAGTTTCAATATTTTCCGGACTTGCTGTTTCCTCTTTATTTATGACAACAACATCGGCTATACGTAAAGTTGTTTCGCCGGGGTAATAACTTATTTCGTGTCCTGGTCTATGAGGATCTACTACTGTAATCATTAAATCAGGTTTATAGAATGGGAAGTCGTTATTCCCACCGTCCCATACAATAACGTCGCAGCCATTTGGGTCATTTTCTGCGGCACGGAGTATAGCTTCGTAATCAACGCCTGCATATATGACATTTCCACGCACTATATGAGGTTCATATTCTTCTATTTCTTCAATAGTGCAGTTGTGTTTGTCAAGATCTTCCAAAGTAGCAAAACGTTGCACTTTTTGAGCAGCGAGATTGCCGTATGGCATAGGGTGACGTACTGCTACAACTTTTAAGCCTTTTTTCATAAGTAATTCTATTACGCGACGGGAAGTTTGACTTTTGCCACATCCGGTTCTTACAGCTCCTATAGCTATTACTGGTTTAGTGCTTTTAAGCATTGTAGAATTAGTGCCTAATAGAACGAAATCTGCACCTGCTGCATTTACTATTGCAGATAAATTCATTACGTATTGATAGCTTACATCACTGTATGAAAATACGCATTGATGTACATTGTACTTTTTAATTAGTTCTGGTAGTTCCGATTGTGGATATATAGGTATTCCGTCGGGATATAGTTTCCCAGCAAGTTCTGCTGGATATTTTCTGTCATCAATGTCAGGAATTTGAGCGGCAGTGAATGCCACTACATTGTAGAGTTCATTATCTCTGTAAAAAACATTAAAATTGTGGAAATCGCGTCCTGCTGCTCCGATAATGATTACATTGATACGTTCCATAATACTTATTTTTTCTTGTTTTTTTGCAAAAATAGTTTTTTAAATGAAATTACAAATTTCAGAAAATGATGTTTTACAATGTATTTACTTAACATGAAAATAATTCAAAGCGATAGAACTTCCCAATTGAACTATTGACCAAAAAATCAATAATGGTATTTTTATTTTTTCATACAATAACTTCTTTATAAAATCGTATTGCACGTTTGAGTTAAATAGATGTATAATAGAGAATTACCTCTGTTAATTAAATTTGCGGAATATATTTCAGAAAAATCTAATGGCGGAGCATTTATGTAAAAATCTTGCAAAACATATCCCTTTACCGAAGCCATAGTAAAATTTTCATCTAACCAAGTATCTTTGCTTATAACTTTGAGGAATACTAAAGCTATAAACAATACAAACACTAATACATAAAATAATTTATCGTTATTTTCGCTTAAATTTACCTGCATAAGAAATATTTAAAAGGATTATATTTACAGGCTCTTAAAGACTCTCGCCAGAGACCTTCCTGGCCAATCTATTTTAAAGTCTAAAAAATAACCAAATGGCGATTGATAGACTTCATAACCAGCATTTTGAAGTCTTTGGTGCACTTTATCCAGCAGTTGCTTAGTAAAGTCAGCAGGAGCTTTACTTTCTGATAGATGAGCAAATGAATGTAATAGAATTTTTTTTGTGTCGTTTTTGCGTGCAATCCATTTGAGATTTTTCACCAATTTATTTTCTGAACTTTTGAAATCCTCAGTATCTTTTTCTTCAATGTGAATAAAAGCAACTATAATATCCTGATATTCTGCCCCTTCTGAAACGTCAGGAGCAGTTTCTAAATTTTTTACTCGTGGGGTATATGAAACGCTATTGGCATAAGTTAGTAAAAGTTTCATTTTTTTATAGTTTTAAGATATTTTCTGTCAAAAATATTATAACGAAGTATAGCATATATGGCTCGAAAACCATCTTTCCAATTTATTTTTTTGCCTTCTTCGTATGTTCTGCCATAGTAAGAAATACCTACCTCGTAGATACGTATGCCTTTAAAGCGAGAGATTTTAGCAGTGACTTCTGGTTCAAAACCGAACCGTTTTTCTTTTAGTAGTAGTTTTTTCAGATATTCGGCTTTAAACATTTTATAGCAGGTCTCCATATCTGTCAGGTTCAGGTCTGTGAACATATTAGACAGAAAAGTTAAAAACTTATTGCCTATACTATGCCAGAAAAATAGTATTCTATGGGGATTACCGCCCATAAAACGTGAGCCATAGACTACGTCGGCAAAGCCTTCCTCTAAGGGTTTGAGTAATAGATTGTATTCTCGCGGGTCGTATTCCGTATCTGCGTCTTGTATTATGATATAATCACCTTTGGCTTGGTCTATTCCCCGATGTATTGCCGCACCTTTCCCTTGATTTTTTTCTTGTGAAATTAGGATTATATTGCATTTATTATGTTCTTTAATAAATTCGTTGACTTTCTTTTTAGTATTATCCACAGATGCATCATCAATGACTATAATTTCCTTTTCTATACCATTGATTAACTTGACCTCACATACTCGTTCTAAAATATTGTATATAGTTTTCTCCTCGTTATACGCGGGTATTAAAATGCTTAAAGTTTTTGGCATACTGATTTATTATTTTGGTCAAAATTTGCACACTCTCAAATGTTTTAAGTTGTATTTTTGAGATACAAAAATATAAAAAGTGCATAGAAAAACTAATTTAGGATTATTTTTTAGTTTATTTATAGGTCTGTTGCTTTTTAGTTATATGATTTATGATTTGAGTACTCCTGAAAATTACGAAAGAATTTATTTTGGGGTACCAGTAAAAGTAGTTGATAGTATTTTTAATTCTCTTTCTGATGTCCAAAGAGTTAATATACTTATTTTGGCAGATACTATGCTTTTTGAGGGCGATACCAATAATTATTTTGCAAATATTTCTTTAAATAGCAATAGATTTGTTTTTTCTGATGAATTATTGCCAGATACTATTTCTCAAAAATTTCCTCCTTTTAATGCTTTATTTACTATCGATGATTCGCTTTATAGATGTTTTATAGATTATTGTGTTAATAAAAATTTACAGTTAAAGGAGAAATTCATATTTTCAAATTTTTTTAAGCATATTACAGATGATACATTGTTGCAAAGATTTTATTTACAGCGTTTTATTTTAGCTTACAAGGCTTTATTTTCAAAAGGGGAATTGTTAATTCCGGTATTAAAAAGTTTTAAATGTTCAGATAGTAGTTTGTATCGTTTTTATAAAAGGTTAACAGATTCAGTTTTTGCGATATATACCCCGAGTTATGAATATGGGTATTTGTTTAAAGATAGCCTTTATTTTGACAAAATTATAATTACAAGTTCAGATTCTTCTTTTTCTGCTTCAAAATTTTTGATATCTCCAATAAATTTAATTGTGAGTGATAATCCTGCTATGATTAGAAATTCAATTTTAAATGCTATTAGTTTAAATCCGAGTTTATTGAAATATTTTCGTAAAAAAGTAAAGCGAGCAATAGCCTTAAAATATAAATTGCAAAATTTTGATAGTTTAGCAAATTTTTCTTGCAATAGCCAGAAGCTTAGATTAAGTATGTTTTATAATTCTGTGCTACTTTTAAATAATGATACTAATTTGATACCTCTGCAAGATATTAAGCGCTCTACGATAGCATATTTTTATTCAGATATTCCACTTATAGAATTGCGTAAAGAATTATTGTTTTATAAAAATATGGTGTTTAGAAATATAAAAGCTAAAAAAATATTACTTTCAGCTAATTACAACGTTATTTTTGTTATAAATAAAAAATTATCGGATAGCGATAGCGTTCTGATAAGAACTTTATTTAGATTAGAAAAACGTAATAATCTGATAATCATTAATTTTGGAAATATAGATAATTTAAAGTATTTAAGAGAGTTTAAGACAGTAGTATTGTTATGGAGTAATTCGCCATTATATCAGAAGGCAGCGGCAGATGCAATTTTTGGAGGTATTTCAGTAAAAGGGAGATATCCTCTTGATAAGTTTTTTCCATTTTTGTCTGGTGAACAAACGCCTAAAACTCGTATTCGTAGAGGACTACCCATAGAAGCAAATGTAGATTATAATAAGCTTGTTAAAATAGATTCAATTGTACGAGATGCAATCAAACGCAGAGTATTCCCTGGTTGTCAGGTATTTATAGTAAAAGATGGTATTGCTATTTGGGATAAAGCATATGGCTATTTTACTTATGATAGGAGACATAAAGTCAGAAATACGGATCTTTATGATTTAGCATCGATGACAAAAATTGTGGCAACTACTTTGCTGGCAATGCGATTGATGGATATGAAAAAATTAGAGCTTGATAAACAGCTAAAAAATTATTTTAAAGACACGAAAATAAATTATAAAAATATAAAGGAGGATACGATTATACAAATAGACACTTTCAACCTAAATAAAATTTCTGAAAAAGAGCTTAATATAGCTATAAAAGATAAAGATACAATACATTTAGATGATACGTTAATAGTTTCGTTTGATACTATCATTTTCAGGAAAACACCAAAGTTAAATATTTTCACTACTACCCCCAGAGAGCTTCTAATGCATAAATCTGGCATACAACCGGCTATGCCTATTTTGAAATTTATTAAAGTAAAAGATTATTATAATCAGTTGTTAGAATGGAAAGTTATTGATAGTCAGAAGGTTAAATTTTCTCAGTTTTATCATTCTATTTATAGTGATAGATATATTTCTGATAGTGCGAATATAGAAGTTGCAAAAAATATGTATTTGACAAAGCCATATTTTGATACATTGCGGGATGATACGAAAGCTTTACTTGTTAGTAGTAAAAAGCGCTATATATATAGTGATGTAAATATGATATTATTAAAATGGACAATTGATAGTATTTTGGGTTATAATTCTGCGTTGTATTTAGATAGATATTTTTATAAGCGGCTGGGCCTCAGGACGACTTGTTATAAGCCCTTGAAACATTTTTCTAAAAACAGGATAGCTCCTACTGAGCGGGATAAATATTGGCGTAAACAATTATTACAAGGTTATGTGCATGATCCTTCGGCAGCGTTATTGGGTGGTATTGCGGGTAATGCGGGTATTTTTTCTGATGCTAAGGATATTGCTATCATTGGGCAAATGCTTTTGAATGGCGGTATTTATGGAGGTATAAGATTTATAAAAAAATCTACTGTACAGTTATTTACTAAACGGCAGCCGGATAGTTTCAGAGGCTTAGGTTTTGATATGTGGAGAAGTAATTACATAATAGCTAAAAGTGCTTCTCATAGAACTTATGGGCATCTTGGTTTTACGGGTACTTGTCTTTGGATTGATCCTGATAATAAGATTGTTTTTGTTTTTCTTTCAAATAGGGTTTATCCTTCTTCAAAGAATTTTAAGATAAATAGATATAAAATTCGGCAGAAAGTACATCAAGCTATATACGATGCTATAATTCAATAAAAATGGGGATGACCAAAAAGTCAAAAATAAAAAATTGTCACTAACACAACCTATTGATTTTTAAAATGTTATCTTTTTAAGGGTTGAATAATTTTTAAAAATATATTTATCAGTTATTTTACTGGTATCTAAGCCCCCTCTGATTACAAACAGAGGGGGACTTTTTAGGCAGCCTCGCATATTTATCAATTACATCCTTGCATTAAATATTTATTAAGATAGTCTGTTATTTTTCTCATTAGATGAATTCGTGTTGTATCTTTGACATTATGTTCTTGATGCGGATATGGATAATAATCTATTTGAATATGTTTTTTTTGTGCCTGCATAAGTAATTGCATTGTATGTTGGGGTACGACTATTGGGTCTACCATTCCGTGGATTATAAGTAGATGAGCTTTAAGATTTTGAATTTTGTTCAATAGAGAAGTTTCTTTAAATCCTTTTGGATTAGTTTTTTCTGTGTCCATATATCTTTCTCCATACATAACTTCGTAATATTTCCAATCTACGACAGGGCCACCGGCTACACCGACTTTAAAGACGTCAGGGTAAGTGGTTAGCAGAGAGATAGTCATATATCCGCCGAAGCTCCAGCCATGCACTCCGATTCTATTTGGATCAATAAATCCTAAGGATTTTACGTAATTGATACCTTTGATTTGGTCTTTCATTTCTTCTATTCCGAGATGTCTAAATGTTACGTTTTCAAATTTTAGACCTCTATTATCACTACCTCTATTGTCTAAGGTAAAGACAACATAACCTTGTTCAGCCATGTAATATAGCCAAAGTTGGGCATCTGCGAGCCATGTATCTCTGATGAGCTGCAAATGAGGACCACCGTAAACGTAGACCAATAGAGGATATTTTTTTGTTTTATCAAAATTTGGAGGCAGTATCATTCTATAATATAAATCTGTTTTGTTATCGGCGGCTTTAATTGTTCCGATTTTGAGGGTTCCTAAATCGTAATCTTTTAGTGGGTCATCAGCATTGAGGATAGTAGAGATTTTTTTCCCTTTATTATCACGTACTTCAATAACGTGAGGTGTTTCTGTATTTGAATAATCGTCTATAAAATATTTGAAATCGGAGGAGAATATAGCATTGTGTACGCCGTGGACATCGGTAAGTTTCCAAATTTTTCCTGTTTTAATGTTCACTTTATATATATGTCTTTCCAGTGGGCTTTCTTTTGTTGCTTGGATGTATATATATTTTTCATCTGGGGAGAAACCGTAAAAATCTGTGATTTCCCAGTTTCCCTTTGTAATTTGTTTTATAAAATGTCCGTCAGTATCATATAGATATAGATGTCTATATCCATCGCGGCGGCTAAGCCAGAGGAATTTATTTTTTGATTTAGGGAAAAAGAATAGGGGATTCATTGGTTCTACGTATTTTTTATTTTTTTCTGTAAATAAGGTTTTAACAAGTTTTCCTGTATTTATGTTGTATTTATTCAATTTCATAAAATTTTGGTCTCTATTTAGTTCTGCGATGTAAATGTATTTCTCAGAAGGATCCCATGTTATGCAGGTTAAATAATGTTCTGGGTCTCCTTTTTTTTCAAGGTATATGACTTTATTGTTTTTAATGTCATAAATACCGAGGGTTACGATTTCACTTTTTTGTCCGTTCATAGGATATTTTATCATATGTAAAGTAGCTGGATATGTTCTAAAATCAATTAGAGGATAGTCGCTAACTGGACGCATATCCTCATGGTAGAAAGCCACGTAATTGCCTTTTGGAGACCAAAATATGCCGTGGTCTATACCAAATTCTTGTCTATGTACATAATCGCCTCCGTTAACAATATTTGTATCTGTATCAAATGTTATTTGGGTAATATTTGAGTTTTTATCGGCGATAAATAAATTATTATGGCGTTTAAATGCTACTTTTTGCGCTTTTGGGTTATAGAAAATTTGATCAGCGTCCTTTGGGAGTTTAATTATATTTTCTATTTTTTTGGTTTTTGCATTACAAATTAGAATATTATGTTTTTTGTATATGTAGTAAAAAGAGGCGTCATCAATCCAATTGAGTTTATAAAAATATTTTGGCGAGAAGTCTAAGGTTGCTAACTCTTTGACATTTAGTATAGTATCAAATTCTCCTTTAATAGGTCTTTTTTCAAGATTTTGGAAGTGGTTTACATATACAATGTCATGAGTATTTGGTAGCCAAGCCAGATCTCTGAGCTCTTTTGGCATTAGATTGAAATATCCGTCCCAAGCTGCTTCTCTGAGAGTTAAGAATTTTTTCTGAGCAAATACTGATGAGCTCAGGATAGATGTCAGAATTAGGAACCAAAATAGTGTTTTACTTTTCATAGTTTTTTTTGTGTGCAATTTATAATATTAAGTGTTATTCACAAAGCATTATAGAGAGATTTTTGTAGCTTGTTTTTATTGTATATCCCAGTCAGCGATTGTTTCTGTACGTAAGGAAACTTTATTATTTGCATTTATTTTTATAGAGGAGTTGTAGTCCCAACCGAGGAATTCTGAATTTCCGGCACCTTGTGTAGTTATTAAATAGTGAGGATAAAGATGTCCGAAGAATTCAGCTTGTGCAGCAGGGTATTTTCTATCTCCGCCGCTTGGGTCAACGGGTATCCAGCCGTAGGGTGGTAGATATATTTCAACCCATCGATGGAAAACGTAGTCATAATTACTTCTTTCAGCGCGCATAACTACTGAGCCTGCAAAGCGAGCAGGTATTCCTGCGGCTCTACACATTGCTATATAGACAAAACTGTATTCTGAACAAGACCCTGAACCTCGTCTTAATACTGTTGGTGCAATATCCCAACCGCCAGACCGCTCATAATGTAGTTTTTCTCGAACATAGTCAAAAATATCGCGAGCTATCCAATATAAGTTTTGTTCATTTCCTATTGCTTCCTTAACTGCTGATTGTATTATTGGACTGTTAATTTTATATTTATCTTCGTCTTGGAGATATTTTTCTTTTATTTGTTTTGGAATATCTTTTTTTGTGCCAACTTGTTCTGGGTATATATTGTAATAAACTTCGTAGATACTTGCATATACAGTCATTGTTTTTATAACTCGCGTATTTGGGGGTACATTTTTTGTAGAGAAAATAGCTATTTTTTGTCCCCATTTATCCTTAGCAATATCATTGGGTTGAGGGTTGAATTTGATTTTTTCAATATCTTGATTAGGTAAAGATTTTGGAATAGCAATGTATTGATTAAGAATATTTAATGTTCCGGGTCCATAATTTATTATGTCAGATGTAAAATCTATTTTTTCTTTAATTTTATGCATACGTCTATAAGGTTTATCTGTAAAAATATTTTGGAAATAAATACTATCGTTTTGATAATCAGTGCTAATTAGTGTATTATTTAACCAAGTCATACCCCATGGATATTCTCCGGGAGCATTTATAATCATAATGACCCTTCCTGTTGAGGGATCTACTCTATAAATTTTATTGCTAGTATTATCAGCTATCCAAAGATATTTCCCGTCCCAAGTCATGCCAGTAGGGCTAACCCATGGAGAGGGGAATGAGGTAATTATAGTAGCATCGGCAGTATCAAGACAATATATTTTTTTATCGCTGGCGTCGGCGATCCATAGATATTTTCCATCCCAGGCTAAATCCATAGGAGAGTCTCCCGGGGTAAATAGAATTTTTAGTATTTTGCCTGTTTTGGGGTTTATTTTGTATATTTTGCCGGAGTATATTTCATAATTTGTTGTTATAAAGTCTTTATCAGATATCCATAGGTATTTACCGTCGTAAGTCATTCCCATACAGAAATAGCCGGGAGCAGGCATACTTTTTATAATTTTACCGTTTAAGTTTAATGCGTAGATACTATCGGCACGACGATCAACAGTCCATAAGTATTTTCCATCATAAGTAAGACCAGTGCAATATTTATTAGGTGCAGGAAATTTTTTTAGAATGTCTCCTGCATTTTGAGAATAAAGCTGTAATAAACTGAAAATAAGCAAAATACTTAATGATAGATTTTTCATATTTTTTCTGGAAGTTAATAATTTTTCTTTTGAGAAAAAATTATTTGCATAATTTTGTATGAAAACGAGAAGGTGGAGAAATTTCAGTTTAGAGATTTTGAGATATTCACCTCCAAAGATATTTTTCCTGTAAATACTGATAGTATTTTGTTTGGAGCTCTTGTTAATTGTATTGGTTTTAAGAATGGCTTAGATATTGGCACAGGGAATGGGATACTTTCTATATTTTTTAGCAGAAAATGCCCGCAGTTAAATATTACTGCTCTGGATATTGATAATAGGGCAATAGAGATTGCAAATAAAAATTTTGTGAATTATTCCCGCATAAGGGCTATATTTGATGATTTTAATCATTTTGCACAAAATTCCACAGAGCAGTTTGATTTTATTTTTTCAAATCCACCTTATTTTGAGAGTGATAAGCTGCCGAGAAAACAAAATTTCATAATTGGTAAGCATACAGTAATGTTGTCTTATAAAGATTTGATAAAAGGAGTATCTTTGCTTCTAAAAGAAAATGGCAAATTTTCTCTGATAATTCCTTTCAGATATATGAAAAAATTGATTTATTTAGCAGGATATTATGGCTTGTATGAATTCCATAGGATTTACATTAAATATTCTAAACAAAAACCTATTTTTAGGGTCATACTTGAATTTGCGAAGGAAATTAGGAATTTTTCAGAAAAAACTTTTATCATTGCGGAAGGAAACGATTATTCTCAGGAATATAAGCAATTGGTGCTTAAATATTTAAAACAATAATAAAATGATTATAGCCCAGCAAAAACGAAAGGAAAACATCGCTGAATATATTCTTTATATGTGGCAAATTGAGGACATAATAAGAGCTCATAATTTTGACCTTATTCAGATAGAAGAGAATATAATTTCAAAATTTGACCTCACCGATGAGGAATATAATGCTATGAAAGATTGGTACGATAATTTAATACAACATATGATAAATGATGGAGTTGCAGAAAAAGGACATATAAAAGTTTTGGAAAACCTTGTCGCTGAATTAGAAGAACTACATATAGCATTGTTGCGTTCACCGTATCATTCGGATTATGTTAAAGTATATCAAGAAGCTTTGCCTTATCTATCTGAATATGTACAAAAAGTTAAAGATAAGAATAAATCAGTAGTTGAGCTATCTCTTGAATTTTTATACGGTATTTTGCTTTTGAAATTGAAAAAGCAGAAAATTAGTCCCCAGACCCAGGAAGCTTTTGAAAAAATACGTAATTTTATTGCAATGCTTTCACAAAAATTTAAACAATACGAAACTGACGAGGATTTCTATAAATAAACATTTATGTATCAAATACTTATTGTTGATAGTACTGAAACATTATTGGAAGTTTTAAGTTTTGCTTTTGAAAAATATCAAATGCGAGTATATACTTCCCGCTCAATAAAAGAGATTGAACAGCTATTGTTAAATCAAACTTTTGATTTGATAATATATGAATTAAATTTTGAAGAAAAAGACGGAATAAGTTTTGCAGCTTTTTTGCGCAAAGAGCTAAAAAAGGATACACTGCTGTTTCTTATGTCTGAAATTGATAAGCAAGAAATTAAATTACGAGCAAAAGAAAATGGAGTAGATGGATGGATTTTAAAGCCGTTTATAGCAGAACAGCTCGCTAAAAATGTAAGAAAATACTTAAAATATTCACTAAAATAAATTTTTTAAGTCCAAAGATTTTTTTATTTTTGTTGAAAGTTGAAAACTCTATTTGCAATGAAAAGGAGAATTATATTTTATCTAAATCGCTTTTTATATACGATTTTGGCTACTGAGTTTGTTTTTCTGTTTATTTTCTACTTAATTCTTTTAGTTTCATTTAATAAAAAGTTAAATTTTTCGGCTCTTATAGATCTCCATTGGCAATATCCAGCCTTATTTTTAATAATGCTTTTTGTAGTAGTATTTTTCTTGATGGTTTATTTTTTCGTAAAAAGAGAGGGCGAATATATTGAGGATATTTATGAGGATCTTTCTAAATATGAGGAAAAAGCAGAAAAGCTTTATGAACTTATTGAAGCTCTTAGAGCAGGAAAGACAGATTTTGAAGTATCTGCAATGTATCAAAAAGATAAACTTTTTAATGCATTAGTAAATCTTCGTGATGAAATTAAAAAATCGCGAGAGGAAGAGGAACAGAGAAAGAGAGAGGACAGACAAAGACAATGGGTTAGTGAAGGTTTGGCTAAGTTCGGCGCTATTTTGCGTGAAAATATCGGTGATTTGCAAAAACTTACCGAAGAGGTCACCCGAAACTTAACAAAATATCTTGACGCAAAACAGGCTACTTTCTTTTTGGTTAAAGAGGAGAAAGGTAAGAAGTATCTTGAAATGACAGCTTTTTTTGCTTATGATAGAAAAAAATTTCCTGATAAACGTTTCGAATGGGGAGAAGGACTTATTGGAGCTGTTGCAATAGAAAAGAAAACTCTCTTTTTAAAAGAAACTTCTGAAAATTTTGTAGAAATAACCTCAGGATTGGGTGGTGCTAATCCTCGTTCTATACTAATAGTACCAGTTAAAGATTCCGATGATAATATTCACGGTGTTATAGAACTTGCTTCATTTAAAGTGTTTGAGGACTATCAAATAAATTTTGTGGAGCAGGTTGCTGAAAGTACCGGAATGACAATAGCTAACATAAAAATAAACCTAAGAACTCAGCAATTACTTGAAGAATCTCAAAAGCAAGCAGAACAATTAGCTAAACAAGAGGAAATACTTAGACGCAGCATCGCTGAACTCGAAGAATTACAAAAAAAATCTGCACGTGAAAGCCAAAAATTTATAAGTTTTCTCGAAAGTGTAAATACAACTTTTATTAAAGCAGAATTTTCTACTAATGGTAATATATTGGAAGTCAATCACTTATTTGTAGAAACTTTTAAATTTGTTAATGAACTGGAAGCTAAGGATATACATTATTCCCGTTTGTTAAATATCCAAAATATAGAATGGTTTAATGATATATGGAGTCACATTATAAACGAAGGTAAATCTTATATATCAAAACTTCAATTTTTATCACGTAAAGATGATATTATATGGTTACATCTGGCATTCTCTCCTGTAAAAAATGAAAAGGGAGAAGTACAATCTGTTTTAATGTTAGCATTCAATATTACAGAAGAGAAAGCAAAAGAAATTGAAATTGAAAATATCTTAGAGAATTTC
This sequence comes from uncultured Bacteroidales bacterium, assembly GCA_964637235.1. Classification (GTDB taxonomy): domain Bacteria; phylum Bacteroidota; class Bacteroidia; order Bacteroidales; family S143-33; genus CAZWVR01. Next base: position 4,801 of record CAZWVR010000006.1, on the reverse strand, counting down.
GATAGATATTTTATTAAAGCTGAATTTGATATTGAAGGAAATATTTTAACACTTAATGCTACTTTGTTGAAATTATTACAAATGCAAGATGTTGATTTTAAGGGTAAAACATTCTTTGACTTATTCCTATTTGAAAATCCTGACGAGTTTAGAATTCAGTGGAATAATTTATTGATGGGTAAAAATATTCAAACTAAGCTTAAAATTAAAAATAATCTCGGCGAAATATTTTTCCTTGAAGTTTATATGGCTCCTATATACATATTTGCAGATATGCCCCAAAAGCTTCTTTTAATTGGATATAATGATACAAAAACTTATCAGTTGGAGAAAAAAATTGATGCTCTAAATAAAGAATTGGAAACGAGTAATTATAGACTTAAAGCTTTGCAAACTGATTTTCAAAAACAGCTAAAAGCAAAAACAGAGGAATTAGTTAAAGAAAACGAAAAATTGCAGCTTCTAAATGACGATATCTCTAATATATTAGACTATTTAGGCTACGTCGTGCTTCTTATCAGCCAGGATAGAATATATTATGCAAACTCCTTGGCAGAAAATCTTTGGAATGTTAAGAAAAATGTAATCTTAGGTCGTCGTATCACATTCTTATTACCAGATATTGAAGAGTTAACAAAACAAAAGGAATATTTACTCAATTATCTGAAAGAATATGAGGAATATAAAAACATTGAGAGCTTTATTGTAGATAAACAGATGAATAAAATCTCCGGGATTGCTAATATTCAAAAAATTGATGATGAAAAAATAGCAATAATTTTTATACCAAAAAAATAATGCTATTAAAAAAAATATATATTTTCATACTTTTCTTTGCTGCTTCTTTGCTCCTATATAGTAAAGAACCTCCCATTGCGCGTCATGGAATTATTGATTTGCGACATTGGGATTTGTCTAATCCTGTAGAACTTAAAGGTGAATGGGAATTTTATTGGAAAAAATTATACTCTCCATTAGATTTTGAGGAAAAAGAATTAACACCTGATGCCTATATCAATTTACCACAGTCTTGGACAGATCTTAATATTGACGGGATATCCGATACCGGATATGCAACTTATAGACTTTTAATATTGATAAATCCTCAGCAAACTAAAAGATATTCAATTCTTATCAATGAAATATTGGCAGATTATAACTTTTTTCTAAATGGTAGAAATATCATAAATACTGGTAAAGTAGGTAAATTCTCATACACAAGTATCCCACAAGTAAAGATAGTCTATACAAGTATAGGAGAAATTCAAAATAATGCAATTGAAATTGTTATAAATGTTTCAAATTTTGTGCATAGAGATGGCGGCTTAATCACAGTACCTGTAATAGGCGAAGAGGAATCATTATTTAGGTTATATCTATTTCGAGTATTCCTTGATTTTTTTATGCTTGGAGCTATTTTCATAATGGCATTATATCATTTGGGACTGTTTATCCTTAGACGTAAAAATAGGGCTGCTTTAACTTTCTTTGCATTTTTAATAGTTGTTTCTATTCGGATTTTAGTTTCTAGTAATTATTTATATTGGGTGTTTTTGCCTAATTTATCATGGCAAACAGTATATCGTCTTGCTTATTTGACTTTTTATTTCATGGTTGCTATTTTTACAAGATTTGTTCAAGTAACATTTAATTTTAAAAAATATAAAGGCATTTTCATTTTTATATATGCATTCGCTATTTTATATGCATTAACAGTTATTCTACCGCCTATAAAATTTACCAGGATACTTATAGTGTATCAATTGTTTACTTTTTTAGTAGCGCTATTTATTTTTTATATTCTTATTGCAGCTCTTAGAAGTCGTCTTTTTGGCTTGCGTATATTTTTATTTACCTATGTATTTTTTGTACTTGCTGGTGTTCACGATATTTTATATTCTATGGGAATAATAAATGCTACTGTTGATTTTGCTCATATAGGTAGCTTTATTTTAATTTTTGGTCAATCTATAACCTTAGCACGAATATTTACAAAGGCTTTTAAAGAAAATGAACAGTTAAATATTGAGCTAAATTATCAAAAGGAACATTTAGAAGATTTGGTAAAACAAAGAACTATTGAATTAGAAGAGAAAAATCAAGAATTAACAGAACAAAATATATATATATCGGAACAAAGAGAGCAATTGCGTAAGCAAAAAGAAATGTTAGAGTTTCATAATAAAATAATTCAAGATAGTATAGAATATGCTTCAACAATACAGCGAGCAATTTTACCATTATCGGAGAATATAAATAAATACTTTAACCACTTTATCTTATACTTGCCAAAAGATATTGTAAGTGGAGATTTTTATTGGTTTAATGATAGTAATGAAAAATATGTATTTTTTGCAGTAGGTGATTGTACAGGCCACGGCATACCTGCTGCTTTTCTAAGTTTAATCGGTAGTTATTTATTATATTCCTTAATTGTTGATAAAAGAATAGAGGACCCAGCAGAAATTATAAAAAATATTGATATTGCTTTTAGAACATTTTTTAAAAAGAAGCAAAGTTACATGGATGGGATGGATATAATTTTACTTAGATTTAATAAAGAAAATCTTCATAACATCAGTTATGCTTCTGCAAATATGGACATGATAATAGTAAATAAAATAACAAAAGAAGCAAAGAGATTTCGTGGGAGCCGGTTTATTATAGGAACCAGACCGGATGCAGAAATAATTTCTTTTGAGCATAATTTAAACGATAATGATGTAATATATTTATATTCAGATGGATATAAAGATCAAAATAATCCCAATAGAGAACGTTTTGGTTCAACTAGACTTATGAAGTTGCTATCGGAGATAGTTGATAAGCCTATGGATGAACAAAGAAAAGAGCTACTGATTAAGTTGGAAGAATTCAAAAGCAATCAACCTCAAAGAGATGATATAACATTGATAGGTTTATATCCAAAATATTAGATTTATTTCAGTTTAGCCAGTATTACTTGTCGTTGTTCATCATATTTTTCTAGAAAAACTTTAATAATTTCATTTGTAAGTCTCTTGTCATAAGGCAATGCAACGCGAATATAATTATCTGTAAAACCGTATATTAGACCTTCCTTTATAGTACGTTCAAACAATACTTTTCTGTATGTATTCAAATATTTTTTATAGAAATTTTTATGCTTTTGTTTAGATAATTCCATAAGTTTATGTACTCTAAGATGTTTTGTATGAGTATCTACTTTATTAGGTAGTGAAGAGGCTTTGGTTCCCGGTCTATCTGAGTATGGGAATATATGCAGGTAAGCTATTGGTAAACTTTCTAATAATTCGTAAGTTTGTTTAAAATCTTGTTCAGTTTCTCCGGGGAAGCCAACAATAACGTCGATACCGAAAAATATATCAGCAATTGTGTTGTAAGCTTTTAATATACGTTCGCGAAATAGACGCGTGTTATATCTACGTTGCATTAGCCGTAAAATTTTATCGGAACCGCTTTGCAGTGGAATATGTAGATGTGGCATAAATTTGTCGGAATTTGCAATAAATTCAATTATTTCATCTTTTAAAAGTTCTGGTTCTATTGAAGATATTCTTATCCTTTTTATATTGTCAATTTTATCTAAGGCTTTTATTAAGTCTAAAAAACTTTCTCCTGTTGATTTGCCAAAATCCCCAATATTTACACCTGTTAAAATAATTTCTTTTATGCCGTTTTGAGCGATTTTCTCTGCCTGTTTAACTAATTCTTTTATTGGTGCATTTCTACTTCGTCCTCTGGCTTTTGGTATTATACAATATGAACAGACATAATCGCAGCCGTCTTGAATTTTTAGGAAAGATCTTGTCCGCAAATGCAGGGAATAAGCAGGTTTGAATTCTTTTATAGCAAAAACATCGTCTGGTTTAGCTATTTTCGAAATTTTTTTTGAATGTAAAAGTTGATATACATCAAGTTTTTTGTCAGCTCCGACAACCATCGCAACATTTGGTAGATGCTCATATTTTTGCGTGGATACCTGTGCACTACATCCTATAACAATAACTTTTGCCTGAGGAGAAGTTTTAAGGGCTTTTTTTACAGCAAATTTAGATTTATTATCAGCTTGTGTAGTAACAGTACACGTATTTACTATTACTACATCTGCTGGTTCACCAAAAGGTACTTGTTCGTATCCGTGGTTTAAAAAATCCCGAAGTATAGTTGCAGTTTCTGCAAAATTTAATTTACAGCCTAAGGTATATACTGATATTTTAGGCATTTGGAGTATTTAATGTGTTTAAAAAGTTTAACAATTGTCTAATAGCTATGCCTCTATGACTTATTAGGTTTTTCATTTCAGTATCCATTTGAGCATAGGTGATATTATAGCCATCTGGTATAAAAATAGGATCGTAGCCAAAGCCGTTATTGCCAATAGGTTTCTCTGTTATTTTGCCATTTACAATGCCTTTAAAGATATGAAGATTACCTTCCCAAATTAAAGTGATTACTGTTATAAATCTTGCCTTTCTGTTTGTTTTACCTTTCATTTCATTAAGGACTTTCCACATATTTTCTTTATATGAGCTATTTTCACCTGCATATCTTGCAGAATGTACACCGGGACGTCCATTTAAAGCTTCTACTTCCAGACCTGTATCATCTGCGAAAACATTGCAGCCGCAAAATTCATAAATATATTTTGCCTTCTGTTGAGAGTTTTGTTCAATAGTGGGATAGGGTTCGGGAATTTCTCCTTCAAATCCTATATCTTTTAATGATAGCACTTTAAATTTATCTTTAAGAAGTAGCCTTATTTCTTCTAACTTATGTTTGTTGTTTGTAGCAAATACAA
>CAZWVR010000005.1:0-48226 GCA_964637235.1 uncultured Bacteroidales bacterium | reverse complement strand
TATGCCGTAGTTCCGCGTAAATGCATTGAATAAAGCATCCGTATAGGCGGCTCATAAACATTATAATACTCCGATTTTATCCATTTATAAGGGTTGGAGGAAGGCTCAATCTCCCAATGCTCAAAACAGTTATAATCAGTAAGTTTAGCAACTCCACATTTAGCTATTTTTTCTAAATGTGAATTCTGTGCAAATAAATTAACTTTCATAGTCGCAAAAATTAACATTATTACCAACGATGGGAATAAATTATTAGTGCCTGAGCTATTTTTTTGCCCAGAAAACGTAAATTTTTTATATCCCATATTTGCTTTTTTTCAATATAATTCCAATCAAACTCTATTGTGCAAGAAAAATCTATATCTTTCATTCTATAAAAATACTGGTCTGCGTAAAAAACATTTTTTTGAAACTTGGTATAAATTGGCAATACTTTAAAACCTGATAATTTTGAGACTAAGTTCCAAAAATTTTCTAAATTATGATATTGTTTTTGATAAAAATAATACAAATTAAAAAAGCCAAAAATATTTGAATCTACGGAAGGATAAGTTGAATGCCAATCAAAAAAAATTTTCAATTTATAGCTTTTATTAAGGCTATCAACAAGGTGTTCTATTTTTTTAACAGCATTTAAATGTGGAGTATCACTCCAATCCCTATTAAAATCATAAGGTTTTTGCATTCTCCCACTTTGCCCCTTTATAACATTATCTACGTCAACAATAGGCACAATAACTATAAAAAACTTATTGAGTATTTGCTTCAAATTTTCAGATGTAATTATATAATCAATAAAACCCTCCAAGACATAATTAGAAAGAGTTTCAAAAGCATGCTGTCTGGCTAAAATTAAAACATAATTTCTAACTTCTGGATTATCATTTTTTATGATTATATATGGCACAATATTTCCGCCCTCACTTTTAGTAAGTTGCTTAACTTGTACAAAAGGGGATTTTTTTATTTTATTCAAAAAGTTTTGCAAATCACTATATAAATATGGATACCCCATCGCAACGTATAAAGTATCATGCAATGCTTTTATTTCAAAGTTATAATTATTTGAGATAACTCTATACCAGTGCTTTCTATCATATGAATAAGCTGGCATATATGCTTTTGCGAGGTTATTATATCCAGATGGTACAAAATGTAATTTTTTATTGCGAACATTAGCTACACCAAAATAATACCAACATCGCAAAGTATTATTTTGATCTATGTCAGGAGTAAAATATATCGTATTGGTTAATGCATCAATTTTCAAAATATTCACATTGCCTCCTTCAAAATCGGAAAAAACCGTTATTTGAGGATATAGTCGGAGCGAAAAAATATTTATAATCAGTAAAATATAAAACAACTTTCTCATAATAGATCCAAAGTTTGCTCAATACGTTGTATTGCGTCTTGAATTTCAGAAAAAGATATATTCAAAGGCGGCCCAATCCTAAAAGCATTGGGTTTAAATAAAAATCTGTCTGTTATAAGGAAAGTTTTTTCTTTTGCTATATTGATAAAACGTGCAGCTTGTTTTTCGTCTTCTAATTCAACAGCCCAAAGTAAACCTATACCGTGGATATTTTTTACCTTAGGATTGTTTTGTAAACGTTCCTTAAAAATTTCGCCTTTATGCTGTGCTTCTTTGTATAACTCAGTTTCAGTAATAATATTAAGACTTTCCAAAGCAGCTGCTGCTGAAACAGGATGCCCACCAAATGTTGTTATATGTCCCAAAGGAGGATTGTATTTTAAAGAATCCATAATTTTTTTATCTGCAATAAAAGCACCAATAGGCATACCACCACCGAAAGCTTTTGCAAGTGTTAGAATATCCGGAACAACATCATATCTTTGAAAAGCAAAAAGCTCTCCCGTACGACCAAGTCCTGTTTGAACCTCATCAAAAATTAATAATGCTCCGGTCTGATTGCAACGTTTACGAAGGTGTTTTAAAAAATCATTTTCTGGAAGTATTACACCTGCCTCTGCCTGAACAGGTTCCACTATAACCCCAGCTGTTTTTTCTGTTATTTGCTCCAATTGGTCAATATTATTAAATTCCAAAAATCTAATATCAGGTATCAATGGACGAAATGCACGTTTCATATTTTCATTTCCCAAGACACTTAAAACTCCCTGTGTACTACCGTGATAAGCATTTTTAAAGGCAATAATCTCTGTACGTCCGGTATAACGTTTGGCTAATTTCAATGCACCTTCGTTAGCCTCAGAACCTGAATTGACAAAATATACAGAATTAAGAGACGAGGGGAGTACATCGGTAAGCTTTTTAGCTAATTCTACCTGTGGGCTCTGTATCAATTCGCCATATACCATTAAATGTAAATATTTATGTATCTGGGCTTCTATGGCTTTAATTATTCGCGGATTATTATGTCCGAGATTGCTCACAGATACACCAGAACATAAATCAAGATATTTTTTCCCATCCATTGAGTAAAGATAAACGCCTTCTGCTCTATCTATTTCTATGGCTAAGGAATCCGTTGAAGGTAAACCCAATAAACGGAAAAACTCTTGACGGTGTGACATAATTTTTTTTACAAAAATACTAAAAATAACAAGTATTTAGTAAAAAAATTCACATAATGCTTGCCACTATGATAAAAATTAAAAAGCAGCACAGGAAGCCCGAAGTCGATAGCATTATAGAGCTTTTCCCTGTACTGCTTCTAATTTAAAGGTAATCTAAAATACCCGCTAAATTTTATACTTGCAATTCGCTCTGGATTTCTTTTTGCACCAAATTTACAAATTCTTCAATTGACATCTCTCCCAAGTCTCCTTTACCTTGGCGACGTACTGCTACTGTATTATTTTGTAATTCTCTATCACCGACAATCAACATAAAAGGAATACGTTTCAATTCTGCTTCACGGATTTTCTTACCTATTTTTTCATTTCTTTCATCAACAATAACACGTATATCCTTACTATTCAATGCATTAGCGATTTGATGGGCATAATTATTAAACTTATCACTGATAGGCAGTACTATTGCCTGGTCTGGGGTAAGCCATAGAGGGAATTTACCTTCTGTATGCTCTATTAAAAGGGCGACAAATCGTTCCATAGAACCAAATGGAGCCCTATGTATCATTACAGGACGATGCTTTTTATTATCAGGTCCCATATATTCAAGATCAAATCTTTCCGGTAAATTATAGTCAACTTGTATAGTACCTAATTGCCAACTACGCCCCAAAGCATCTTTAACCATAAAATCAAGCTTAGGACCATAGAAAGCCGCTTCACCCGGTACAATTGTAGTTTTAAGACCTTTTTCCTCTGCGGCTTCTATAATAGCTTTTTCTGCTTTCTCCCAGTTTTCTTCACTGCCGATATATTTTTCTTTGTCATTAGGATCCCTGAGAGATATTTGCGCAGTATAATCGTCAAAATGCATAATTTTAAAGATATAAAGCACTATATCAATAACTTTTTTAAACTCATCTTTAAGTTGCTCTGGTGTACAGAATATATGAGCGTCATCTTGGGTGAAACCGCGCACTCTGGTTAAACCATGAAGCTCACCGCTTTGTTCATATCTATATACAGTGCCAAACTCTGCCAATCGTAAAGGTAAATCCCGATAAGAACGAGGCTTAGAGCGATATATCTCACAATGGTGAGGGCAATTCATTGGCTTCAACAGAAACTCTTCATCAGGTTGTGGAGTTTTTATTGGCTGAAAAGAATCTTTCCCATACTTTTGGTAATGTCCCGAAGTAACATATAAATTTTTATGTCCAATATGCGGAGTAATTACAGGCAAATAGCCATATTGCTTTTGTATATTTTTTAAAAAATTTTCCAGTCGTTCTCTAAGCATTGCTCCCTTAGGCAACCATAAAGGCAATCCTTGTCCTACACGTGGAGAAAAGTAAAATATTTCCAATTCTTTACCAATTTTTCTATGGTCTCTTTTCTTAGCTTCTTCAAGCATCTGCAAATACTCTGTAAGCATTTTCTGCTTCGGGAAAGTAATGCCATATATACGGGTTAACTGTTTACGAGAAGCATCGCCACGCCAAAAAGCTCCTGCAATATTTAATAATTTAACAGCTTTTATATAGCCTGTATGTGGCAAGTGAGGACCACGACATAAATCTGTAAAATTATTTTGAGAATAAAAAGTAATTGTACCATCTTCTAACTCTTCTATAAGTTCTACTTTATACTCGTCACCTTTTTGTTTATAATATTTAAGAGCTTCTTCTTTTGAAACTTCTTTTCTAACGACAGGGTATTTACCCCTGGCAATCTCTAACATTTTCTTTTCAATCTTAGGGAAATCTTTCTCGGATATAGTGGTGCCTTCTGGTAAATCCACATCGTAATAGAAACCATTTTCTATGGCAGGACCTATCCCAAACTTAATTCCCGGATAAAGACTTTCCAAAGCTTCTGCCATTATATGAGCTGATGTGTGCCAAAAAGTTTCTTTGCCTTCTTTATCCTCCCATGTATAAAACTTTATTTCAGCATCAGTTTCTATTGGCAACATAAGATCCCGCGTCTGTCCATTTACACCCACAGCTAAGGCTTCCTTTGCAAGTTTTGAGCTTATACTTTTTGCTATCTCTAAGCCTGTAATACCTTTCGGATATTCTTTTTGAGTGCCATCAGGAAAAGTAATTTTTATTTTATCATTCATAGCATTTCTGTTTAAGTTAAAAATAATTCACTACAAAAATCATAAAATCAGCGTAAAGCTATTTTTTATCGGATAAAAAATGAGAGAAAGGCTTTATTCTTTATGCTTCTGAACAAAATTAAATTTTATATGAAGCAAACTTTCAAGATCCTCTCCCAATTCTTGCATCTCCTCATCAAAATAATACCAATTTAGTTCAACATCAGTTTTAACTTTTGCTAAGTCCCTTAAAAGTTCCAATATCTGAAAAATCCACATTTGAGAGCTCGTATTATAATATTCCATATCTAAATTTACCACTGTTTTATCAGCAGGATTTTTGACGTATTCCTCTATCCAGTTGATTAACGGTTTATAAAAAGGCTCAGGATTTTCAAGTGTAGAAACACCTCTGAGCTCTATTAAACCATCTTTCCGAAAATTGACCTCTGGGGTTCTATTTGTTCCTTTTATTATTAAATCTTCCATTTGTTATTTTTTTACAAATTTAGAATTTTTTGCAAACAATAGAAAAATTATTTTTGATATTTTTGTTCAAAATATTCAAAAGCATCAATAATATCAAGGTAAACGCCATCAAAATCAGATTCCAAGATTTTATCTAAATAGGAATCTTTTGTACCAAAAATTATTTTCTGCCACTGAGGGTCCCAATATCTTACTTTATAATTTCCTTGCCATTGAGGATTTTCGTTTTCAAGCCATTGAGGAGGATTATTTTTCCATTCAGGTTTCCAATAGTAGCGATAATCCTCTGCTTCGCCTATGCTCATATATGCAATAACAAGCCTTTTACCTCCATTGGCTTTTGTCTTTAATGCCTGCACTTGATCTCTGGTTAATTGTTTCCCATTGAAAAAAAGATCTATAAGCAACATATCATAATTAGTTTGCTGCAATTGAGAAATCATATCATCAATACTACTAAAATTTTCTGGATTTATTATATATAAAAAATTTCGGATACTATCTAAGTTTCTGATATCCAAATTATTCACATTGTGCGGTTCAGAAGGATAATCTGGAATTACATTTAAATCTCGCTCAGGAGCAGCAAAGCCACAAAATCCGTATTCATCATTTTTCTTATAAGAGTCATCTATTTTAGAATGTGTATAACAATAATCCGTAATAAGTACCTTTTTGCCATGATCTTTAACAATATTAAGAAATTGAAGCAAATATTCAGTTTGATCTTTTGGAGTGGCTTTATCATCAGCATCATAGCCATAGAAAAGATCCTCTTGACCAACACCATCAATAGAACTAAGATAGTTATTATCGGGCTCTAAACTCGTTTCATCTCTAACAACTAACTGAACTCCATTTTGCGGTATAATATAGAACAAAGGTTTTTTATCCTTTGCATACTGACTTATCTTTTCTACAAAAAGGCGCATTTGCTCCCTATAATTTACATTAAGCCTCTTCTTATGGCACGAACTAAGAACAAGTATCACAATTATCAATAAAAGAACTAACCTTTTCATACTAAACTTGTTTAGTATGAAACACCAATTAAACAACATCATAAGTGATTATATAGCACAAATTCTATCTAAGATTAAGCATATCATACATAATATTGTATGCTTCTTTCAGCTGCTGATCTTTTCGTAGATGTTTTTTCCAAGCATCATATCTGAGGCGTACTATTGTATCAGTCTGCATTATATACTGGTCATCTTTTGTATATAAAAATTTTAAATGTATATCCTTTTTATATTTGTTTACCTTTTTGATATGGGCATTTATATTTTGTTGCAATTGCTTATATTTTTCAAAATTAAGCGGAATCTTTTTCTCTTTATCTTGTTGTTTAAGAAATTTAGCATATTGCTTAGTCAAAATAAAAAAGGAATCTTGTTCCATTCTTTGATAACTTCTTTTTTTGACTTTTTCAACATTAAATTTATATTTATAAACCTTATAATCAGAAGGTTTAATTTTATCCCATTTGAGAGGATTTTCCAGATTGATTTCACCTTGTTTTAAATACTGATATGGATTTGGGAATATAATATCCGGCACAACGCCTTTAAGCTGTGTTGAGCCTCCGGTTATCCTATAAAACTTCTGTAATGTAATTTTCAGAGCACCTAAGGGTTTATACTCTTGTGGTATTGATAAATCGTCATAATTTAAAACAGCTTGTACAGTACCCTTTCCAAAAGTATGTGTAGTACCAAAAATTAGGGCTCTATGATAATCTTGTAAAGCAGCACTAAATATTTCTGAAGCAGAAGCACTGCTATAATTAACCATAACTAAAATCTTACCTTTGTAATATACATGCTTATCATTATCCTTTAATAATCTAATTTTATTGCTTTTGTCTCTAACTTGAACGACAGGTCCCTTTTTAATTAAATAACCGACCATTTTAACAACATCTTCCAAAGAACCACCTCCATCATTTCTAAGGTCAATTATTATACCTTTAACTTTCTCATTATTAAGTTTATTAAGTTCTGAAAGAAAATCAGAAGATACATTCCTACCGTGCTTTTTAAAATCGGAGTAAAAACTCGGAATAAAAATATAGCCTATTTTTTCGTTTCTGATGGTATCTAATAAAATAAGAGAACGGACATAAGAATCTTCAATAATTATTTTATCTCTTATAAGAGAAACTTCTTGAATATTTCCATCTTTTTTCTCCAACATTAGTCTAACCTTAGTACCTTTCTTACCTCTAATCAATCTGACGGCATCGTCGAGCCTCATACCTATGATATTCACCCAACGACCTGTATCGCCCTGAGCAACTTTAAGAATTTTATCACCTTCTTCAATTTTACCGCTTTTATATGCAGGACCCCCTATGACTAATTTTATAATTTTTACTTTCCCATCTTTTTGCTGTTGAAGGGTAGCTCCTATACCTTCCAGTTCTCCGGAAGTATATATCTTAAAATCCTCTTTTACCTTTGGAGCCAAATATTCCGTATGAGCGTCAAATTGCTGGGTTAAAGTATTTAGGAATAAACTAAAATAATCTTGTCTTGTAAATTTTTTCAAACGTTTAAAATAGGCTTCCATATCACTGATTACATCCTTTCTGGCTTGTTCCTCTAATTGTTCAAAACTCTTATGCTTAGCAGTATCTTTTTGATTAGCTTTATATTCAGTATATAATTTCAATAAAACCTGATATTTTAGATACTTTCTCCAATGCTCGCGCAATTCATCTTTATTTTTAGCATAAGAAACATATTTAGCATCCTTATATATGTATTCATCTCTTGTAAAATCAAATGGCTTTTGCAAAATTTCTTTATAAAAACTCTCAGCTTCTTTAAGTCTTTGATTATAAATTGATAAAACTTGTTCAAAAAACATCAAACTGCCTTTTTTTATAAGATCATCTATGTAATATTTAAAAATATTTAACTGGTCTATATCTGACTGATAAAAATACAATTTAGCAGGGTCTAAAAATTCTAAAAAATCATTATAAATACCTACTGAAACACTATCATCAATTTGTTTACCGCTATAATGATATTGTTCTAACGAGCGACTAGTAATAGAAAGAATTAAAAATTCCTTTTGCTTTTCACTAACCTTGCTCTTACCAGTTAAATAACACGATACTAATATCGCTATACTTAAAAGCATTAAAAGTGCAATTATAAACCGCTTTTTTCTCATAGGATTAAGGTTTTAACTTTATATTAACGGGATAAATATCCACAGGAATATGTTTAGAATTAACTTTTTGTAATAAATTATAAAGTTCAGGAGGAATATAATTGTATTGTTTTATAAACGATTTAGCTTGTTTATAATCGCCATTCCCCTGCATAACAATAATTTTTCTTATCAAAGAATCTGTAATGGTTTTAAACTTATCAATTTGAATTCTAATTTTATTATCCCAGCCTATCTTTATAGCCTTTGTTTTAAAAAAATAATTTAAAGTAATCAAATTAGCTTTACTGTAATTATTTAATTTACCAAATCTCAAAGCCCGTATCAAATCCACTACAAACGTATAATAATTTTCTTTTAAATCATTTTGAATCTCATCTACTTGTGCAAGTCGGTTTACAAGATATAAAGACATAAGATTATTTTTAACATACTCAATTATTGTAGCAGTTTCTTTTAAAGCCTCACGCACTGTTCCTTTTCCATTTATAGTATTTTTTAGTCCTAAACTATTGCCTATTTCCCACATTATTGTATTTACAAAAAAGGCATTTGAAGTAATATATTGTAAATTCTCTTTCGGGAGAATCTCTTTTGCAAGGGGCTTAACAATATATTTAGATTTGTATTCAATTACATTTTTAAATTGAATATTTTTCATTCCCACGTTTAAGCTTACTCTTTGGTCTAAACTTGGTAATACAATAGACATTAAAGTTCCCGAAACTTTTGCTGAGCCTCCCATAGCAATAGCATCATAAACGGTTATTGAGGAAGCATCACCTGGTTTTTCCTCCTTATACTCAGGAGGTACAGGAAGGGCTTTCTGCAAATATTTTAACCAAACATTATACTTCTGCACTTTCTGTGTCCAGATAGTATCTTTTATTAAAACCATGGCAATATGGTCTGCTTTTAAATCCATAAGCTTATCCGTAGCAATATATAATGGTCCTACAACAAAATCTATGAGATTATTTCTTATAAGTACCCAAAGCGAATCACTTTTATAATAATTATCTGCTTTAAGATCTATGGCAATTTGATTTAGATACTCTCTAAATCGCTCATTCTCAGTATATTTTGATGCTTCTATAAGTAAAGAACATATTGTATCGGTATATTTTTTTAACATTACATGGTAAGGTATAGAATAGAGATTATTTGAACTGTCTCGCCTAATAAATGTATAATGACTACTTTTATCAGCATCGGCAGATTTTAGAAACTCTTGCATAGTAATATCATAAGGATAAAAATTTCCACCCAAAGGTTTTTTACCAAAACCTTTTATAAAAGCTTGCATAGTTATCATATTCCAAGGTCCAAAGTTTATTAGAAAAAGTTCTCTTTTTAAACTATCGGTTATAGTATCAAGAACAGGGTAAGGATTACCAAAATTCTCGTAAAAATATATTGAATCTATATAATCAGTTATTCGGATAAGGAGTTCTATTAAGTGCTTTTGTTTTTCAGTAAGCCTTGATAAATCAGCTTTAAGTGGTATTTTTACATAATCTCCTACAATATGAGCCTCAGATGCAGAACGATTGCGGCATGAATAATATAAAAAAGATAATAACAAAAAAACAATGATAAATTTTTTCATTTACAAATTTTTTATTTTTACAAAAAAAGATATTTTTCTTTAAAAGACAAACAATTAACAAAGAAATTTTTATAAATTCGTCAATAATTTGTCATATTTGCAGCCAAAAACAAAATTAGTCATAACAAATTAACTATGCGAATAATATATTTTGGGACACCAGAATTTGCCCTAAAAATACTTAAAGGTATAGAAGGACAAAAAGATATTGAAATAGCAGCAATAGTATCATCACCGGATAAACCCAGCGGAAGAGGCAAAAAAATAACATCTCCTCCGGTAGCTATCTACGCACGTCAAGCAGGATATCCATTACTACAACCAGAAAATCTTTCAGACGAAGAGTTTCTATCAACTTTACAATCATTCAAAGCTGACTTATTTGTCGTAGTTGCTTATAGGAAACTCCCTAATAAAGTGTGGCAAATGCCACCGATGGGAACTATAAACTTTCACCCATCATATCTGCCTGATTATAGAGGTGCTGCGCCAATCAATTGGGCTATAATCAATGGAGAAACACAAACCGGTATAACCATATTTTTTATCAACGAAAATATTGACAGTGGCGATATAATTTTGCAGGAAACTATTGCTATAAATTTTGACGATACTGCTGATACATTATCAGAAAAAATTATAAAAAGAGGTGTACCCCTACTAATTAAAGCAATAAAACAGATAGAAAACAATAATATTACGCCTATTCCACAACATCAATTAGGAAATAATTTACATAAAGCTCCTAAAATTACAAAGCAACATAGAAAAATTGACTGGTCTAAAAAAAGCATAGAAATATACAACTTAATTCGTGGATTAAGCAAAAAACCAACAGCTTGGACTTTATTAAATAAAGATGGAAACATACTTACAGTAAAAATATACTTCTCTATCGCTGAAAAAATTGAACATTCTTACGAACCCGGCGAAATTATAATCGAAAAAAAACGTCTAAAAATAGCAACCTCAGACGGTTTTATTATTCCCACAGAAATACAATTGGAAGGCAAAAAAATACTTAATAATCAACAATTTTTAGCCGGTTTTAGATTCAAAAAAGCAAAATTTTTATAGCAAATCGCTTAAAATCAAAATTTTAAATTATAAAAAATGCTCTCAATTAGCTACCTTTTACGCATTTTAAGAATCAATATAATTTGCTAAATACTTTCATATAATAGAGACCTTTATTAACATAGTTTTCGTCATAAGTCTGAGGTATGCCATCTCGCGGAAAAGGCTTACCAGTATTATGCCAATGAAAAGCATCTTTGAACTTTCCCTGACGAAGAAGAAATCCATAATCATCGTTAATCCATTTTATACCCCAATAAACTGCATTTTTCCCTTTAAGTTCATCTATCGTTATGCCCATTTTTATAGTTTTATAACCCATAATTTGAAATGGACCCCAAGAACTGGCTAAATCTTTCAATTGAGAATTAGAAAATCCTTTAAGATCTTCCGGCTTTAAATTTTCAAATTGTTTTATTTTGCCTTCTTTCAATAATTTTAGCTTTTTATATATATGTGGCTCATATCTATATGGTGCATTTTTTCTACCAGAAGATTCTAACATAATCAGCGCTAAGAGATAGCTTGACGGAAGGTTAAATTTTTTAGCATATTTATCAACTTCATTTTTGTAATTATCTATAACTGCCTGATAACCTTTATCTTGCAAATAATAATCAAATTTATTCTTAAACAAAAAAGGTAAACTAAAAATAAACATCACTATGAAAATAAGCAGAAATCTAAGAATATTTCGCATAAAAACTATTTTTTTATTAAAAAAAGCACGAAAAGATTGAGGTAAAAGATAAAATAAATAATGAAGTAGCTGCCTCTCTATTTGTATATACTTTTGTAAAATAGATTTCACACTTTTTGAACGATTTTTTACTTTACTCTATAAACGAAAAAATTTTTATCTTGTTTGCCTTTTAAAAATTATTTTTATCAACCTTAAACCATTCAAAATCTATTGACTTTTGCTTCTGATAATTTTCAATATAAGCAAAAGCATCGGAAAAATTATCTGTAATAAGAAATAACTTCGAATATTTTCTTTTTGCAAAATTATTTTTAAAGAAAACATCAAACTGCCGTATCAAATTGTCATAAAAACCCTTAAAATTAAATATAACAATAGGTTTATCTAAAATGGCTAACTGCTTATAAACAATGACTTCCATAAGTTCATCTAATGTCCCAAAACCACCCGGAAGGGCTATAAAAGCATCTGCCGAAGCAATAATTTTATTTTTTCTTTCCGAAAGAGTATCAGTAATTATAAGCTCATCATTTTTATGGTCTGCAAGTTCTTTATGAAATATTACTTTTGGAATGATACCAATTGTCCTTACTCCTAATTCTCTGGCTGTCTCAGATAAAACTTTCATAATGCCCACATTGGCTCCACCAGTTATAACCTCATGCTTACGATTAGCAAGCTCATAAGCCAAATTTTTAGCAAGAGCATAATATTCCTCATCCAAGGCATTACTAGCACTACAAAATATTGCTATTTTCATATAATTTTTTTTGCTAAACTAAAATTTTATTTTTACAATTTAAAAAAAGCCTTTTATGGAAAAAAACACCGAAAAGCAAAATAAACAAAGAACACATCTGAGTTATATTCTCCTTAGAATAAAAGAATTGACATTCCTATTTTTCAAAGAAATTTTAAGCATAGGAGAAGTAGATTATCAACAAACACTTTCTGATATTGAAAAAGATATGGCTTTTCGCGGGCATACCGCATGGATACTAATGTTTTCAATACTAATTGCTTCAATAGGACTTAATGCTAACTCTACCGCTGTCATAATCGGAGCTATGCTTATATCTCCCTTAATGGGTCCTATTGTTGCCATCGGAACAGCCATTGGTATATACGACTGGAAAATGCTCCAAAAAGCAATAAAATATCTCCTTGTTGCCGTAAGCATAAGCTTAATAACCTCAGCAATATACTTTTGGCTCACGCCTTTAAAAGAAGCTCATTCTGAACTCTTAGCACGAACTAAACCAACTATATTAGACGTTATGATAGCTCTTTTCGGTGGCTTCGCAGGGAGTATAGTGGGTGCAAAAAGAGAAAAAAGTAATGTAATCCCCGGTGTCGCTATTGCTACGGCTCTTATGCCTCCTCTTTGTACTGCTGGATACGGTATAGCAACTGCAAAATGGAACTTCTTTCTCGGGGCTATGTATCTATTCTTCATAAATTCCGTATTCATCAGCATCGCTACTTTTATAACTGTTAAATACTTAAAATTCCCTAAAAAAGAATTTATAAACAAACAACAAGAAAAAAGAATTAAACTTTATATCACAATTTTGGCAATAATCGTAATCTTACCAAGTGCTATTATATTCTTTAACGTAATTAAAGAAGCCCGCTTTAAAACTAATACTGAACACTTTATAACAAAAGAAACATCTAAATTCCCTAATAGTCAATTAATTGATAAAAAAATTATCTACGGCGATACCGCATATATTAACTTATTTTTTATCGGTGAACCTTTAAAAAACGAACAAATTAAAAGTTTACAAAAAAAATTAAAAAAATACGGTTTACTTAATAATAAAAGTTCTTGGTGGCAAAAAATTATGCTCCCTGACACCACTATATTACAAATATTCCAAGCAAAAGATAATACAGAAGCTTTTAAAACACAATTAGCAAATTTAAACCAAAAACTAAAAGACCAAATTAAAAACGACCTATTACAAGATATATACAAACAAAACCTGCAACTAATACAAGATAAAGAAAAACGTATTGAATTTCTGGAAAATCAGCTAATTAAACTAACATCTGATACTATTCCTATTAGACAAATCGCAAAAGAATTATCAGTAGAATATGATAAAATTACAAAATTCGCATTTGCAAAATCAATTATGTATAAAAATGATACAACTATTGATACTATCCCTATCCTATTAGTACATTGGAAACCCGGTTATAGCAAATGGTACAGAAAAAAACAAGAAACAAAATTGTCAAAATGGCTACAATATCGTTTAAACTTAGATACACTAAGAATTCTGGAATTTTAAAAATCCCACGAAATGATTATACAAAAAAATGCAAATCTCAAAAATTTCAATAGCTTTCATCTTAACATAAAAGCTGATTTTCTTATTACTATAAACTCAAAAGAGGATCTTGTGAAATTATCAGAACTAATACAAAATAAAAAATTCGTAATCTTAGGTGATGGTACAAATGTACTCTTTACACAAGATTTCAACGGTATCGTAATTCTAAATAGAATAAAAGGCAAACAAATATTATACGAAACAAAAAATGACATTATCATTGAAGTTGCTGCTGGCGAAAACTGGGATAACTTTGTAAAATTTACAGTAGATAAAAACCTATTTGGATTAGAAAACCTCTCCGGAATTCCGGGCACCGTCGGAGCTGCTCCTATCCAAAATATCGGAGCTTACGGCGCCGAAGTCAAAAATAACATCATTGCTGTTAAATTCTTTGATTTTGAAAAACAAAAAATAATTATACTGGAAAATGAAAAATGTCATTTCGCATACAGACACAGTATATTTAAAGATACCTTAAAAAATAAAGGAATTATATCATCTGTAATATTTAAACTATCAAAAAACGAAAAACTAAACTTGTCTTACTCAGAACTTGAAAAAGAAATAAAAAAAATTGGTAAAAAAGACCTGAAAACTATACGCAATACAATACTAAAAATACGTAAACGTAAATTACCAGACTATAACATCCTTGGCAATAGCGGTAGCTTCTTTAAAAACCCTATAATTGACGAAAAATCTTTTTTGAAACTGAAAAAAAATTATCCTCAAATACCATTTTATAAAGTCCCAGAAGGAATTAAAATACCTGCTGCTTGGCTTATAGATAAAGCTGGCTTAAAAGGTAAAACTATTGGTAAAGCTATGATTTATCCAAAACAACCCCTTGTAATAGTAAATACAGGAAATGCAGAACCAATGGATATTGTCATACTTTCCGAATATGTAAAAACTATTATTAAAGACAAATTTGATATAAACTTAGTACCAGAAGTGAATTTCATCAAATAATTTAATACTTTCGTCAAAAAATTTTTTCTATAAAAAACACTATTTATCCATATACATAAACAAGATAAAAAAACAAAAGTTTAATTTCTGAAAAAAATGTTATTATTTTGTAAGAAAATTTAACCAAACAAACCTATAAACTTATGAAAAGATTTCTAATCTTTTTTTCTGCTCTTTATATGTTCATCACAGTATATGCCGATGAAGGATTATGGTTGCCAATGTATCTAAAAAAACAAGGAATAATATATCAAATGCGAAAAAAAGGACTAATATTATCAGCAGAAGATATATATAACGAAAATAACCCTTCACTAAAAGATGCAGTAGTAATTTTTGGTACAGGCTGCACAGGTGAATTTATATCTCCTATGGGCTTAATACTAACTAATTATCACTGCGGACACTCCTTTATCCAAAGACATTCTACCCCCGAAAATGATTACCTTTCATCAGGCTTCTGGGCACAAAATCTCTCCGAAGAACTACCAAATCCCGGACTAACAGTCAAAATATTAGTCCATGCAGAAAACGTAACTGAACAGATACTTAATGGCATTACTGAAAATACACCAGAATATAAACGACAAAATATTATTGAACAAAATAAAGAACAACTCCTTCAACAAATAACTAAAAAATATCCTAAAAAATACTATTACGCAAATGTTTACTCATTCTATAATGGCAATATGTATATGCTTATGGTCTATGAAGTATTCCGTGATGTTAGACTTGTTGGTGCACCTCCCTCAGCAATAGGTCGCTTCGGTGGCGATACCGATAATTGGATATGGCCCAGACATACTGGCGACTTCTCAATTTTTAGAGTTTACGCAGATACTAATAATATGCCTGCTGAATACTCTCCCAATAATGTACCATATAAACCTAAAAAATTCTTTAAAATTTCACTCAATGGCATAAAACAAGGCGATTTTACTATGGTTATGGGATACCCCGGAATTACCTATGAATATCTCCCGTCTTTTGCTATCAAACAAATTAACAATATATATAACTCCATGAGAATCAAAATACGAGAAGATAAACTCAATATTATAAATAATGCTATAAAAACAAATCCTACATTACGAATTATGTACTCTGCAAAACAAGCAAGAATAGCAAATGCATGGAAAAAATGGATAGGCGCAAAACAAGGCTTAAATCGGCTAAAAACTATTAAGAAAAAACAGCTCCAAGAAAAAAAATTCTTACTATGGATCAAAAAAAATAAAAAATTGGCAAAATATAAAAACATCCTCAACGATTTAAAAAAATATTACAACCTTACTATGCCATATAAAAAAGCATACTATGCTTTCATCGAATGTTTTTACCTGTCAGATTGGTGGAATATATATAAATCCATTCTTAATGAACAATCTGCTGAGAAATTCTATAAAAAACTAAATTACTTATATAAAAACTACGATACAACTATCGAAAAACAGCTATTTATAGCTGCTGTCAAAAACTATCTACATTATGCCCCAAAAAAATTTATACCTAAAACTATCGTCCAAAAACTTAATTCCCTCGCAAACGATACAATCAAATATGCACTTGAAATCTTTAATTCTTCTATGCTAACATCTATGGATAAAGCCCAAAAACTTAACTTTTTACCAATAGAGGATCCTCTTATTCAACTTTATAATTCACTTATAAAAAAATTAAATGAATTTGAAGCCAAAAATCAATCCTATAAATATGCATTAGACAGCCTTAATCGTTTATATATAAAACTACTGATGCAAATGGATTCAAATAAAATATTCTATCCAGATGCAAATTTTACTCTCAGGGTTTCCTTTGGATCCGTAAAAGGATATCAACCCAGAGATGCAGTTTTTTACCGATATTTCACTACTCTAAAAGGTGTTATCGAAAAAGAAAATCCTAAAATCTACGACTATAAAGTGCCTAAAAAACTTAAAACACTATACGAGAAAAAAGATTTCGGCAAATATTACGATAAAAAAGATAGTACTATGCATATAGCCTTTATCGCCGATAATCATACAACAGGAGGAAACTCCGGAAGCCCGGTTATCGATAAAAATGGATACCTTATTGGTGTAAATTTTGATAGAGTATGGGAAGGAACTATGAGCGACTATGATTTCGATACTTCAATGTGCAGAAATATTACCTTAGACATCAGATATGTACTATTTATCATTGATAAATACGCAAATGCAAAACATCTTATTAAAGAAATGAAAATCATAAACTAAAACTAATAAATATGAAAAAAACAATTTTTTTGGTATTTTCTATGCTATTTATAAGCCTCGGTATAAACGCTCAACCGAGAAAAATCCAAAAAGCTAATAAGTATTACGAAGCTGGTGAATACTCAAAAGCCTATGAGCTCTATAATCAATATTTCGCTAAAATTAAAGATAGAACTCTAAAAGGTGAAGTATCCTTCAAAGCCGGTATGTGTGCAAAACATCTATTTGATGTAGGTGGACAAATAAAATGGTTCCGTAGGGCTATATTGTACAAATATCAAGACCCAAAAGCTAACCTCTATTTAGCAGAAGCTCTAAAAATGAAAGGTCTCTATGAAGACGCTATGAAATATTATAGAAATTACAAAGACCTTGTCCCTAACGATAAAATAGCTGATATAGGTATTAAATCCTGCGAAAACGCTAAAAAATGGATGGAACATCCCTCGCGATATCAGGTAGTTTACGTAAAACAAATAAATTCAAGAGATAACGATTTTGCCCCCGCCCTGAGCAACGATACCCTTACCCTATTCTTTACTTCTACACGTAGCAATGGTAAAGGAACTAAATTAAATACTAACTCAGGAACTAACTTCGCAGATATATACGTCACTCAATTAGATAAAAAAGGATTCTGGACAGTACCAAAACCTATCGAAGGAGAAGTAAATACACAATTCGATGACGGAAGTTGCACATTAACTCCCGACGGTTTTACAATGTATTATACATCTTGCCAATACATTAAAAATAAAAAAGTAGGCTGTAAAATCTATAAAGCTCGATGGCAAGATGGTAAATGGGTAAAACAAGGACAAGTAAAAATATTCAACGATACCGCTATATCCGTCGGTCAACCTGCTCTCTCCCCCGATGGGTTAACTATGTACTTCGCTACCGATAACCCAAAAGGCAAAGGTGGAAAAGATATTTGGTTTATGACAAGAACATCAAAATCGGCTCCTTGGTCTAATCCCCAACCCCTTGGAGGTGATATAAATACCCCTTTTAATGAAATATTCCCCGCAACTGACAGCAAAGGAAATTTATACTTCGCTTCTGATAGACCAGAAGGAATGGGTGGCTTCGATATATACAAAGCTACAAAACAACCCGACGGCTCTTGGAAAGTGGAAAACTTAAAATACCCTATAAACTCCCCCGCTAATGACTTCTCCATAGTATTCTACCCTAAGGAAATAAAGGGATATCTGGCAAGCTCACGTAAAATGGGTAAAGACGATGATATATACTACTTCTGGCAAATTCCCCTTAAAATTAAACTCGTAGGATATGTTATGAACGATAAAAATCACGCTTATCTGCCTGATGTAAAAATTAAAATTCAAGGTAGTGATGGCTCCTCTATTATCGCACATACCGACGTCACGGGAAAATTTGAAGTAAACCTCAAAGAAAATGTAGATTATTACTTATTAGCAATGAAAAAAACTTTCCTAAAAGGACACGCCACTGTCTCTACAAAAGGAATAAAAAAAGACGGAACAGTCCTAAATACAGAAATATACTTAGTGCCTGCTGTCGGAAATATCAAAATCCCAAATATTCATTATGACTTTAACGATACTACTCTCCGCCCAGAATCATATGCTGCATTGGAAAAGTTAATTGAACTCCTCCAAATAAATCCCGACGTCAAAATAGAACTAAGAGCTCATACTGACTACCGCGGTAGCGAAAAAGCTAATCTTAAACTTTCACAAGGTCGTGCTAATTCCGTCGTAAAATACCTCGTAGAACACGGTATATCCCGAGATAGACTCGTAGCAAAAGGTTATGGAGAAAGTGAACCATTTGTCGTCGACGAAATGACCGCTAAAAAATATCCTTTCTTAAAAGTAGGACAAAAACTCACAGAAGAATTTATTAAATCACTACCATCAAAAGAACAACAAGAAATATGCAATGAACTTAACCGCCGCACTGAATTCCGAGTAATTGAAGGCGGCTATAACGAAAATTATGAACGCTTCGGCGACTAATACATCTGCAAGGGCTGGTAAATTCTCTCATAATAACCAGCCCTCCACCATTTACTCTTTCACCAAAAAATAACAAGGTTTAACTTATACAATCACCTATCATAACAGAAATGTATATGATGATCTTTCATTTGCATAGTAGCTTACTCCATAGTGAGCTTCCCCCTAAATATCCACATCCTACTTTAATTTAGTATTAAAATCTTTTGTTAATAATCAAAATGAGTAATTTTATCATAAAAAAATTAAATTTTATCAAAAAAAAAGAACTCTTTATATAAAAAAAAACGTTCTTTATTCTAAAAAAAGACTATGAGAAACTTATTTATTCCTATTTCAGTATTTATAGCTACACTTTTTTTATTTTTAAGCTCTTGCGACCTACCATTAGCGGTCAGTAGTATGAACGCCCCTTTAATGACTAATAAAAATGAACTACATTTCAATGCTGGAGTAAATATGCTCCCAGATATAGGTCCATATTTTTCAAGTAGCTATGCTATTTCAAATAAATTTGCTCTAATAGCAAATTACTATCATATTAATTCTACAGCTTCAGAGATTTACCTCGATGAAGAAGATTCACTTAAAATCGCCCAAATTGAATTTGGAGTTGGATATTACAATAAATTAAATAAAAATACTACTTTCGAAATTTATTCAGGTATAGGAAGGGCTTGGAATAATTATCATGCAGCAAATAATGATTTTCATAGTAACTTTTTATTTATTCAACCAGAAATAGGAACATTTTCTAAATACACAGAATTTGGCTTCTCCCCACGTTTTTATATTATTAAATCCACAAATCTAGATGACATTATGTTTATGATTTTCCCAACATTTATAACTAAATTAGGTTATAAATATGCTTTTTTAACTTTACAATCAGGACCAGCTCTCTTTATAGAAGAAGGGATAATACCAGTAACTTTTGGCTCCATAGGTATTGAAATTAAATTAAATAAACTATACGATAAAAAGAAACCTTGAAAAAAATCACAGGGTTGTCCCAAATATACAAAAAAAGGTAATCTTTGCGGACAGCCCTGTTTTATATACTCATAATCTTAGTCTCAAATCTACTCAATTTTAATCTAATAATACTTTCCTTATATATTATTTTTTAATCAGCTATAAATATAGAGATTTACACTGCTTAATAAGCGACTGATCTTCAAATTTTTACCCAAAAAAATTTTTAATATATCTTGCAATAACGTATTTTATGTTCAACAAGATTTTTTTTTTTCTCATTTTTTAAAAATTTTGTCCAGCGTAAAAAATTTTAGATGACTAAAAAAGGCATTAAAATTCATATTACAGGTCCAAAAGTACAAGGAATTGGATTTCGCTATTATATATGGGAACGAGCTAATAGATTAGGAATCACAGGATATGTTAAAAATATGCCAGATGGATCTGTATATGTTGAAGCATATGGAGAACCAAACAAACTTGAAAAACTTGTCTATTACTGTAATAAAGGACCAGAATTGGCAGACATCTCTAACGTCGAAGTCTCTGATATACAATATAAAGAATTTAATTCTTTCAACATAAAGCGTTAACTATGACAGAAAAAAACACAGTATCACAAGCAGAGGCAAAAACAAATGCGAGTCTTATTAGTAAATTCTTGTTCACTTTTTTATTTATCTTTTTAATATGGCTCGCCTTTACTTCTACTTTTGCCTTGCAAGAGGTAGTTATGGGAGTAGTAGTAAGCTTTATTATTGCAATATATGGATATAAAACTTTCACATCTCTCGGCTTAGCTAATCTTTCACCCAAAAGATTGTTATATATCGTTGAATATATTTTCGTATTCTTATGGGCATTGATAAAAGCTAATTTTCACGTAGCAATGATAGTTATAAATCCCAAACTACCTATCAATCCCGGTATAGTGGAATTTGAAAGCAAATTAAACTCTGATTTTGCAAAAATGATTCTGGCAAATAGTATCACTCTAACTCCCGGAACATTTACCGTGGATATTGTAGAAAATAGATTTTACATTCACTGGCTTACAGTAGAAGCAACAGATCCTGAAGAAGTTTACAAAGAAATAGCTTATCCTTTTGAAAAAATACTATTGAAAATCTATCAATAAAAAATATACTATGGAAAACATTGTAGTTCAATACTCTGTTTATACAGCACTGGTACTAATAGGAATTGGGATCATTCTGGCATTTATAAGATTTATGAAAGGGCCAGAAGCCTCCGATAGAGTTGTCGCTACCGATACAATGTCTGTTACTATCATCGGTGGGCTTATCCTATTCGGATATATTTTCCAACGTTTCATCTATGTTGATGTATCTCTGATATATGCAGCCTTAGGCTTCTTAGGGATAGTTGTAATTGCAAGATATTTAGAAGGAGGGGTTTAATATGAATACAATACTTACATACTTAGGTTCATTTTTCATTGTATTGGGAGCAATATTTCTCTTTTTAGGAGCTTTGGGAATACTAAGAATGCCTGATATATACTCCCGTTTACAAGCAGGCACCAAAGCTTCTACTATGGGTGCTATGAGTTTAATATTTGGAGTAGCTCTTTTGCAACCAGATTGGTTCTTTAAGCTTTTTATCATAATTCTGTTTATAGCACTCTCTAATCCAATAAGCTCCCACGCTATTGCAAGAGGTTCGCATCGGGCTGGTATTAAACCAAAAGTAAAAATAACCGATGCATACGAAGAAGTTGATAATCCTAAAAATAATAAACAATGACAACGTTATTGACCGCTCTAATTATAATTGGTGCCTTGATTTTAATAATCGTCTCCATTTATGTAGTGAGCCATAAAGACTTACTGGTAGCAACTATTGCAAGTTCTATCATTAGTCTAATACTGTCGGCTTTCTATTTCGTTTTACAGGCACCAGATGTTGCTTTAACCGAAGCTGCAATAGGTGTAGCTCTGACTACTATTATTTTTGTAGTTACTATCAAAAACACTAAACGAGAAGAAGAATAATAAAAATTTTATCAAATGAAACTAAAAGGGGTTATAATATTTATCCTACTTGCTTATATCTTTTTCATTCTAATAGGAGGATTTTTAAGTGTGCAATTTGGAAAAAATAGAATGAACGTAGCAAAAGCTTATATAGAAAAAACTCCCAAAGATTTACAAGTAGCTAATGTAGTGACGGCAGTAGTAGTAAATTATAGAGGTTTTGATACCTTAGGAGAAGTAACTGTACTATTCTTAGCTTCAACAGGATTAGCAAGTATATTATTTCGTCGTAGAGAAATTCACACAGAACTTAACCCAAGACGTCGTTCTGTTCAGGCAAGTAGGATAGTTCAGGTTGCAGGTAAAGCTCTATTCCCTCTGATGATTTTATTAGGAGGCTATGTATTCATTCACGGACACTTAACACCCGGTGGAGGTTTTCAAGGTGGTGTAATTATTGCTACAGGATACCTATTCCTTTTAATAGCATATAGAAAATTTGCTGTAAAACATAATACTATCACTTGGATTGAATCATTAGCAGGAGCTACTTTTGCAGGATTAGGTATAATGGGTTTGATACTTGGTAAAGACTTTCTTGAAAACTTTATGCTTACCGGGAAACTTAATGATTTACTCAGCGGTGGTATTATCCCATTGATATACATTGCAGTCGGATTTAAAGTTGCAGCAGAACTTACTGGTATATTGGATACTCTTTTGTCCATTTCTGTCGATGTAAATACCAATTCTAAAAATAATAATAATGAGTGAATTAACTATAAATCAGATACTTACTTATACTTTTTATGGTACTTCGCTTCTGTTAATAATGATAGGTTTTTATGGGGTGCTTACTAAAAAGAATTTAATAAAAATTATGCTTTCATTCTCCATTGTAGATTCTGGTGTAAATCTATTATTGATTTCGATAGGATACATAAATAACGGTACAGCACCCATTTTTTCTCCATCAATTATGGAGAAAATCCACAAAGGTATAAGTGTACAGATGGTAGATCCCGTTCCTCAGGCTCTCGTTCTTACGGCTATTGTCATCGGTTTTGGTGTAACAGCCGTAGGATTAGCTCTTATTGTGCGTCTATACAGACATCATAATACAACAAATATTGACGAAATAAAAAATCTAAAATGGTAAGTCCAATTTATTTTATAGCATTGCCGTTATTGACCGCTTTTTTGTTGCCATTATTTGGCAAAATACACAAAAGTTTAATTAGAATAATTCCCGGTTTATTATTCGCATACTTGGCGGTCAATGCAGTAGTTTTACTCATGCAAACCAGCGTAGATAAACCCATTATTACAGAGATAGCAGGTTGGGCACCTCCTTTGGGTATCAATCTGATGTTTACGCCTTTCAGTGGATTTATTGCTACTGTAATATCACTTCTGGCATTTTTGGTATGGGCATATAGCTATTTATTCAAAAAGGTAGAATTTGACAATGCCGTTAAATACTTTGTATTACTAATGCTAATTGTAGCAGGAAGTATCGGCGTAGTAATTACTGGTGATATTTTCAACCAGTTCGTATTTTTGGAAATAACTTCAATCAGTGCTTATTCTCTAACAGCTTTTTATCGCGGAAGAGATGGTGCCGAAGCTGCATTTAAATATCTTATTGTCGGGAGTTTCTCCTCTGTGTTTATTCTTCTGGGAATTGCATTGATTTATGGTCATTTAGGAACTTTAAACATGGCTGATATTGCTGCAAATATTGACAAAATACCTCCGAAACTAAAAGTTCTGATTTTCATATTATTATTTGTAGGCTTTGGCATCGAAGCCGAAATGTTCCCATTAAATGGCTGGGCTCCCGATGCTTACTCACAAGCTCCCGGACCTATTGGTTCTGTATTTGCAGCTATGACTTCAAAGGCTGGTCTATACGCCCTAATTAGAATGATTTATACCCTCTTTGATATATCTTCTGCCTATAAGACTTTGCTAATTATGGGCGTCATAACACTGGTTTTTGCTGAAACAATAGCGCTTAGACAAGAAAAAATTAAAAGAATGTTAGCATATTCTAGTATAGGGCAGATTGGCTTAATTATGATTGCTTTCGGATTAAATACTCAATTGGGAATTTTTGCAGGTTTATTTGTTTTATTTAATCATGCTGTCATTAAATCTCTATTATTCCTTTCTGCCAGTTTCTTGGTATATAACTCAAAAGTAAAATATATCAGCGATTTAGAGGGTATGGGCAAACAAATGCCATTAACTGCTTTGTTATTTTCTCTGGGAGCTTTCGCTATTGTAGGATTGCCTCCTTTCTCTGGCTTCTGGGGTAAATTATATCTGTTAATGGCTACTGCTAATAAAGGTATGGTAGTTCTATTAGCTTTGATACTCTCTGTCAGCATTGTGGAAATAGTTTATTACTTCAGAGTGATTCACAGATTATATTTTAGAGAATATACCGGAAAATATCAAGTACAAAAACCCCGCTGGAATGCTATGGCTGCTATGCTTATCTTAGGATTGACAATTATAGTTGTAGGTCTTTATCCTGATTTAATCACTTCATATATTCAACAGGCTACTGATGCCTTAATAGATAAGCAAAATTATATTCACAGCGTTTTGCCAAACTTAGGTTTAAATTAAAAAAAGATTCAAATGAACACTATTGTTTTACTACTTTTAATGCTTTTTGCAGGAGCCGTAATTACATATATCGCATTTGTATTAAATAAATTATTGGGACAAATAATTGTATTGATAGAAGCGTTAGCATTGCCCATTTATTTTTTCACTGTAAGATTCTCTGAATTTAATTTTTCATTAATACATTTATCCTTAGGTTGGGAATTTACTGACTATTCATGGATTTTTGCTATTTTAATTGTTGTTTTAGCGTCTTTGGCTTTGTTATATGCTATCCCTTATATGAAAAAGGAAAGCAAATATAGACAAGCTTGGTTTTTCTTTAATTTTCTGCTTTCTATTGGGGCAATGCTGGGAATTTTAGTAAGTAAAGACTTTGTCTCATTATTTTTCTTTTGGGAAATAATGACATGGTCTTCATATCTATTAGTTATATACAATGGTAGGAATGTTGACCAAGCAGGATTGAAATATATGATATTCAGCGCATTAGGAGCATATTCTATGTTTATGGGAATTGTACTAATAAATAAACTTACAGGCACTCTATACATAGAACAATTTTTCACTGCATTTCCGAACCTATCTCTCGGAATGCAACTATTGATTGGATTATTGCTCCTAACCGGCTTTGCAGTAAAAAGTGCTATGATGCCACTGCATGTATGGGCTCCTGATGCATATTCAAATGCTCCTATGGCATATACAGATGTATTTTCAGGGGCTCTCTCAAAGATGGGTATCTACGGTATTGGATTTGTAGCAATAAATATGTTTAACCACTCAGGTTTGCATACTGGTAGTGTTATATTAGCTTGGTTCGGTGCTATAACTGCTGTTTTAGCAACATTCTATGCTATATTCCAAGATGATATCCGAAAACTGCTTGCATATTCATCTATTGGACAGCTCGGTTATATTATTACAGGTTTAGGTATAGGTACTAAATTAAGTATTTTTGCAGGAATATTTTTAGCACTTATGCATGGTCTGTTCAAAGCAAATCTTTTTATGGTAGCCGGTGCAGTGGAAAAACAAACTGGAACAACTGATTTCAATGAACTCAGAGGTTTAATTCGTAAAATGCCATATACCTTCTTTGCCGCGTTGATATCTATAATTGCACTGGCAGGAGTGCCTCCATTAGCTGGCTTTGTAGGTAAATGGATGCTTTATGAATCTTTAATAACATCAGGACATGTATATTTAGTAATCCTAATTTTCTTATCTTCAACAGCTGCCTTTCTTTACAGTTTTAGATTTCTATTTGGGATATTCTTAGGTCAAGAAGAAAAAGAATTTGAAAACGTAAAAGAAGCTCACCCATTAATGGTAGTCCCAATGCTTTTGATTGCTATTACGCTAATAGTATTAGGTACATTCCCTGGACTGATTTTTAAACCAATAGCAAATGCTATGGGTGATTTGGGCTTCACTGATATTACTTATAAAATTTCTGTATTGACAAACGAGTGGCACAATAGTATATGGTTAAAAACAACTATTATTACATTAGCTTCTGTATTCATTCTATTTTTGATTATAATCACTTTTTACGGACGGAAAAATACACGCTACGTTACTACAAAAGATATTGCTAATGCAGGTGAGCCTGTTCGTCCTGATGATAATTATCACTATTCCGTAGATTTTTATCGTCCATTTCAAAGAGCATTAGGACCAATATTAAAATACAAAATATCTAAATTTTACAATGAAATAGCTACTGGACTGGAAGACTTTTTCCAATTCTTACGCCGTATATACAACGGTAATACTCAAACTTATGCCACTTATGTGGTTATATTTTTAACTATTTTGTTTCTGCTAAAAAATCTTTTCCTATAAAAATAAAGAACAATGGAAATCTGGAAATTAATATTAAGTGCAACTGTATCGGCATTAATAGCCTTTATTGTGGGAATGACTTATGCCGGAATTCGTAGAAAAATTATAGCAAGAGCACAAAATCGTGTAGGTCCTCCTATATATCAGAACTTTATTGATGTTACTAAACTTTGGGCAAAGACTTCAAACATCAATCATGGAATAATGCAACATCTGGCACCTCTATGGTTAATTGCCATGTCCATTACTACACTATTGTTTATTCCGATAGTATATGGTAGTCACTTCTTTACAAATTTGACTTTTAATGGCGACTTGGTCTTATTACTTTACCTTATGGTATTTGGACCTTTGGGTATGGCATTGGGTGCTGGTCAAACGGGAAACCCTAACTCTACTATCGGTGTTAGCAGAGGGCTAACCCAAATGGTTGGATTTGAAATACCTTGGGTGATAGCTCTAATCAGTTTAATGATTCAATATAAAACTACATCAGTCTCTGATTTAGTAGCTATTCAGCAACAACAACATACATGGTTTTTATTTAGTTCTCCATTTGCTTTCTTAGCTGCTTTGATGACACTGCCAGGGATGTTTAGATATTCGCCTTTTGATATTGTTGGAGCCCCTGCTGAATTGGCTTCCGGACCAATCTCTGAATTTGGAGGGAAATATCTCGGTTTGATGATGACAAGTGGCTCTATATTCGCCTTTGTTAAACTCACTCTATTTGTAGATCTTTTTATGGCAGGTGCTACAAACTTAGGAACGCTCATACTAAAAACTTTTGCTGTTTATATGTACCCCGTTCTCTGGAGCATAGTTTCTCCAAGATTTAGAACTGAACAGGCAGTAAGATATTTCTGGGGTTGGCCTCTATTTTTCGGCTTAATCGGTTTAATTCAAGCAACAATATTCTAAAATCTTGAAAAATGATTAACGATAAATATTCACAAAGCATAATTGAAATAATTAAAAACTTTGCCCGTAAAAACTCTCTATTTGTTTTAGCATACGGGACAGGGTGTGGAGCAATAGAAATTCCCCCTACAATGACATCTCGCTACGATGCCGAACGTTTCGGTATCAGAGGTGCCGCTACTCCAAGACAAGCCGATGTTTTATTAATTACCGGGTATCTGGCTACAAAAACTCTCAAACGTGTTATAAGAGTTTATGAACAGATGCAAGATCCAAAATATGTTATGGGGTTTGGTTCCTGCACTATCAATGGCGGTATGTATTGGGACTCCTACAATACAATAAATCGCTTAGATATGTACCTGCCTGTAGATGTATATATTAACGGCTGTATGCCAAGACCAGAAGCTGTTATAGCCGGCTTCGTAAAACTCCAAAAACTTATTCAAGAAGGTAGAGCTGACGGATGGAAACGTTATAAAGAAAACTTTGAATTCTACAGGCAAAATCAAAAGAAAATTATTCATAACTGGGTAATGCCCGATTATAACTGGTAAAAAATCTAATTATGGAAAAAGAAAACATTCTAATAGAGCAAATAAAACAAAAATTCGGCGACAAAGTAGAGCTAAAAATCCAACGAAATAAAAGAGTAATAGCAAAAACAAATAAAGATACAATTGAACAATTACTACTTTATGAAAAAGAAAAACTCGGATATATCCATCTGGCACATATCTCTTGCGTAGATTGGATAGAAGACAATAAATTTGAACTTGTATATATCACTTGGTCGCCGAAAGATAAAATAAATATCCTTAACAAAATCTATATCAACAGAGATAACCCTGTCGCTCCTAATATTGACTATATTTGGAGACAAGCAAATACATATGAACGTGAAATAAGAGAAATGTTCGGAATTGAATTTGATGGTCTTGTAGGTGAAAGAGAATTTATACTTGAAGACTGGAAAGACATACCTCCAATGCGTAAAGATTTTGATACTCTCTCTTATGTCAAACGGACATACTTCACTCGTCCTGGTAGAGAGGACGCACAAGATGTCCGTGAGACTATTGCTAATCGTACAGGTGAAGAAATACCAGAATTTGCAAAGAAATATACACGATGAGAAAAAAAGCAACTACAATATACTTAGGACCCCAACACCCCGGTATCACCGGTAATATGATGGTACGCCTTGAAGTAGAAGGCGATACTGTTGTTAAAGCCACTACTCACGTGGGGTATCTACATAGAGGTTTTGAAAAACTAATGGAACGCCGCAACTGGCTACAAAGCTTCACAATAGTATGCCGTATCTGCGTTCCTGAACCAGATCCAAATGAAGAAAACTATGCCAGAGCAGTGGAGGAAATTGAAGGAAGAGAAGTCCCTGAACGCGCTAAATATATTCGTGTATTAGTACTGGAACTCTCACGAATACAAGCTTATCTCCTCTGGTATGGTGGACAAGCAGCATCTACTGGACTATATACTATGGGTCAATGGTCTATCGGCGATAGAAATTATATCCTTGACCTATTTGAAGATCTTACAGGTGGACGTGTCTATCATATGTATATATGGCCAGGTGGCGTAAGACGAGACCTTCCAAAAGGATTTAAAGATAAAGCTTTCAGAGTAATGGATTACTTGGAAAAAAGACTTGACGATTACGACAGATTAATGTTTGACAATGCAATATTCCAAAAAAGAACACAAGGCATCGGCGTTATTGACCCTGAAAAAGCTATTGAATGGGGCGTTGTAGGACCTCCTCTACGTGCTTGTGGAATAAGAAGTGATGTCAGAATAGATGAACCCTACGAAGTTTATGATAAGCTAAAATTTGAAGTGCCAGCCTTTAAAGGCGGAGATGTATGGACAAGAGCTCTTATAAGAAGATTCGAAATCAGACAATCAATAAATATTGTTAGGCAAGTCTTAGAACAAATGCCTTCTGGCGAATATTACAATAAAATACCTAATCCGCATAAATGGGCACTTCCTCCAGGAGAAGCCTTCGTAAAAACTGAATCTGCAAGAGGTGAATTTGCTTATTACGTAGTAAGCGATGGTTCTACACATCCAAGACGAGTACACGTTAAAGGTCCTGCTTACGTACACGCAATAACTCTCTTGGAAAATTTACTTGTCGGGCAAAATATTGCCGATGTTTCGGTTATTATGAATAGTCTGGGTACATGCCCACCCGAAATAGAACGTTAATTTAAAAAAATGAAATTATGGGATTTTTCAATATAAAAGGTACGGTTCAACCTTTAACAACATTATCACAATTGGGCAAAAAGCCCCATACTCTATTAGTCCCGCAAATTGAAGTTGAAGCCTCCGATAGATACAGAGGACTACACTATAATGATCTGGAACTATGTATTGGCTGTGGGAATTGTTCCACAATATGTATGAACAAGGCTATTGATATGGTGCCTGTTGAAGGCATTGAACCGAAAAAAGGAGACTCAGGTCTAAGACCAAGAGTAGATAACGGAAGATGTTGTTGGTGTGCACTATGCGTAGAAGTATGCCCTACTGGTTCATTACGTCTGACAAAAGACTATATCTTTGTTAGCGAAAATCCTGAGGATTTCCTCTGGACACCCGGCGTTAGTAATCCTGATGGCTATCAAAGAGCATCATTTATAAGTACCCCGCAAACTACTCTTACAGAGCTCCATAGAGTGCCAATGCCTGAATTAGAAGGTGAAGAACGAGTAAAATCATTCGCAGAAGTTGTTTTAGGATATACAGAAGAACAGGCACGCGAAGAAGCTCGCAGATGTCTCGGTTGTGGACTTTGTACAGAAGCTTGCCC
This sequence comes from uncultured Bacteroidales bacterium, assembly GCA_964637235.1. Classification (GTDB taxonomy): domain Bacteria; phylum Bacteroidota; class Bacteroidia; order Bacteroidales; family S143-33; genus CAZWVR01. The sequence continues at coordinate 17,710 of CAZWVR010000005.1, read as the reverse complement.
TGAACATATGCATATACCGGAATATATAAATGCTATCGCCGCAGGAAACGACGAAGATGCTATCAGAATTATATACGATAATAACCCGCTGCCCGAAATGTGTGGTAAAGTATGTACACGTAGATGTGAAGAAGTATGCGCTGTCACGAAACGCGGAGAACCTCTCGCTATCAGATGGCTAAAAAGATACGCTATTGAACGTGCCGAAACTGCTGATATACTTTACGAAATCATAAATCCTGAAATTAAACCAGATAATGGCTTTAAAGTCGGTATTATAGGTGCAGGTCCGGCTGGACTTACCGCTGCTTATTATCTCAAACTTAAAGGTTTTGACGTCACTGTTTTTGAAGCAACTAATAAAGCCGGTGGAATGATAACCTGGGGAATACCTAAATATCGTTTCCCAGTAGATAGCTTGTATAAGCAAATTGAATATATGGAAAAAGTCGGCGTCAAAATAAAATACAATACAAGAGTAGGTAAAGACATCTCTTTTGAAGAAATATACAACAACTTCGACGCTGTATTTATAGGTGTAGGTTTTCAAGTAGGTTGGAAACTCGGAATTGAAGGAGAAGACCTTGAAGGAGCTATGCAAGCAATAAACTTCTTGCGAGAAGTAAATAACGTATTCCTCAAAGACGAAAATGGCAATTTCGTAAGAGATGAAAAAGGTAATGTTATTAAAATAAAAGAACCAAACAAAATTGTAGAAATAGGCGATAAAGTAGTTGTAATCGGTGGAGGAAATGTAGCTATTGACGCAGCTCGCGTTGCCAGACGTCTCGGCGCTGATGTTACTATTCTATACCGCCGTAGAGTAAAAGATATGCCCGCTGATTGGGAAGAAATAGAAGGTGCAGAAGCCGAAGGCGTAAAAATTATACCACAAGGTATCCCCGTAAAAATCATCGGTGATGAAAACGGACACGTTAAAAAACTCGTGTACCTAAAAGCAGAAATGGTTCCTGATCCAAAAGGCGGTCGCCCACGTCCTGTGCCTATCGAAGGCTCTGAAACTGAAATCGAAGTAACTGCTGTCATTGCCGCAATCGGTCAAGGTGCTGATTACTCATTTATCCCAGATAAATTTAAGGAAAAAATCCAAATTGAAAGAGGTAGAATTAAAACTAATGAATTCAGACAAACCGGAGATCCTAAAATATTCGCCGGTGGTGACGCAGTCAATAGAACCGCTGATGCTATAAGTGCTATTGCAGACGGTTTTAGAGCTGTAAAAGGTATTGAAAAATTACTGCTAAATAAAGAATAAAAAAAGCAAAAAGGGACTGCATAACGCCTACTTTAACTGATAAAGGCGAATAACGCAGTCCCTTTGCTATCTATAAAAATTTTAACTTACTTTCTAACAACTTTGAAAGTATAATCCCTGCGGCTACTCCTACATTCAACGAATCTGTTAAATCTCCCTGAGATAAACTCGGAACCGATATTTTTTTATCAAAAAATTGATACAACTCTGGCGAAATACCATTCCCTTCATTACCAAAAACAACAACAGCTGGTATGTTAAACTTCCCTCTGTATATATTTTCACCATCTGCAAAAGTGCCGTATATAGGTATTTGTGTTTTTAGTTCGGATAATACTTCCTTCGCATTTACATAAAAAACTTGCGTCTGGAAAATAGCTCCCATAGAAGCTTGTATCGTTTTAGGATTATATATATCCACAGTATCCACAGAACATAAAACAGTTTTTACCCCGAACCAATATGCTAAGCGCAATATTGTCCCCATATTCCCCGGATCTTGTATCTTATCCAAAAAAATTGTAAGCTCTTTTACAATTACTGAAATATCAAATTCTTGCTGCGGCATATTAACTATCGCCAAAACCCCTTGCGGATTTTTTAACGACGATATTTTTGAAAAAACTTCCTCAGAAACAATTTTATACGGTAAATCATTTATCTTATTACCAAAATTTTCATATGCGGACTTTGTAAGATACACATTATCAATTTGATAACCAGACTTTAATAAAGCCTCAAAATTTTTTTTACCCTCACATACAAACTTTTTATGCCTATACCGATACTTTTTTATTTTTAAACTATTGACAAATTTTATCTCTTGTTTGGATATGGTCATTGCTCCAACTTTAATAATGCATTGGCAATACTGTTAATATAAAAACCTATTTGCTCAAAATGATCCATTAGTTCCATATGTAATCTATGCGTAGCAATAGAATGCGGATTTTTGTGCATTCTTTGATAATGACTTATTCTATACTGAATATCAAGCTTTTTATATTTTTCCCATTTCTGCATAATCTTTTTAGCTGTTTCAATATCCCGAGTTGAAAAATATTCATAAAGGCGAGATAGCTGCTTTATAAGATTAGTATGATATGCCTTCAATTCATTTTTGCCTTCATCGGAAAAATCTACATTTAATTGTTGCTTTTTCTCTATTAGAGGTAAAATATCGTCAATTACAACATCTGCAATACTTTCTAAATAATTCGTCGTAGTTATTAAAGCAAAAACTTCATTGGATAATTTTTGATCCAGTTGATTTGCAGTAATTTTAAGCAAATATTCAGTGATTCTTTTTTCAAGGAAATCAACTTTTTTCTCCCGTATTTTCATTGCCTGTGGTATAGTCATATTTTTATAAGTCCTATCATACGGCATAGATTTTTCAAAAAAAGGTTTAAGAACATCTTGAAGCATTCTAATATTCAATTTAATAAGATTACCAATCTCTGCACGTGCTAAATCTATTGCAATAGAAGGATGATGCAATACATTTTCATCTAAATGCCTAATTTGTGGTTCAAATTCAGATGCAACTTTTTTATCCGGATAAATTTTAGTAATAATTTCTGCAATTTTACCGGTAAAAGGTAAGAAAATGAATGCGTTAATCACGTTAAATATTGTATGAGCATTGGCAATTTCTCTCCCTGCATCAGCGTTCATAAAAGAGCTAACAAATTTTACAATTTCAGCATACTTAGGTATCCAAAAAATAAAAAATATAACGCCAAGCGTCTTAAATGTTATATGTGCTATTGCCACTCTTCTTGCAGCTCTATTACCCTTTATACTCGCCAAAGCTGCTGTAATACAAGTACCTATATTAGCGCCCAAAATTAGTGTTATTCCTTCCTGTAAACCTACTAAATGCTGTTGGGCTAAAATTATTATGATGCCTGTAAATGCACTACTACTCTGAATTATAGCAGTCATTATCATACCTGTAAGTACTCCAATAAGCGGATTTCTAAGATTCTTCAACATATCTATCAAAGGAGGATAAGTCCTAAGCGGCTTCATAGCATCGCTCATCAATTCCATACCATAAAATAGCAAACCAAAACCTATAAGCGTATTCCCAAGCTCTTTAATATACTGCTTTTTGCTAATAGACATCAATAAAAAACCTATCGTAATGATAATGATTGCATAATCGGTAATTTTAAAAGCAATTATTTGGGCTGTTATAGTTGTTCCAATATTTGCTCCTAAAATTATTCCAAGAGTTCTACCAAAATCCATCAATCCTGCATTAACAAAACTTACAAGCATAACAGTGGTCGCACTGCTTGACTGTATTATCATAGTTACAAAAGCACCAACAAGAAGTCCTATAAACCTATTTTTAGAAAGACTGGCAAGAATTTTACGTAATCTATTACCTGCGGAACGTTTTAAACTCTCACTCATCTGCTCCATACCATATAGGAACAGAGCCAAACCTCCTAATAATGTAGTAATTATCAAAAACCAGTTTAATTTTTGTGTAGTTTCCCCATTATTCGCCAAGAGTACAACGGGGTATAAAAGCAAAACAAGAAATATTTTACTTCTTTTATGTTTCATCTATTAAACAGAATTTTGCATCATTAGCGCCAAAAGATAACTCAATAAGATAATTCGGCGAGCCAAAAAACTCGCCGACCTTAAAAACTTTAAATTTAAAGCTGCTTACTCTGTCTATGTTTAATGGATAGATATTATAAATCAATAAGATTGCCCTCTTTATCAAAGATCTCACTTGTAGAGAAAAAGAATTTTATTTCGCGGAGAGCGTTCTCATCGCTGTCTGAACCATGAACACAGTTTTCCTGTATCGATACACCGAATTTACCGCGTATAGTGTCCGGAGCAGCTTCGGCTGGATTAGTTTTACCAATATAATCCCTAAAAGCCTGTACAGCATTTTCTTTTTCTAAGACAGCCGCAAATATAGGACCTGAGGTCATAAATTCCACAAGCTCATTATAAAAAGGTTTATCTTTATGCACTTTGTAAAATTCCATAGCTTGTTCCTTACGCATTGCAAGCATTTTCATTGCAGCAATACGAAAACCTCCATCTGTTATCATTTTTATAATTTCACCTGCATACCCACGTTTTACTGCTGTGGGTTTAATCATTGTTAAAGTGTATTTTCCTGCCATAATTCTTTTTTATTTGCAAAGCAAAAAAATTTTTATTAAACAAAAAAATATTGTTTTTTTGCTCAATTAAGCTATAAAGCCATTTTATATGATAGAAAAACAAAATATTGACATACTAACCTTTTCTCATACAGACGCTAAAAAAATTTCAATAATTATCCACAAAAATCCAGATGGCGATGCTCTGGGCTCTTCATTCGGATTAGCTTACTATTTAGAAAATATGAAAACAGACCTTGAAGTGTTTATAATTAGTCCTACCGATATACCCGAATATTTCAACTGGATACTCTCATATCGTAATATCCTAATACATACAAAAGACCCTTCTGAAACAACAAATGCCATTATGCACTCCCAAATAATTTATATGCTGGATTTCAATGATTATAAAAGAATGGATAATTTAGCCGAAATCGTCGAAAGTACCAATGCTTTTAAAATTTTAATAGACCACCACCCCTCACCAAAAATAATTGCCGATATAGATTTTTCATTTCCGCAAATTAGTTCCACTGCCGAAATAATCTGGAATATAATGAAAGAATGGAATTTAAAATATATAGACAAAAAAGTGGCTGAATTTATTTACTTAGGAATACTAAGCGATACAGGCTGTTTCTGCTATAATTCAACTGACGAAAATACCCATAAAGCAGCAGCAGAAATTTTAAGCTATAAAATAAATAAAGAACTGATAATAAATAGATTATATCGCAATTATTCAGAAGAAAGAACGCGTTTCTTAGGCTACCTACTCTACAAAAAAATGAAAATCTACAATAACAAAACAATAGCCTTAATACCTATCTCAAACGAGGATAAAAAACGCTTTAATTATAAAAAAGGAGACCACGAAGAAATAGTCAATATTCCACTGACAATTTCTCAGGTGCATATTTCGTTCTTGTTTTTAGAGGACGAAGAAAACAAAGTTCGCATATCAATACGATCCATAGGTGATTATCCGGTCAATAATATAGCAGCAAAATATTTTGACGGCGGAGGGCATAAAAATGCCTCAGGTGGAACTTTTTATGGCAATATCACAGAAGCTATCAAATATTTTGAATATAAAGTATTACCTATACTACAAGTGAATGAAAACAAAATATAAAGTAGCAAAATTAATCGCCAAAATAAGAAAATACACTCAACTTTTAATTTCTAAAAGCTAAATAAGCTAACAAAATCCTAAGCCAAAAATAAATCCAAAATATATCAAAATGAAAAATAAAATCTACTTCATACTATTATTCAGCGTTCTCGCTGCTTGTGCACATAAAGAAACATATAAACATAAAGACCTCTCAAAATATGACAGCGTACTCATTCGCATAAATAAATTTCTGGTTAAAGAAGATCAGGAACGTATTCAAAGCTACATCAAGCGAAAAGGATGGCATATGAAACAAGCCAAAACTGGCTTTTGGTATGAAATATATCAACATGGAAACGGAGCACAAGCACAACCAGGAGATATTGCTACTATCGAATACAGAATAGAACTACTTGACGGTACTTTATGCTATACTTCTGATTCACTGGGTCCTAAAACGTTTAAAATTAACTATGGCGATATAGAAAGCGGTGTACATCAAGGAATTGTCCTCATGCACGAAGGAGATAGAGCCCACTTTATATTCCCTCCCTATTTAGCACACGGATTGCTGGGAGATGAAAACAAAATTCCTCCACGCTCAATAATTGTTTACGATATTTATCTTAAAAAAATTAAAAAGCCACAAAATAATATCAATTATGGCCAATAAAAATAAAATATTTACCTTGGAAATCAGCGAAAAAATTTCAAACTTCTATAAAATCAAAATTAGCGATACAAACGGAAATAGTACATTTATTGCATTTGCCCCTATCTCTAAAAATCTGGTATTTTTCAATAACGATAAATTAACCTTTTTTTTTATTCGCCACGAATATCAACTACGAAAAATGCTCCATAATAAAAAACCAGAAACATATTACCCCGGATTTAAAGTTAACTTTGTTATAAAAAATAATAAACAAGTAGAAGCTTTTAATGACTTAACAAAAATTGTCGTATTAGATCGCCGAGAAGGAAACTATAATATATACACTAAAAAATATGGCAAAAAAAATATCATAGAACTTTATACCGACGGCTGCTACTATAAAGAAAAACGCCGTGGTGGATATGCTGCCATTATTAAAAATTTAAATGGAAAACTATCTATTGTATGGGGACAAACTCTAAAACCTATGAGTAGCACACTATTAGAACTTATGGCTGTTATCAAAGGTTTACAATCTCTTAATAATATCTCTCAATTACGAATTAACACTGATAGCAGATATGTAATAAAAGGCTTAACTGAATGGATCGAAAACTGGAAATTAAATCAATGGTTCACAATCCAAGGTAAAAAAGTCAAAAATATCGAATTCTGGAAATTATACGATAAACTAACAGAAGGTAAATACATAGAATTTAAATGGATAAAAGCTCATTCCCAACACTTCGAAAATACTATATCAGACTACTACGCAAAACTTGCAGCTTTTTATAACAAAAAAACTTACTGATTATCCTCCTCCCGTCTATTTTCTATAAAAAACTGATTGATATCAATATTAAGCTTCCTATTTAATATCTCCTCTAATTTCTTACTTTCCATTTCCTGATACTTGGGTAAAAGCTTCCCATTGTTATATATAAGCGTATCATAAGTTTTAGTACTGTCATTCCAATATGTCCATATACTATCCGGTAAATCATCTTTATAAAAACCTTTTTGTATAAGCTTACCATTCTCATCAAAAACATTTATAGGTCCCTCTCTTAACCCATTCTTGTAAAAAGCCACAAACTTAGGTGTACCCCACGGATAATAACGTACGTATATACTATCCAATTTCCCATTTTTCCAATGCTTCTCTTCCAAAATATTTGGATAATAATATATGGAATAGACATATTCTGCCCCGTTCTTAATCCCCTTTGTCCAATGTTCCTCAGCAATAACTATGCTATCATTATGAAAATATTGCCACAAACTATCTTTTTTATGCTTCCAATAATACCCCATTGCTAATTTTGAACCATCTTTTCTGTATAAAATAGCTGAGGCTCGTGTACCACTCGGATCAAAATATAAATTCGCTTTTAACCTTCCATCCGGATAATATAGCCTAAATACCCCCGCAGGATGACCATCTTTATAAAAAATCTCAGATTTAATCGTTCCATCATCATATTTTTCTATCCATACTCCTTGTTTTCTGCCTTGTAAATCCTTCTGATTTATCGGTCCTGAATATTCTTTAAATGCAAGTTGCTGCTCATATTTTTGAACCTTTGACGCTTCTCGCTGAGCTAACAACTCTCTATATTCTGCTATCGTATCATTGAAAATAATAGCTAAATACTTCAAAAAATATTCAGCATCTGAAGGTCTCTTTGAATGATATAACCTAATAGCCAACTGTTTAAGACTATCATGTAAAATGCTATATTCGTCTTTATATTCCTCAAATACACTTTTAGAACTATCTCTATTAAAGCCCTTTATTGTATAAGATATTGCTTTCTGCATATAATACTTCTTACGTAATCTCTCTGCCTTATTATATAAACCAAACTCAGAAAGCGCTACATAATAATAAGTATCCGGTACCTTAGGATGTTTTTTTATAACTTTTTCCGCTTTTTCTATTGCTTTTTCATAATTCCCTTTTCTATACAATAAATCTATTTTATCAAGACGCTGTGCATTCAAAACAAATACTATACTCATAAAAACATGAATAACGACTATTTTTTTCATCTTTTATTTTTTTAAATACTCAAGCTATAAATTAGCAATTGTTTGAAATATTATACAATTCATTTAGCTTTCTGCTTAAACCTCCCAAATCTTTAAACGTAAATGTTTCTTTTTTCGTCTGTAAAAACCAATATTCTTTATCTATCTTAACAGAAACCTCTGCATCAGACACAATCTGAAAACCTTTACGATACAAAAATCGCTCTGTCCACATATTCCTTTTATGATCCTTCCCGAATATAAGCTGTATTTTATACTGCTTATGATTCTGGTTAATCTGAAAATCCATCTCTTTATGGCTAAAAATAATATTATTGGTATGAAATAAATTATCAAAAACATTGTTTAAAGCCATCTGCTCAGGAACTCCATATAATAGTTCACCATCTTTTATAACCCACACAAAATCAGAATATTGAAGAGCTATACGCAACTGATGAGTAGAAAAAATAATAAATTTACCTTTTAAAGAAAATTCCTTCAAAATGCCCAAAACGAAAAATATATTTTTTATGTCTAAAAAATTAAACGGCTCGTCTAATAAAACTATTTCAGTATCTTGAAGTAGAATGCGCGCAATATTTATCAATTGTCTTTGGCCATCACTTAATTGTTCCATTCGCTTAGAGAGTAAATCAACAATCTCGAATTTTTCAGCAATATAGGCTATTTTTTTATCTCTCAACTTTTCCGGAAAAGAAGAATACGGCAAAAAAGCTAATTCTAAAAAATCACTAACAAGCATACCCGCACGAAACATTATATTATTCGTATATGTTATATAACGTGCAAGAACTTTAATAGAATATTCAGAAAGCTTCTTACCCCTGAACAGTACCTCTCCTTCAAATGGTTTTACAAGATTAGCAATAGTCTTTAATAATGTTGTTTTTCCTATACCATTAATGCCCAATAAACCTGTTAGACCATATTCCCCTACCGATAAATTTATAGGTTTGCTTAAAGGCTTTCTATACCCAATAACTAAATTTTTTAACTCTAAAAAATTATTCAATTTAAAAAATTTTTTTTTATACTTTTTTTTCTCATTTTTGTGTGTGCAAAATATAAAAAAATGAATAGAATTTTACTCGCTACACTTATTGCTATTACATTGATTATAGGCAGCTGTAAATCTAACAAAAATAAATCAGACAATAAAGATAATATACAAAAAAGCGATACAATTACCGAAGAATACTTCTTCCCCGAAGAATTTGTCTATAATCAATCTACTGATGTACTGGTAGATAAACTTTTTCCTATTGGCTGGTCAAAAGATGGTAAATTAGCATATATATTAGAACCAGCAGACGAAGCTATCGGAGCTTATATAGTAAGATTTGTCATTAAAGACTTGATTAACAATAAAATAATCTGGGATAAAGAAAAAATGATTGAACTTAACGGTGGAGAAGATATAAACGATCTGCGCGCAAGTACATGGAAAAGTTACTATACACTAATAAAACGTAAACTAAATCAATATGGAATAATACAACAGAAACATTTCACCCTAAAATCCCCATATTTTAAATACAAAGGCGAAGACTACATAATAGAAATGCACAAACAAATAAAGCACGATACAGATATGAATTTAGATATAATTACAGGTTTGCAAATAGTTATTAAATCTCCAAATAAAGGCTCAAAAGTGGCTTACGAAGAAAAAATGCCTAAGGTAGACTATATCTTAAACGCAGTTTTAAAAGGCTGTTTCATCAGCCCTTATGAAGATAGAATAGCTATCCTTATAACTACTGAACGACGTGGTTATGAAGGACCTCCTAATGTAGTAAGCCCAACAATAGTGGGGACAAATTTAGAAACAGGATTTAAAAAATAATCAAAAAAATATTCCATTTTTTATATTTTTTTGTATATTTGAATAAAATTTTTACGTTATGGAAATAAAAAATCATATCCTCTCCGGGACAAAAGTAAAAAAAATGGTTCCCTCCCCGAACCATAGCGGCGAATTTAAGCCAGGTGACTTGGATACTGTAATTATGCACTATACAGCAGGACCTTTTAGGACATCTTTAAATACCCTTACAAATCCAAGGGCAAGAGCCTCCGCACACGTCATAATTGACAGAGACGGAACCGTCACTCAATTAGTACCTTTTAACCTTATAGCTTGGCATGCAGGACGAAGCTATTATAAAGGACGTAGCGGATTTAATAAATACTCTATCGGCATTGAAATGGTTAATTACGGACCTCTTACAAAAAGTGGCAATATATTCAGAGCTTGGTTCGGAGAAGCCGTTAACCCCTCAGAAGTCATTGAAGCAATACATAGAAACGAAACAAGACCAAGATTCTGGCATATATATACTCCGGAACAAATTGATACCGCCAGAGAATTAGTAGAACTTCTAATAGAAACTTACGGAATTAAATATATTCTCGGACATGAAGAAATAGCCCCTAAACGAAAATTAGACCCAGGTCCAGCTTTCCCTCTCGATAAGTTTAGAGAAAGATTATTAGGCACAAAACGAGACGAAGATGGTATGCCAGAAAAACCTACTGTAGGTAGAGTAATCGCTTCAAGCCTTAATATAAGATCTCAACCAAATAGCAATGCACCACGAGTCGCAAAAGCACTTCCAAAAGGCAAAAAAGTTTATATTATCGACGAACACAATGGCTGGTACAAAGTAGCTGTTGAAATCCAAGGTTGGGTATTCGGTAAATATATTGATATTGACTAAAAACACGCCTATGAAAAAATGGATTTGGATACTTATAATACTAACAATAATATTCTTTATACTGGGCTGGCTATATCAACAAGGATACATAAAAACAAATTGGCAGTGGCTATCTATTATCTTAGCCGCTGCCGCAGGTCCTTTTGAATTCCTCAGAAAAGCTTCCTCAGGTCAAACTACAACTACAAAAAATATTTTGCAACGACAATTAAATAGACAAGACTTGATAAAAAAACACGATGAATATTACAGAATTATTATTGAGCAAAAAGAGAAAAAAATCCAACAATTACAAGCACAAGTCAATATCTTGCAAGATAAAATTGATAAACTGGAACTGGAAAAAAATCAAGTAAACAATCAAGTCGAACAAATGGACTTAGACCAACTTAAAGATTCTTTTATTGATGAATTCGGTACATAAAATTATACAAATGAAATTTAAACTGCTGATAATATTCATATTTATAAATACAGTGGCTTTCGCTCAAAAACCAAAATACCCTTTTTATATACTTCCGAATAATAAAAAAGAAGTTTTCAGTAAAACTGATACTTTATGGGTTATAACACATAAACAACTAAAAAAAACTATCAAAGTTTCAAAACTTTATAAAATTGAAAAAAAACAAAACCTACTACTAAAAAAACAAGTAGACTCTTTAAAAGAAATGCTAAATACTCAACAATCATTGATAGATACACTAAAAAGCGATAGAAATTTCTATAAAAAAATGGAGCAAGAATGTGAAGAAGATCTGACGCGTTCAAATAAAATCTCAGAAAAATACAACAGATATATGAAATACGCCATCGGAGGAGGAATTGTTTTTTCAATAGCCTCCTTTTTCTTAGGTGCATATCTATTTCACTAATTTAAAAAACAATATGCTATGGATAAATATATGACTTTCATTGATTTACCTTATGAACAATTTTTATGGCAAGTATTAATACCAATATTCCTATGGTTGCTTCTGGTATTGGTATTTATCATAATAATGTTCATTAAATACACTTTCGGACCTTGGACAAAAGAAAATCCTAATCCGTATCAAGATGAAACTTTCGGAATGCCAAGAGGAACATTCCGAGGTATCCTAACATTAACCCTACTTTTTGTTGTAGTAATATTAGAATTAGTTAACGTAAGAGTAGTTGGCTTTGAACAAGAAATACACGAACTTATGGTAGCTTTCCAAATGATGATAGCCTTCTATTTTGGTGCAAAAGTTATGCATCATATCACTTCTTCGGATAAGAAAAAAACTTATGCACTGGCAAGAGCTCAAATAGCACAGAATAATAATAACCATAAAAACAGTGAAATAGGAGAACCTATTGAAGAAGGTTTAACGCCAGAAGACGATTTCGGAGATGATCAAGCAGTAGGTTAACAATAAAATTTATTTTTTGGGGTTTAATATTTAAAAAAATACTATGAAAAAATCTGTTTTAATACTTATACTTGCTCTATTCATTAGTTTCTTTAAAGCCCAATCTCAAATAAAACCAGAAATGGTTTTTGTTAAAGGTGGAAAATTTATGATGGGCAACCCATACAAAGACAAACTCCGAAAAGGCGATCCTGATGAATATCCCGCCCATGAAGTAAAAGTTAGAGATTTTTATATCGGTAAATATGAAGTTACTGTCAAAGAATATATGGAATTCCTTAAAGATAAATCTTTTAACGAATTTAGCTCATATCGAACTCATACATTACCTCCTGAGCCAGATTCTACGTGGTGGCAAGGACACCCAGAAACAAAAAAATATTACGACGTAAGACCTGAAAAATGGTGGGGCTGGAAACCAGACTACCCTATGTTTCACGTTACTTGGTATGATGCTATTGCTTATTGTAATTGGCTTAGCGAAAAAGAAGGTCTGGAAAAATGCTATTATATAGACGACGACGGTGCTATAAAATGCGACTTTACTAAAAATGGCTATCGTTTACCTACCGAAGCTGAATGGGAATATGCAGCAAGAGGTGGAAGAAAATCAAAAGGTTATAGATTCAGTGGTAGTAATAATTACGCAGAAGTAGGCTGGGTAGATGAAACAACTATGCAAACCGGCCCAAGACCTGTCGGTACCAAAAAGCCTAACGAACTTGGTATCTATGATATGACAGGCAATGTTTGGGAATGGTGCTATGATTATTATTCTCCGTATTTTTATAAAAACAGCCCAGTAGATTTTCCTGTCAACGAAACTCCTACTGGTTATAGGGTTATCAGAGGCGGTTCATGGCATTATAGACCCGAATATGCAACAGTAACAAGTAGAGACGGACCTAAACCAGGATATACTAATTATAATTACGGCTTCCGTTTAGCACGTACAAAAAAATAAAACTAACGCTCATAAGTAGGGATATACAAAAGTCAAGGAAATTATAAATATTTAGATCGAATTTTATAAGAAAAAAAATAAAAAAGAGGCTGTCTAAAAAGTCCCCCTCTGTTTGTAATCAGAGGGGGCTTAGATACCAGTAAAATAACTGATAAATATATTTTTAAAAATTATTCAACCCTTAAAAAGATAACATTTTAAAAATCAATAGGTTGTGTTAGTGACAATTTTTTATTTTTGACTTTTTAGTCATCCCCTTCTTTTTTATCATACCATGTTTTACTTCTTTTTATTAAAGGTAATAGTACCCTGTTCACTATACTCTAATTTCCCGTTATCATCTTTTATACTGTAATTAATATTAATCTTTAATTCTTTATTTGCTAATTTCAAAAAGTCTAATATGTAATAATAATTAAAGAACATTGTATATTCATAATTCATACTAGTACCAGAATAATTCCATACATCTATGGAGATATCACTATCTCCATTTTGATAAGTATATTTAACTTTAGTGCTATCTTGTCTAAATTCTAAATAAACACGCTCTTTATTCTTATATTCTCCTGCTTTGGATAGGAAAAACCAATTACCTTTAATTATCTCCCAGTTCTCCTCAATATAAGTATCCTTGTAATCATTATTAACTTGTTTACTATAAATTAAAATTCTAAATGTATGATCACGATTAAACCTCATAATAAATTCAAATGGGTCGTATATTACTGTATCTTTCTCATCTCCTATTACACTATATATCGTAAGTTTATTATTATCATAAATATAAGTGTCATAGCTATTAGCATCTTTTTTACCCAATGAAAATAAAGAACCACCTTTTTTATCTGTGTAATTTATAGTTTGCCATTGACCTGAGGTCATTTCCCATTTTCCCGTTAAACGGGCTTTACGAGATAAAAGAGAGATTGAAGGATCCTCTGCTCCCTTTTTACAACTTGAAAAAGCAAAAATTAAAGCAATGACTGTTAAGATATAAATTGTTTTTTTCATAGCCTTTTATTTTAAAGTTTATATTTTATTTTTCTATTTTTTTAAAACTAACCCAACCATAAATTTTAAAATAATCACCATTAACATGCTCAATAGACTGGTTATATCTAATTTTTAATGTCTTATTAGAAAGACCCAGAAGATCAATTACTTGTACTATATCGCTATTCATCCAGCCAGAACCTGAAATATTAGCCGTAGCCGTATCGCTATAAACATCTTCACCATATTGCTCTTTATAAGAATAAAAATATTTAGTAACTTCCATTATAACCCGCTCTTTATTTTTAGCTTCCTCGGTCTTAGACAAAAAATGCCAGTAGCCATTCAAGGTATAGCTATCCATTGAATAATAACCATCCGAATTTTTAGTTCTAGAATAAACATTTAGTTCAAAAGTGTTATCTTTATTAAAAGTAATCGTATAAGTATATGGGCTATAAATTGTTGTATCATTATCATTTCTGTCAATCTCTGTTAATGAATTATTTTCATAGTAATAATCGTAATATTGGACTTCGAGATCTTTTTGAATCCCCAAATGATTATATACGGAGCTTGGCAAGGGGAATAACGTAGGTATTCCTTTATCCCAATAAACTTCTTCTGTCCACTGGGCACCCGAAATTTGCCACGTTCCAGTTAAACGGGCTTTCCGAGACATAAGGGAAATGAAAGGATCTTCTTTTCCTTTCCTACAACCATAAAAGGCAAAGATTATACCTATAATGCCTAAAAAATAAAGTGTTTTTTTCATAAGCTTAATGTTTTTTATTATTTTTTGTGATGAATTTAGTTTTTAATTTTATTTATTACAAGTTAATTTTGATAAAAACAAATTAATCACATTCAAAAAGCTTTATCTTATATCTTACTGATAATTAATAAATTACAAAAATACACATAAATATCAATTTTATTTAGATAATCATACCAAAAAATTAGAATTTAAGCCAATTATTTTAATTTAATTTAGTATATTTGCGAAAAAAGCCATGAAAAAACTATTTTTAATTTTATCAGGTTTATTATTGATAATAATAGGATTATGGAGATGCCAACCAGAACCAGCTCCTACCGAAACAGACATCATTGACAATATTACAGGTAAATGGACTGCTCATTTAGATGACGGCTCTGGGGTAGAACAAACTTATGAAGTGCAAATCATCAAAAAAAACTCTTCGGAATTTTCTGTAACTAACTTTATTAACAATGGAGATACTGCTCTTGTGAAACTTAATGGATATCATGCAACCGTACCAAAACAAGTATTAAATAATGTAGAGGTTGAAGGTACCGGAACAGTAGCCGATAATTTACAACGTATTGATTTTTCTTTATATCTTGACGGAGACGAAGCAAGCATGTATTTGGCTCCCGGCGGTATTACAAAATAAATAATTTTGACGAAATGCTATTTTTTGTTGATAAAATTTTATAAACAAATATTCGAAAATTTCCTAAACGAATACTAAAATTTTCGCTGGTAAAAATAAAAATATGAAAGCTATTGTATTTTATTTTCAAGTTCACCAACCGTTCAGATTAAAAAGATATAGATTTTTTGAGATTGGAGAAGATCATTACTATTACGACGACTTTGCAAATAGTACTATTATAAATAAAGTAGCACAAAAATGCTATTTACCTATGAATCAGCTGCTTTATGAATTAATTCAAGAATACGGTACAAATTTTAAAGTAGCTTTTTCTATATCAGGAGTAGCTTTGGAACAATTTCGTTTATATGCTCCCGAAGTATTAGAAAGTTTCCAAAAATTAGCAGAAACAGGACAAGTAGAATTTATTTCAGAAACATATTCACATTCTCTTGCAGCACTTAAAAGTAAACAAGAATTTCAAAATCAAGTCGCTATTCATAGAGAACTGATAAAAAAATATTTTAAACAAAATCCAAAAGTATTCCGCAATACAGAATTGATATACTCAGATGAAATTGGCGAATATGTGTACCAGATGGGATACAAAGCAATGATAACAGAAGGAGCTAAACACATTTTAGGTTGGAAAAGCCCAAATTACTTATATTATTCTGCAAGAGTTCCAAAATTACGTTTATTATTAAAAAACTATCAACTTTCTGACGATATAGCTTTTCGCTTCTCTAACAGAGCCTGGGATCAATGGCCTCTAACAGCAGAAAAATACGTCGCTTGGCTTAATAGTATAAATCCTAATGAAGAAATTATCGGTTTATTCATGGACTATGAAACTTTCGGTGAACATCAATGGGCTGAAACCGGTATATTTGAGTTTATGAAAGCCTTACCTAAATATGTACTTTCTAATACAGAATTTAAATTCATGACGCCATCAGAAGTAATTGAAAACTTTCAGCCAGTAGCAGCTTTAAGTGTACCTTACCCCATTTCTTGGGCTGACGAAGCAAGAGATTTATCAGCCTGGCTCGGTAATGAAATGCAAAACGAAGCTTTTGAAAAATTGTATAATTTGGAAAAATACGTTAAACTTATTGATGACCCGCAAATAAAACAAGATTGGCTATATTTACAAACAAGCGATCATTTCTATTATATGTGCACAAAATTTTTTGCCGATGGCGATGTTCATAAATATTTTAATCCCTATAATGACCCATATAGTGCTTTCATAAATTATATGAACGTTTTAACTGATTTCACACTCAGAATAAAAGAAAAATTAGCTAATGAATTTGGAGATATTATTCCTCAATCTCCCGAAGAAATAGAAGCCTTAATTGAAAAATATAAAAATCAAATTCAAAAGCTTAGAAGAAAACTAAGATATTTAAAAAGTAAACATTCTCAAACTCCAAAAAAATAAAATAATAATGAAAATCCTTTCGACTACCCAGGTTAAAGAAGCTGATAGATATACCATTGAAAAAGAGCCTATTCTGTCCATTGATCTGATGGAAAGGGCTGCCTCGCGTGCCGCCGAGTGGATTTTACAAAACATAGGGGCGGAAAATGATTTTGCTATATTTGCTGGTCCTGGCAATAACGGCGGAGACGGACTCGTAATAGCCCGGCATATTGATAAAGCTCAACGTGAGCAAAGCCTTACAAATAAGGTCATTGTATTTGTCGTGAAATTTACGGACAAATATTCGCAGGACTTTAAAACAAACCTTGACCGGCTGAAAAATACTAACGTTCAGGTGCATTATATCACTTCTGCCGAGGATTTTCCGCAGGATTTGTCTGATTTTGTGGTGATTGATGCCATTTTCGGCTCTGGGCTTTCCCGTCCGGCTGAGGGATTGCCCGGCGAGATTATCCAGAAAATAAATCAGGCACACAAGAAGCTCGTTATTTCCATTGATATTCCTTCGGGATTGTTCGGTGAGGAAAACCACCGTCA
>CAZWVR010000004.1:0-49112 GCA_964637235.1 uncultured Bacteroidales bacterium | reverse complement strand
TATTCAAACAAAGCGAAGCTTATATCAAAAACGTCGTAGAAAAACTAAAAACAGACATTATAACACCAACGCATTGCTCTGGTGAGAAAGCTAAAAAAATCATACAAGAAAAGTTCGAAGAAGCTAAAAGTACCATCGACATAAATACAAAAGGATATATAGAAGGCGGTGTAGGAATGCAATTATTTATAAAATAATGTCCAAAAAAGAGCTCTCCAAAAAATCAAGAATTTTTATGACATTTAGAAAAAATTTTTATGGTAAAAGCTGAAAAATAAAAAAATAAACAAAGGGCGCCTTTTTAGACGCCCTTAGTAAAATAACTTAATTCACATTATTTTTCTGACTTTTTAATTGGGAACAATCTTTTCCTGAACTTCTCTAATTTGTCTTTCAGTCCGCTAAACTTATTTTTGGTATCTTCCTTATTTTCCACAGAATGCTTTAAAGTTTTGATAGCATCGTATAGTTCTTTATATTCAAGATCGTGTTTACCATATCCCATTTCTTCTGCAAGCTTAATCTGATACATTGCATTATCCAACAAATTGATAACTTCAGTAGAATCTTTTTTAACGTCTAAATTACTAGCCCAATCTATATAAACCTGAGCTTTTACTATCGGCAAAGGAATAGATACATCCGTATTGACAACGGTATTAAGACTTTGGACTAAAATTACAGTAGCCTCATCATATTTTTTCTCATCCAATAAAACAGCAGCTTGCTTCATACTTTGTAAATAAGCTGAGATAGGCAAATAAGTAGTGGTTATAATCATCTCACTCGTAATAGTATTCAATAGATGCTTACTAAGTTGGTAATATCCATCCTTAAATGCCTTTTTAGCAAGTTTAATAATATTTCTTACAGTATCAATATTATCTACGGTTTCAAGCTTATGGTAATTCACTGCAATAGGAATAAGAGCAGCCTGAGGATTACGTGTCAATGCTACTTCTAATTCGCCTATCAATACACTCAAATCTGTTTTAGCTTGATCATAATTACCTTTTGAAATCTGATACAAAACATTACGAGTTTCAGCCAAAGTATTAAGAACCGTAGAATCTTTAAATGCCTCGTTTGATATTAATTGCACATAAGCATCCATCATTTTGCCTATATAGGCATTCACTGTGTCCTGAGACATCATAAGAGTATCTATCGGCTTCATCGCCGGTTCAGTTGCATGCTCATTTTTTTCTGTTCCATTATTGCATGCTGAAAATAAAAATGAAAAAATGACCAAAAATACAATACTTAATCGTTTCATCGTTCCAATTTTTTAATGTTAAACTTCAACTATCTATTATCAAAAGCAATACCTATATAAAAATAAAAACAAATTGACATAAAACAAGACATATTGACAGAATAATTACGAAAAAGCTGCAGAATATCTTTCTAACATCATTAAAAGAGAAACGCCCATAGCCATTCCAGAAAGTACTAAATTCCACTCTCTTTGTTTCACCCTCAAATAACGAACTAAAATAAACTCCACTGTCAAAAAAATAGTTATCAAAATTATCTGCCCTATTTCTATGCCTATATTAAAAGCTAAAAGCGGTTTCCAAAGGTTTTGCTCCATACCTAACATATAACGCAAAGTATTAGAAAAGCCCATACCGTGTATTAACCCAAAAAACATAGCAATTAGATACTTAATATTATGCAGCGGTTTAGAGAATTCCTCTTTTATCTTAAAAAGATTACCAAAGCCCGTTAAAAAAATTGTTGCTGCTATCAAAAATTCTATTAAAGCAGATGGTACTCTGATAATATTTAAAGTTGCCAATGCCAGAGTTGTAGTATGTCCTATTGTAAAAGCAGTAGCAAGAAAAATAATTTTTTTCCAATCATTTATCATATAAACAGCTACAAGCGCTGCAATAAATAATATGTGGTCTAAGGCTTCTAAATTTAAAATGTGTGTTATACCAAGTTTCAAATAAAAACTAAATATGCTCATTTTTTCTTTATTTTTTTATATCTTTACCAAATAAAAATCACTCAAAACTATAAAAAAATGCTTACCTCTATTATTTTTAGTAGCTATTTATTCTTAATATTTCATAAACAACCCAAAATAGTCCAATCCTGTCATCCTGTACATCTTTCCGTCGTAAATATTGAATATAAGAAAAAAAATTTTAATGTGTCTATAAGACTATTCGTAGATGACTTTCAAAAAATCATATATCAAAATTATAAAGTAAACTTAAATCTGGGTACCCCCCAAGAGAGAAAAGACGCAAATACATATATCAACAAATACATATACTCACATCTCAATATATTGCCAGATAATAAAAAAATTGAATTAAAACATTACAAGCTAATTTCCAGAGAAATAAAAGACCTGACAATATGGCTTAATTATAAAATAAAATACCCTAAAAAATTTACAACTGTTAAAATTGTTAACAGTCTTATGACAGATTTATATAGAGATCAAAAAAATCTACTTATTTTTACTTACAATTCCATTCAAAAACCATTTGAATTTTACTATGATAAAACAACTGTTACCTTTAATGTAAAATGAAAAAAATTATACTAATATTACTTCTACTAAACGCATATATCGCAAAAGGACAGAAAATAGCATATAGCGATGTATATAAAAAAATAACAACATCTCCCAAAGATACTGCTATTTTAATATTAGCCAAATACATTAGTAATACAACAGACCCTAATTGCAATGCATATATACAAATTTCATTGCTTAGTTTTCAAAGAATAAAAGAATTAAAACCAATAACCCAGAATATAAATAAAATCAAAATTTATCTAACTTATGGAAGGAAATACTTCCCTTTAAGCCTTAATATATTGAAAAATAAAAAATTATGCGTCAAAAAAAATAAAAAATACTTTAAAAATATTCCTGAACTTTCAAAAATAAAAAAGCTTAATAATGAAGTAGTTATAAACTATATGGAAATAAAATACAAAAATTTTAGAATATATTCCGAAAGACTTCAAAAGGTTATAGAAAACTTTAATTATTTTAAATTACACTACTCAATAGCAGACAGTTTATACATAATACTTACACAAAAATACCCTGTATATACCAATTTAATTTTAGCTCCAAGAGAAACGACTAAGCCTATTTTACAAAAACTTATATCTGAATTTGATTCCTGCCTTTATTTCTTCGAATTCTATAAAATAAATTACAGCAATATAACCAATGGCAAAACACCAACATTAAAACTGCTTCATATTCAAAAATACCCCGAAAAAATACATACAATAAGATTCTGCTCAGACACGATCAGCATATTAGATTACAAAGAATGGGCAAAAAAAATAACTTCCAAATTAGACAATGAAATCGCAAATATGAAACAATTGATTGAAGAAAAATATATTCTGCTGAAAACACTACAAAAATATGCTGATACTCTTAACTCTATACCTATAATAAATCTCAATCCGCTAATTACTCAAATAAATAAAACAGATCCAAATTCGGTGATTATTCCTCTTTTAAAATTTGAACTTATAAAAGCACAACTATTATATTTCACAGAAAAACTCAAAAATTATAACTACCTACAAGAAGGTATTCAATATTTTTTAATTGTTAAACAAAAATATGATACCGCCCAAAACTACCTAATTTTAACAGCACAGAAAATCACTCCAATAAACTACAAAAAATATCAAAAATTTTTCGCTAAATTCTATGGTAGCTATACAAATTTGCAGCACTATCCAAAAGAACAAAAAGCAATAATTATATCACTATACGATACTCTAAAAACGACAATTAAACAACTATATGAAAACTATATAAAAAATGACACAAATCCTTGTGCTAAGGAATTAAAAATAATACAAAACTACAATACAGCAGTTTCAAATATGCCCAATGGCAAATATATAGTAAAAATTATACACAATAAGCAACAGAGGTTTCTATGCGGATATGAAAAAAAATCATCTTTATACACAGAGCCTTTCATTGCTGTAGAAATAGATAGCAGTTGTAATTTTATATATCCCGGACTTAAAAACTATCATTTTGTATATTGTCAAAAATATAGGCTTGGTATTACAGCTCTATTGAAAAAAACGACAAACTATATTATAATAACAGGAAATAATGAGTTTTCTCAAATTCTAAACTTCAATTTTGATAAAAATATCATATATTTCTATCAGGATACAAACAAAAAATCATTTTATTTTATAACACGATCAAATCAAGATAGCAGTTTACTCAGTTTATATGAATATCAAGATACTCTGACAAAAACAGGGAATGTTAAAATAGAAGGAGAAATAAAACATATTGAATTTATAGACAATAGCTATTTCATATTTACGAATGCCCAAACAGAAAAATTTCAGGATAAAATATATTCAGGTTTAATGGCTATTGTAGTAAATAGACACGGGAAAATTAGTAAAATATATCCAATAAGCCGTCTCTATTCATGTGGTAAAATATTCAGCACTGAAAAAACTATTATAATTCCCCTATTATCGGATAACAAACTAATAGAGATTGCATTTATACAAACAGATAAAAAACAGATATATTTTGAGAAATTCAAATAGAGATTACTTAACCTCAAAATCCAATAGCAAGATATCCTCAATATATGCCTGCAATCTATCGCCGGGTTTTACTTCTCCCACACCCGAAGGAGTTCCTGTAAATATTAAATCACCGCTTTTGAAGGTAATAAACTGAGAAACATAAGAAATAAGGGTTTCAAAATCAAAAAGCATATTTGCAGTATTGCCCTTCTGAACAATTTTGCCATTTAATTCTAATCTAAAATTTATATCCGAAAGGCTCTTAAAAGTAGTTTTAGGCAAAAATTTAGGACTAACAGGAGCAGAAAAATCAAAAGCTTTGGCTTTTGTCCACGGCAAACCTTTCTGTTTAGCTTCTCTTTGTATATCTCTTGCAGTAAAATCTATTCCTATTCCTATCTCATCAAAATAACGATGAGCAAACTGTTTATGAATATACTTACCCATTTTAGAAATTCGGATAACCAACTCTACTTCGTAATGGATTTCATTAGAGAATTCAGGATAATAAAAAGGCTGGTTATTCCTCAATAATGCAGTTTCTGGTTTCAGGAAAAATACTGGCTGGGTAGGGATTGAAGCTCCCATTTCTTTAATATGATCTATATAGTTCTGACCAATTGCTATTATTTTCATTTCTAACTTTTAGATAGAATAATACTTTAAGGCAAAAAATTAGAACAGTATTAGTTATCACTTTTTAAAAAGAAGCTTTCTCCCATATTCAAACGGAGATAAGCCGGTTCTTCGGAAAACTTTCTTATAATATTTGGTTCAGTATAATTTTCTATATACTGCAATTTTTGAGCTTTAATAGTTTTCATTATAATAGTTTCCCACTCTTGCTCAGATTTAATATCATCTTGATAATCAAAATATTTTTCAGTAATATCTTTTCTTTTATCACGTAAAATCTCCTCAACGTCAGGAATTACATTAGCATTAAAACCAGTAGCGATAACAGTGACTCTAACTTCATCCTGCGCCATATTGTCATCTTTAACATTACCCCAAATAATATCAGCTCTATTTTTACCGAGTTCATCTTGTAAATATGTAATAATTGTATGCATCTCGCTAGTTGTAAATTTATTGGGGTGAGTTATATTAACCAATAATTTTTTTGCCCCAGAAAAATTATCAATATTAAGCAAAGGAGAGTTAATAGATTTTTTAGCAGCTTCAAGTGCTCTATCCTTGCCTTTACCGAGTGCACTACCCATAATTGCGACTCCACTATTAGTAAGGACAGTTTGGACATCAGCAAAATCCACATTTATATAACCCGGTACAGTAATAATTTCTGCGATACTTTTTACAGCATCGAGCAAAACGGAATCTGCATTAGCAAAAGCCTCAGATATACCTAAATCTCCATACAGGTCTAAAATTTTGTTATTATCAATAACTATCATAGCATCAACATACTGCTGTAATTGACGCATACCGTCAATTGCCTGGCGAATACGTTTTTCTCCTTCAAAAGAGAATGGGATAGTGACTACTGCTACTGTCAAGATATTCAAACTTTTAGCGATTTGGGCAATTACAGGTGCTGCACCGGTACCGGTACCACCTCCCATACCAGCTGTTATAAATACCATTTTTGCCCCGTCCATCATTTCTCGCAGTTCCTCTTGTGCTTCACGTGCTGCATTCATACCATGTGTAGGATTATTACCGGCACCTAAACCTTCTGTCAAACTTACCCCTAATTGTATCTTTATAGGAACAGGGCTATTATCCAAAGATTGACGGTCAGTATTACATACAACAAAGCTAACTTGCTCAATGCCAGAACGATACATATTATTTACTGCATTGGTGCCACCTCCTCCGACACCAATTACCTTAATAATATCTTTAAAATCAAATTTTTTATCTGTAACAAATTCAATCATAATTGTTTAGTTTAAATTTTCATCAGAATTATCTATAAAAAATGATTTTATAGAGCTCCATATTCGATTAAAGAAATCTTTATGTTTTGTATTTTCTTGTTCGCTTTGCTCGGTTCCCTCTTGCGATGCATCTTTATTATTTTGCTGTTTTAGATTTTCATTTTTATCATAATCTTGAAAAGCTGTTAATATCAAACCTATTACAGTAGCATAGCGTGGATTTTTCAAAAATTCGTATTCCGATATATTAACAAAATTATTCAAATCAGGTTGTGCTATTCTAGTATCTATATCAGTACGAAATCGAAAAAGAGTTTCGGTACCTCTTAGTAAAGAACCGCCTCCTGTAATCGTAATCCCAGCATTTAATTGATCACGCAACTCCCATTCTTCAATTCTAAATTTAATAGTATCTACAATTTCGAGCATTCTCGCAAATGCTATTTTAGAGATTTTTTCCACATTAGTTTTTCTATTTTTTCTACCAGCTATACCAGAAATAGATATTTCTTTATTTTTATCTGCTGGTATAGGCACAATAGAATATGCATATTCAACTTTTATTTTTTCTGCATGGGCAGCAGTTATTTGTAAGCCTTTGGCAATATCATTTGTTACATTATTGCCTCCGAAAGGTATTATTGTAGTTTGTCTAACTTTTCCATCTTTAAATATTATAAGGTCAGTAGTACCGCCTCCTATATCCACAAGTGCGACTCCACTTTCTTTTTCGTCCTTATCAAGTACAGCAGCTGCCGCGGCTAATGGTTCCAAAACAATTTTTTTAACTGTAATATTAAGTTGTGATAAAATACTCTCTATAATTCTATAAGCTGTTTCCTTCCCTTTAATTAAAAGCAAATTAGCCCCAAGTTTCTTAGCTGGCATCATCAGTGGATTATCAGTATATTCTTTATCGTCAATGATATACTCCTGAGGTATCACGTGTATAATTTTCTCATCATCTGAAACTGCCATACTATATGCCTGACTTAAAAGTCGTTGCATATCATTTTTAGTTACTTTTTCTGTTTCTACGACGACAAAATGAGTAACGCTTTCGCTTCTAATATAATGTCCTGCTATACCGATATAAACTTCTGAGAAGTCTCCTGCTTGTGATTTAGCTTTTTGTACTGCTTCTCTAATAGCTTCCAAAGCCTCTGGAATATTTCTTATTATACCATTTACGATACCGCGAGAAGTGCTTTGTCCATATCCTAGAATTTGTATCTTATTATCTTGATTTTTTTGCGCTACAATGGCTACAACTTTTGTTGTACCTATATCTATTACTGCAATTTGCTTCATAGGTTTTATTTTATTTCAGCAACTATTTGATTTTTATAGTCAAAATTAAACCGAGAATATTTTGCCCATCCTTTTTTAGGTAAAATTTCTTTAAATAAAACTTTTAATTTCGTTATTTTATTTTCAATATTATTCATTTTTCCAAAAAAAATTTTAAAATCTCCGACTTTGCTTATCAATATTAAATTTTTATTTTCATCCACATAGTATTGATCTATAAGTCCCTTCAAATCGTCATTTGCTTCTATTTTTTTAACTAAAAAATACAATTTTCCAAGTAAAGTATTCTTTACCTTATTATCTGCAAAAATGGTTATTTTTTTTAAATCCGAAAAATTTATTTTTGGTTCAATATATCCACTGACAATAGGAACATATACAGGCTTTCCTCTCATATTCGGCATTATAACACCCTGAGTATCAACAAAAAAGCATTTGCCATCATTATACAAAAAGCAGACCATAGGTACTCTTTGTTCTATTTCTATGAAAATTTTTGTTTTTTTAGCCCTATATACTTGAATACTTTTCAGATATGGATTTTTCAAAAAATCTTTCTCCAATTTATTCATATCTATTTTTGAAAAAGGTACTCCTATTACAGGAGTTTTCAATACTTTATAAAGATAGGCTTTCACATAATTTTCGTCAATAAAAGGTGCTTGTTTTTTATTTTTTATTTTAATCACCAAATCAGTACAAAGAGTTTGAGAATAATTTCTTTGCAAAATAATGGAAACAATAATCAAACCAAGAATAAGTAAAAAAATCAACAATCTTCTGTATTTTCTCAAAAACTTTTTCATACTATAAAGATGTTAGTATCTGTACTATTTGTGGGTTAATATTAACAATATCGCCAGCTCCAATTGTCAAAATTATATCAAAATCGTAATTTTTTATTTTCTGAGGAATTTGGGATAAAGGAATAACTTGGGCATTTTTATTTTTCATTTTTCTAAGTATCAAGTCAGAATCAACTCCTGGAATAGGTTTTTCTCTGGCAGGATATATAGGTGCCAAAATGACATTTGGGAATGTATCTAAAACAGCGGCAAATTCATCTGCCAAATCCTTAGTACGAGAATATAAATGAGGTTGAAATATTGCCAAAATTTTTCTATTGATATAAAATTCTTCTATTGCCTGTTTAAGAGCACTAATTTCTTGGGGCAGATGTGCATAATCTGTATAAAAAATTTTCTTACCATTATCAAAAAGTTTTTGGAAACGCCTCTGAACACCTTTAAAAGAATAAAGAGCATCTGCAATAGTATCTGGATCTACACGTAAAAGAGTAGCAATAGAAGCTGCTGCAATAGCGTTTTCAACGTTTACGCGTCCCGGTAGGGCAAGCTGCACATCTTCTATAATTCCCTCGGGGGTATAAATATTAAATTCCTGTATTCCCTTAAAAATAAAAGGGTTATCTGCATAAAAATCAGCAGGAGCAGTTCCAGAATAAGTATAATATTTTTCTATGTTCAATGAAATTTGCTTATTAAGGATTTTTAAACCATTTTCTGGTACCAGTTTTAAAAAATTTTCAAAGGCTTGTGTTAAATTTTCTTTATTTTTGTATATATCAAGATGATCAATATCTAAGGCACTAACAAGGGCAATATCTGGGCTTAATTTTAAGAAAGTTCTGTCATATTCGTCGGCTTCCACGACCACAAAACCAGTATTTTTTCCTTTTATATAGTTAGAATTATAATTATTGACAATTCCACCGATAAAACCAGCTTTCAGGATACCTGCTTCATATAAAATATGTGCAATCATAGCAGATATTGAAGTTTTACCGTGTGTTCCAGCGATAGCAATTGTTTTATTTTCACGAGTTATATCTGCTAATATATCTGAACGTTTCTTTACCTCAAAATCATTATTTTTAAAAAAAGAAAGGATAGTATTTTCCGGAGGGATTGCCGGTGTATAGATAACAGTAGTGAAATCTTTATCTTTAAATGGCTTTGGTATCAAAGCTATATCGTCCTGATAATAGATTTTAGCACCTAATTTTTCCAGATCATCAGTAATTTGAGTACGGACTTTATCATAACCAGCTACTTTATACCCCATATCTATAAAATATCGAGCCAAAGCGCTCATACCAATTCCGCCAATGCCTATAAAATATATATTTCTTTTGTCTTTATTTTTCGTCATTACGAATAACTTTTTTGTTTGTATAAGCTTTGATTTTAGCAAGTTTATAATAAACGAAACTCATATCAGGATTAGCATTATGAAGTTCTAAAAGTAATTCTTTAAAGTCCTTCATAGCAATATAAGCGCCAGTTGCTTTATCTTTAAATTTATTTTTATATATCATTGCCTCTTGTTTTAGATTTTGTTTATAGATTTCTACAAGTTTTTTATTTCCCTTATAAGGCTCATATATATATTTTTGCAATTTTTGCATATCAAAAACAGATATAGGTATTCTATCAAGCTTATATGCATATACATTATAAGCGCTATCTACCGAACTCACCCATTTTTTAACATCAGAATAAAGGATATCTGATAGTAAATCTACCACATAATATGTCAAGATATCAAATTTGATATTTGGATTTGATATCAAAGCAGAAATTTTTTCAATTTTTCGTGAATAAACATTTGGATGTAAGCTATCTACAAGCGTTAACAATGCTTTTACATCTGCTTTCACAGTGGCATCTGAAATATTTTCATTATTAGTGATTTTAGAATAAACATCAGAGAGATAGTCTTTATAAGCCATTATTATTTCAATGTCATTTTTATTGCGTAATATAGGTTTAAAAGCTATTGTTTTACCTGAATCTGTGAGAATAGAGGCTAAACTTTGGCGGTAATAAGTATTTTCATTTATTTTATCAATAGTCAGATATACATCAATAATTTTATCGGACAATTTAAGCGCGGTCGTATATACGTCGGTATTAACCTTCTGAGATTGTTGGCAAGAAAAAATAAAAGTAATCAGTCCAATAAATAGCAACAATAAAGGGATTTTTGGTTTCATAATTAGAACTTTTTTGTTGTTATCAAAAATAAAAAAATTTAGTGTTCTAAACAACTAAGGATAAAATCAACAATAGTATCTGCGGCTTGTGGTTTAGCAAAAAGAGCTATATTTTCTGATAATTTGCGTAATTTTTCAGGATTATGCACAATTTCTATGGCGGTTTTTATAAGTTTTTGGGGAGCTTGGTTATCATCAATTATCAATGCAGCATTTTTCTGAACTAATGCCAAAGCATTTTTCCTCTGATGATCTTCTGCAACATTAGGAGAAGGGACAAAGATAACAGGCTTATGTAAAATGGCGAGTTCCGAAACTGTGATAGCACCAGCGCGAGCTATCACTAAGTCTGCTGCGGTATACGCATAAATCATATTATCAATAAACGGTTTAATGACAATATTAGGTAAATGTTTATCTTTGAGTTGGCTCATAATACGATTGTAATAAATTTTTCCGGTTTGCCATATAAATTGAATATTATTGTTGAGTATCAAATCAATATTTTTCAGAACGCTTAAATTTAAAGTTTCAGAGCCAAGACTACCACCAGTTAAGAAAATCGTAGGGATATTGTCTTTAAAATTAAAATACTCCAAAGCTTTTTTCTTAGAAGGCATATTTTCGTAGAAATTACGCACAGGATTACCACTATAAATTATTTTTTCAGTAGGGAACCATTTTTCCAACCCTTCATAGGCAACAAAAATTTTATTAGCATATTTTGCAAAATATCTATTTGTAAGACCAGGAAAAGAATTTTGTTCTTGTAAAAAAATGCAAATATTTTTTTTTCGCACGGCATATAAAATAGGTGCGCTTGCATAACCACCTACGCCAATAACAATATTGGGCTTAAAGCTTTTAATTATTTTTTTTGCTTTATAAATGCTAATAATAAAATCTAAGAAACTCACCAAAGCCTTGATACTCAGACGTCTTGGAAGCCCTTTTACAGGCAAAGTAATAATATTATATCCTGCCTGAGGCACTTTAACACTTTCCAGTTTCCCTTTTGCTCCTA
Organism: uncultured Bacteroidales bacterium; assembly: GCA_964637235.1. Taxonomy (GTDB): domain Bacteria; phylum Bacteroidota; class Bacteroidia; order Bacteroidales; family S143-33; genus CAZWVR01. The sequence continues at coordinate 37,297 of CAZWVR010000004.1, read as the reverse complement.
CGAATAATATTTCGGCATCAGGTCTTTTCTTACGAATAGTATCAGCTATGGCTATGGCAGGATATACGTGCCCACCAGTACCTCCGCCGGTGATAATTATTTTAGGTTTAGCTTTTTCCATATATCAATAAAATTCATAAAGTCAGATTTCTGGGGAATATTCTTCCTCTACACGTAAATTATTGATAATAAATTCCTGACGTTGAGGTGTATTTTTCCCCATATAGAATTTCAATAATTCATTTATTGCATCTTTTTGTGTTATACGAACAGGTTCAAGACGCATATCCTTACCTATAAAATTTTTAAATTCATCGGGAGAAATTTCACCAAGTCCCTTAAAACGGGTTATTTCTGCATTGTTTCCTAATTCTTGAAGTGCTTTTTGTTTCTCCTCCTCCGAATAGCAATAAATAGTTTTCTGTTTATTTCTAACTCTGAAAAGAGGTGTTTGCAAAACAAATAGATGATTTTGTTTTATAAGTTCAGGGAAAAAATTCAAAAAAAAGCTAATTAAAAGCAACCGAATATGCATACCATCTACATCGGCGTCGGTTGCGATTACAATACGATTATATCTCAAATTTTCCAGTCCTTCCTCAATATTCAAAGCTGCTTGCAGAAGGTTAAACTCTTCATTTTCGTATATAACTTTTTTACTCAAACCATAAGTATTAAGAGGTTTACCGCGCAAACTAAAAACAGCTTGTGTGGTCACATCTCGAGCTTTTGTAATTGAGCCACTTGCAGAATCTCCCTCTGTAATAAAAATAGTAGATTCTTCTCTACGCGGGTGATTTGTATTATAATGGACATCGCAGTCTCTTAATTTTTTATTATGCAATGAAATTTTACGATTTTTAAGTTTAGTTATTTTCTTGATGCTTTGAATAGCTTTTCGTTCTTTTTCAGCGTCTTGAATCTTAGCAAGTATAGCTTTTGCAGTTTCTTCGTTTTTATGGAGATAATCGTCAAGATACTTTGTTATAAAATCCATCACATACTGACGAATTGAAGGACCACCGGGATACATATATTTTGAACCGAGCTTAGTTTTTGTTTGAGACTCAAAAACAGGATTTTCAACTTTTATACTTATAGCAGCAATAATAGACATACGTATATCAGAGACGTGGAAATCTTTTTTAAAGAAATCTCGTATAGCCTTTACAACAGCTTCTTTAAAAGCCAATAGATGAGTTCCACCCTGCGAAGTATATTGTCCGTTAACAAAGCTATAATATTCTTCGCCATACTGCATCCCGTGCGTCATAGCTATTTCTATATCTTTGCCTTTCAAATGAATAATCGGATAAAGCAACTCTGATGTTATTTTCTCCTGTAAAAGATCTAATAAACCATTTTTTGATTCATAAATAACGCCATTTAGCTTTATTTTAAGACCAGAATTTAGATAAACATAATTTTTAACCATCTGTTCAATGAAGGAATGTCGGAAACGGTAATTTACAAAAAGTGTCTCGTCAGGTTCAAAATATACTTCTGTACCATTTTTTTCGTCAGTATCAGTCAATGGATAATCGCGATAAAGTAAACCTTTACGAAACTCAACAGCTTTAAGCTTACCATCGCGTATAGATTTTATAATAAAGCGCTTAGAAAGTGCATTTACAGCTTTTATTCCGACACCGTTCAAGCCGACAGTCTTTTTAAAAACTCTGGAATCGTATTTAGCACCGGTATTCATCTTTGAGGCAACATCAAGCACTTTTCCCAAAGGAATTCCTCTACCGTAGTCTCTTACTTTTACATATCCATCGCCTACTTCCAGCTCAATAATTTTTCCGAAGCCCATCATAAATTCATCAACAGCATTATCCATAACTTCTTTAATAAGCACATAAATACCATCATCGGGAGAACTGCCATCGCCTAATTTACCTATATACATTCCTGGTCTTTGGCGGATATGTTCCTGCCAATCTAATGTTTTTATAGTATCTTCTGTATATTTTTCGACCATATTAAAATTTTTTGCAAAGGTAATATTTTATGCTAAATTTATAAGCATAGCGAGAAACAACAAACTATTTTCAATTTTTAAAAATAATTTTGGCATTATCATTCACTACAATATGCACCTTAGAAGTATCAGCGCTATCTATTATTAGCTCAGAATTACCTGAAATTCGACCTCTAACCTCATCAAAATAACTAATAGTTGCTCGTGCGCTATCCATTAAATCAATATAAAAATTTTTAGCGCTAAAAGAATGTGAAACAAATTGACTATTCCCAGAGGCTGTTATAGAAAAAAGCTTTGAGCGACCTTTATCAATTATAAAATAGCTTTTCCCCTGCATATGAAGCCTTATAGTATCTGCTTGAATATCATTCAAAATTACATTAGAATAATTTAACGCAAATTTTAAATTTTTAAAATGAAAAACATCTTTTTTTCCGAACATATCGGAACTATCTAAGTCAAAACTAAAATTTCTTATTACAGAAGAAGGCATATTTAATTGCACTGAGGAATAATCATATACAAGGACTTCATTATTCAGCAATTTCACATTGAAATTCAGTTGATTATCCTCATCATCATAATATTCGTCATAATAATCCTCCATAGGTATATCATCGTTATAATAGACAATTTCAGGTTTGGAAAAATCGGAGATTCGTAAAATAGCTATGGAATTGACAAGACTTAGAGTATGAATATTTTCAGGGAGAGTTTTTCTATAACAAGCAGAAAAAACAAAAAACAAAAGCCCAAAGGTTAGAATTCTGAACAAAAATTTCATTTTTGCAAAAATAAAAATAAAAAGCCTGTTATTTCCAAAAAAATTTTGATAAAATCATAAAAAAAGAGAGATCAGTAATCAGAAAAATGTTTAGAAAATATTTTTTTTTATACCTTTGGCAATCAAAAACTTCTGTTATGGCACAAATCTATTCAAAAATTATCGGAACTGGTAGTTATATAGCCCCGCGAGTAATAAAAAACGAAGATTTTATAAACAATGATTTTTTTGAAACATACGGTAAACGGATAGAAAAATCTCCTGAGGAGACGATACAAAAATTTTACGAGATAACAGGAATAAAAGAACGGCGCTATGTGGAAGAAGGTAAAAAAAATTCAGATATATCCACAGAAGCAGCACGTAAAGCTATAGAAAATGCAGGTATTGATCCGGAGAGTATAGATTTAATTATTTTAGCTCACAATTACGGAGATGCAGATCAAAATAGACATTCAGATATGGTTCCAGCCCTTGCAGCAAGAGTAAAACATTATTTAGGCATAAAAAATCCATACTGTATACCTTATGACGTAGTTTTTGGCTGCCCGGGTTGGATATTAGCAATGACAATAGCTAATTACTATATAAAATCCGGCGAGGTAAAACGAGCACTTATCATAGGAGCAGAAGTTTTATCCTATTTTATGGATCCACACGATAGAGATTCAATGATATTTGCAGATGGTTCGGGTGCAACAATTTTAGAAGCTGTAGAAAGTGAAGAACCGATAGGAATAGTCTCCCATCAAACACGCAATGATGCCTATAATGAAGCATTTTATATATACAATAATCATTCATTAAATCCTGATTATAAAGGGGAGCATAATTTTTTCACCAAGATGCACGGTCATAAAGTATATGAATATGCATTAAAGAATGTTCCAGATGTTGTAAAAAAAGCTATTGATAAAGCCGGTGTTCCATTAGAAAAAATAAAAAAAATACTAATTCATCAGGCAAATGAAAAGATGGACAGTGCAATAGTAAAAAGACTATTTAGATTATATGGATATAAGACATTTCCACCGGAAATAATGCCAATGACCATAGGATGGCTTGGAAATTCCTCAGTGGCTACAATACCAACAATGTTAGATTTAATACTTCGTGGTAAAATGGAAGGTCATACACTCAAAGAAGGTGATTACGCAGTATTTACCTCAATAGGGGCAGGTATGAACATTAATGCAATAGTGTATAAATTTTAATGTATGTTCTGCGTTAGGGGGCGAAGCGATATGAGGCGAAGGCGAGCAGAATTGTGGCACTTTGCGGGCGGAGGCTGAGCGTAGAGCGAAGCCCCACGCACCGCAAAGCGAGGCGAATTTTAGGCGGACGTGCTGACAGGCGTCAGCCTGCTGCCGTTCCGCCTTAATGAGCCGAGCGAATTAGTGCCACCTGCGAGCCACAGCCGAATATAAGCGGAGCACCCGACCGCCGTAGCGAGGGTTTTGCGTCAGCGGCGGGAACGCCCAAAAATTAAAAATAATATTTAACACGAAACTGCACCATATTCCAATCTTTCAATTTAGCAAATATTTGATCTCCCTTAGCAGTTATATAAGCACCAGATAAATTCAGTTCTAAATCCTCCACAGGCTTATAAACCAAGCTCGGAAAATAAGCAAAAACATAATTATTAGCGATATCATTCCAATCATTTACGATAAATGCCACAGTAGCAGGACTAAGCTTCAATTTGCCATAAAATAAAGATTTATCAAGATTAAAGAAAAAATAATCATTTAGATTATCTGCTCCTCTCTCGAAAGTAAAACCGTGAACATATTGCAGATGAATATAAAAATCATAAGGAAAGTTATAATCAAAACCTACTACGTATTTAAAAAAAGGTTTATTTTTTTGCAAAATAATACTATCTGCAAGTTTTTGTAATGGCATAATTGGATTTGGTGTATGCAAAAATGCTGAAAAAGACACATCCTTTTTTGGGATAAAAGCGGCAGCTTCTCCCCAGAATCCGGCACCAAATATATTTGTTGAAAAATCCGCTCCAATAATATGTTCACGATAATAAGTCATTTTTAAATTCAAATTCAAAGTATTCGGACTTATCATATAGTAATCAGCCTGATAAGGCATAGGCAAACCGTCAAATGTATAAATATAGCTCAATGACCAATCTGTGCCAAAAGCAAATCCTTTTAATTTAAATGCAGCAATAGAATTTTTAAGAGAATACGAAGGCATAATTAACGAATCTGAATAAGCTAATAGAGACATTGCAGGTAAACTTTTAGGAGAAAAACTCAATAGCTGTGAATAAGGATATATAGGCAAATTATCAGGGCGGAAAAATGGCTCCCATATTCCTTGTAAATAAAAATCTTTATTTTTCCCAAAAGTATAAACTAAATTCAGAGCTTCATTACCCCGCTTACGCCCAAAATCCAAAATATCTTCATAATCATAGGGAGAAACATTACTTGTTGGATTAATTTTATCAGCAGTGCCCCATTCTATTATCTGACGACCTATGGTCATATCCAAATTTGGCACTAAAAAATTATATACTTTAACATAAAACTCCCTAAGTTCCAAATCTAAATAATTGATATTATGCTTATTAGATAGCATATTCAAATTATGAACAGAAGGAAAGCCAATATTTCTAATCCACAATTGAGTATGAAAATCCAATGCTCCGGATAATTTTTTGTCCATTGCTATATTCAGGCGATTTTCATTCCAGAACCATTTAGCATTATCAGTAAGTATTCTCTGGTCAGACATTAAATAGCCTGTTATTTGCAGAGCATTAGAATCTCCCTGAGCATATACATCAGAGACAAGACAATAGAAAAAAGCCAAGCTTATCAGGAAAAAACTAAGTTTTTTCATAGCTTTATATTTTTAGATTTATTGTTTCATATTTCTCACAGTAAAAATATCATCAGAGAGATTAGTATCAAACTGAGTTTCAATATTTTCTAAGATAGTAGAATGATTTCGTTTCAAATCTTTAACTACAATCTTCTGTGCAATCCAATATTTCCCTTGCTTTTTAAAAGTCGTTTCCATAGTTTTAATTTTATGACCTGCTTTATCATACATTTCTGTATAAACAGGCAAGTAATCAGATTTATTTACCTTCAAAATTATTTTGGAATAAGCAGATTTAGCTTTTGGGGTTAATGTCAGAATATAATAGTTGCCTTCAACTTTCAAGTTTACAGCCTTATATTTATCAGTATATTTTTTAGCTTCCATATCATCATAGGAGAGGTCTGTGCCAGCGAACTTTTGGTTTTTCACACTTGAAGCAATTCGTCTTTCTTTACCATATGCAGGCATATATAAATACATCACATTATTAGGTAAAGAAAGGAAAGCAATACCTTTATAGGAAGCAGGCTCAGTAAATTTGAACAAACGTTTTTGAGTTCCTTTTTGCCAAAATAATGCTTTACGCACTTGCTTACGTCCTTTTTTATCTATTAAAGTAATAACAAGCTTCTGGTTTAAATCTTTGGGTGCAGAGGTTATTTCATCAACCTTTTGTAATACAGATGATGCCGTCTGGGCTTTTGTTTGAAACAAAAATGAAACAAGAAACATAATTACAATTAAAGAAAATTTTGTTCTCATAGCTCTTATTTTTTATGATTTAACATTGTTTTTAAATTTTGAAAAGTATTAAAAGGTGCAGAAACAGACAATATTTCTATTAAGGAATTAGAAACAGGCAATTGCATATCGGCATAGAACTGATAAGAGACAAACGTACGCTTACCGTAAGGAAATAAAATCCATTTCCCATAAGCATCTTGTACTCTTACAATATTTTTCTGCTTAGGATATCTATCTGGGGCACTTTTGAGTTTGACAATTATTGTATCTCCATTATGAGCAAGAATATTATCCAAAACAAAATCTCTGTCAGAAAAAAGCCAAGGCATATCAATTAAATACCATACTGTAAACTTCTCATTTCCATAAGATAATAGTTTAGCTTTACTAACCATATCTACCCACAGATGATAAGTAGAGGGCTTTTCTATTAGTGATAAAACATCTCGCACAGAGGCATTTACGAAAGTTTGGGCTTTAACCTCAATTTTCCCATTTTCATTACGAGTCCAAACCTTTATTCCTTGCTGATTTTCACGCAATACCCATTGTTGTGCCCAAATAGGCATTTGTAATAATATGATACACAGACTAATAAGCTGTTTCATAATTATCATTTTTTATCAAGAGAACTCTTTTTCCTATCAATGAGAACAATAGTCGCTGTTAAAAATGTCAAAGAGGCAAAACCTGCAATTATCATAGTTAAAGCCATCATCAAGCCGAAATGGCGCAAAGGAGCCAAATTGGAAAATAATAAAGTCAAAAATCCAAAGGCAACAGCAAAAACATTTATCAAAATAGCTGTACCAGTGGTTTTTATAGTCTCCTCAATAGCCGCTTCTATATCTAAACCCTCAGAGCGATAAGTATTATAATGACTAATTACGTGGATAGCATAATCAATCCCGACGCCCATAGTCACACTTGCAACTAAGACTGTTACAATATCTAATGGAATATGCACAAACCCCATAAAACCAAAAGAGATAATTATAGTTATTACAAGAGGGATTAAAGAAAGCAAACCACTGCGAAAAGACCACATAGTCAAAGAAACAATAAATAACATTAAAACAATCGCAAGTAATAGACTTATAAACTGGCTGCGTATCAAACTTCTATCCAAACTCCTGTATATATACGGCATACCCGTGACGGTTATTTTTATGCTATCAGAACTATATTTTTGAGCTATTTTTTCAAGAAAAGAAGCAAAATTGTTATTAAGCTTTGTGTCTAAACTTCCAAAACGCGCTTGAATAACAGCTTCTGTCAAATCATCATTAACTAACTGAGGCATAATATCTTGCCCATCTAATAGGAACCACAATTGTTCTATTTTATCACGCTCGGATGGTATTTTATAGCCTTCTCCCATAGCATTATTCATTCGTGCAATTAAATCCGCAACAGACATAGTATAATTCACATACGGATTAGCTTTAATCGTATCCTCAATAGTTTTCATTATCTTTAAAAATTCAGGAGATTGAACATCCCCATCAAACAGAACAAATACAGGCGTAACACCTCCAAATTTTTTATCTACAACCTCCTGAGCCACTCGCACACTACTACCCTTTTTATAATAGCTCAACATATCAACACGGCGCTGTATTTTGCCAATCCATAAAGCACTCAACAATGCCAATATTAGCCAAAATCCTATATAATACTTAGGCTTCTTAATAACACTTTTCGCAATATATCTAAGAGAAAAACTTCCCTTTTGTCCACTATCCGATTTATCATGACTTTCATAAGATTTAAATAAATCTAAAAACGCAGGAACTAATAATACAGACAGTACAAAAGCTAAGGTAATACCTATGGCTGTGTAAATTCCAAAATTTTTTATACTAAGTAGATAAGAACCAAAAATAAAAGATATAAACCCAAAAGCTGTCGTAATGTATGCTAAAAATACCGGAATTAAAATAACCGATAATGCTATTACAAGCTTTTTTCTCCCTTCATACTCCTTTTGCTTATTTATTTTGTTTAAAATGTGTATAGTATAAGCACTGCCTAATGCTAAAAGGATTACCGGAATAATATCGGAGACAATGGTAAATTTAGAGCCTACAATAGCCATAATACCAACTGTCCATATAATAGAAATAGCAACTATTAACAAAGGCAAGATTACTCCCCTAAAACTTCTAAAACCTAAAAACAAAATGAATATTATCACTAAGGTGGCTATGGGTAATAATCTAAATAAGTCTCTAAATATTATGCTATTAGTCTGTTCAAGTAAAACAGGTATGCCTGTAAAATATACTTTTTCCTTCAAATTTAGACTTTTAACTTTTTGTTCAATTTCACGTGCTACTTTCTGCTTGTCTGCGTCTGGTTTTAAATTAGCAACTATCATCGTAGCAGATGTATCCTCAGAAACTATTACCCCTCTATACATATCATCGTTAAAAATTATCTTTGCCAATGAATCCAACTGTTTATCAGTTTTAGGCAAATTATATTCATCAACTAATTTACCTATTTCTAAACCCCATTGTGAGCTTTTAATGTTTATGATATTAGTAAGGCTTGAAACTGTTGATACTCCGTCTATATCCCCAATAGTATCTGTTATTGTGCGAATATCCTCTAAAACTTTTGGCTGCAAAACATTATCCGTTTCCAATATTACCATAACTGCTAAATTACTTTCATATCTATTGCCTATCTCTTTATACAACTTTGCATATTTATCATCATTGGGCAAAGAATTTAAAATATCAGAATCTATCTTGATTTCAGTAGCGTAATAACCAAACAAAACCGTCAAAATAAGCACTATCAGAAAAATTGGAACTTTAAACTTGACGATATTTTCAGCAAGGTTTAAAGTAAACTTAGACAAATACTTTTTCATAATTATATTTTTTGAATTTTAGACTAAATTCGTTTTATGGTCTAAAAAATAGTAAAAAAAATATGAACTATTAGAACATCTATTTTTTAGCTATTCCATCAAAAAGAACATCTATCAACATATCTATTTTACTCTCAAATTCTCTAATTCCGTGATCAAAAAAAACTGGAATTTCTAACCCTTTTATTGCTACGGCTATTGCCATTGCAACATCGTCTATTTTATGTTCATCAATACCTATCTCTTCTCTATCAATCCCTTTTATAAGAATATTTTTTATTGCCATAAATTCAAATTCATCATGCTGTTTACGATATTTCTCTACCAATGGCATATTCCGTAAATAATCATCTTTGAGAACATTGTAATAATTTATAAGCTCATTTACAAGCTGATAGCGTTTCAGCACATACTTCTTCAAAAGCTTTCTAGTATCAATATTTTGATTGATTATCTTCAAAAGTTCATTTTGTATTTTTTTACCCTGCTGCTCTATAACTGCTGCAAAAATTTCTTCCTTATTTTTAAAATAATAATAAAGCGTACTTTTCCCCTTCCCTGCTTCTCTAGCTATTATCTCCATTGTTGTTCTATCATAACCCAAACGCGAAAATATTCTCTGAGCAATATTTATAAGAAAATAACGTACTTGTTCTTTTTTTGTCATTTTTTAGACTAAAAAAAATTTTTGTTCTAAATACAAAAGAAAAATTTATATTCAAAAAAAACAAATTTTTAACTTTTTTTATCGTATTTGAGAATAAAAATTTAGAGCCTCATAAATATCAGATTTTTCAACTACTTGATTTATAGCCACATCACCTATATCCTTCAACAATGTAAAATGAATTTCACCAGAAGAATTCTTTTTATCATGAAGCATGATTTCATATATTTCATCATAATCTTTATATTGAATACGATAGGTCGGGAAAAACTTTGATATTACTTCACTAATTTCAAAAACCCTCTGAAAATCAAACACAAAACGCTGATTTGATAAATATATTTCACAAATAATACCCATAGCTACTGCTTCACCATGCAATATATCAATACCTTTAAGTTTAAAAAACGTCTCAAAAGCATGTCCAAAAGTATGCCCGAAATTAAGAATTTTACGCAAATCCCGCTCATAAGGGTCTTTTTCAACTATTTTCAATTTAATCTCCACTGATTTCCTTATAATCTGACTTAAATTTTTCATATTCATTTCAATAGTCATTGAACGCTTTACCTCCTCCCACATTTCCGGGCTACTTATTAAAGCATATTTAACAATTTCCGCATAGCCGGCTATAAAATCACGTTCTGGGAGAGTCTCCAAAAACTCCGGCGCAATAAATACCGCCTCAGGCTTAGCAAAAGTTCCTACCTCATTTTTCAGATAATCCAAATTTATTCCTGTTTTCCCCCCAATAGCAGCATCAACCTGTGCCAAAAGAGTAGTCGGAACATTTATAAATTTTACACCACGTTTAAAAGTAGAAGCAACAAAACCTCCTAAGTCTGAAACCACACCACCACCTAAATTCACAACTATACTCTCACGGTCTGCGAGGTTTTTAGATAAAAAACGCCACAAATCAATCGCCGTGTTGATATTTTTATAAACTTCACCAGCAGATATAGAATAGTGATAAAAAGGCTCCAATGCCTCGCTAAGCTTTGGCAAACAATACTTTTGTGTATTGTAATCGGTTATTACAAAAACTTTTTTACCTAAATATTTATTCCGCCACAAACGCAAATCCTCCTTAATATTCTCTGAGAAAAATACCTGATGACTTAATTTTTCCATTTTTATATTTTTTATATTTAAGGGCGTTCCCTGTTGCTCGCTTTTCAGCGGCAACAGGTCGGGCTACGGCTTGTATCCGGTGCTTGCTCGCTGAGGAGGCGTAATTACTCGGCTCGGCAAGGTGGGCGGCAGCAGCCTTAGTCTGACAGCACGCCCACCTAAGCCTCGCCTCGCTTTGCGGTGCGTGGGGCTTCGCTCCATCGCTCAGCCTCCGCCCGCAAACGCCTCCATACGCTCGCTGCGCACCGTCTAACCCGCCTCCGCCCTAACGCTTTAAAAACAATAAATATCGTATATATTCAATAATCTCGCTCACCCCCTCGGAGAAATCTTTCAATATCACGTCTCGCTTTTTTTGTTGGTCGTCCTTTAAATGTAGGCTTACTAATTCTAAGCGCTTCATAATACATTTTAAGTTTAAGTAAATCCTCCTCAGGTGTTATCTCCTCTATATAATTACCAACCAACTTTGCACCCAGACGCTTATCTGTGAGCTCTAAAATACGATACTGCCTATATATTACTTTATGTTTCACCTTTATAATATCGGAAACTTTTATCTCTTTGGAAGGCTTGACTGGAACATCATTTACATAAATATGACCCTTTCTACAAGCCTCAGCAGCTTGCGAACGCGTCTTAAATATCCGAACCGCCCATAAAAATTTATCTATTCGTAATTTCTCTTTCATTTGGAATTATATTCGCTCATAGTACGAGCTATACCATTTAATACAAAACTTTTAATAGCTTCAACTGCTATCGGAATGCGCTCTTGTACAATTTTCCATTCCTCATCAGTCCATTGACCCAGAACATAATCAGCTTGTTCTCCTGGGGCGTAATTTTTATCAATACCAAAACGTAAACGAGGGAAATTACAAGTTCCTAACCACGAACAAATATCTTTAATTCCATTATGACCGCCATCACTACCACGAGCACGTATTCGGATTTTCCCAAGCGGAAGGTTAACATCGTCAACTACTATTAACAATCTTTCAAAAGGTATCTTTTTCTGTTTGAGCCAATAATTAACAGCTCTACCGCTTAAATTCATATAAGTAGTAGGTTTTATTAAAGTCAACTCACGACCTTTAAGTTTTAAAGTGGCAAAATAGGCAAGACGACCCTGCGTAAAAAAAACATCGGACGCCTCTGCAAGGGCGTCCAATATTTTAAACCCAATATTATGACGAGTATTCTCGTACTCTTTACCGATATTTCCCAAGCCGACTATTAAATATTTCATTATGAGGAAGCTTGTTGTTGTTCAGCTTCGGCAGCTTGCTTACTCTTAGCAGCACGGGTAAGTTTTATAACTGCAACAACAGCACTCTTAGGTTCAAGTATTTCAATATTTTCAAAACTCAATTGTTCAACTTTTAAAGATTTTCCTAAACCTAAATTCGTAACATCAATTTCCAAATGGTCTGGTAAATGCTTAGGTAAAGCTTTTATTCGCATATAACGCATTAACTGGAATAAATTACCACCCATACGCACACCTTCGGCAAATCCTGTAAGTTTTACTGGTACATAAAGCTTAACAGGTTTACCTTCGTGCAATTCCAAAAAATCAATATGAAGCAACCTATCTGTCACTGGATGGAATTGCGTTGCCTTACGAATAGTTTTATAAACCTTGCCATCAATATCAAGGTTGACAATGTAAACCCGGTCAGTATAAATAATATGCTTAAATGCACTTTCCGGTGCATAAAAATGAACTACTTCTTCGCCGCCATATAAAACACCCGGAACCATACCTTGCTTACGCAATTTTTTAGCGGCTTTTTTGCCTAAATCTGTACGTTTGTGAACTTTAATGTCAACACTTTCCATATCAATAATTTTTGGCGTTACTCAAAACTGCTCTTAGGCAGTTCCTCATCACGCCGGTTTAATTTCGGCTGCAAATATAATATTTTTTTCAAAATTTCAATTATTTACTAAAAAATTCAGGCTCAGGATATTCTCCCGAGCCTGAATACTCAAAAATCATTGTTTTATAAATGTGCCAGTATAAACCGCATTATTTCCAACAATTCTGACATTATATATCCCAGAAGCAAGTTCCGAAACATTCAAACGAATTATATCAGAAGAAACTCTTAAACTCTTAACTATCTGACCAGTAGAGTTATATAGATAGACTACGTAATCTCCTGTATTATCCATAACAAAATTAACTGTCTGAGTAGCTGGATTAGGATAAATGTTAATGTTTTTATTTGTAGCTACTGAACTAACTGCATCTTTTGATGATGAAATAATTACTGTATAGTCTTCAACTTCACCATAAGAGAAATTGCCGCACGCAGCGGGTATTGCATTATATTCCATAGATACACGCATTCTTGTGCTACCCAAAGCTGCACTCGTAGGCACTGTAAATGAGCCATATACATAAGAGTCAGTAGTTGCTGAATGGGAGAATATTTGCTCATTTATATCATCAAAATCACCATCTTGATTATAATCTATCCAAGCGGCATAAGCTTCTTTATATACAGTGCCTGCCCATTCAGGAACGACATATAAGGTATATGTATTACCACGCGTAAGAGAAGTGCTCAAATTTGTATAATCTCCATAACCGCCATCTTGTCCAGAAGTGTTATCAATAGAACCTAAAACAACACGCTTTATCCATTCCTCTGTTGCATTATTACCTTTTGAACTACAATACTGAGTAGAAGCAGCTTCGGTAGTCACATTTATAGTATTACTTGCAGAGGATTCATTACCTGCGGCATCCAAAGCAGTAACGTAAAACTCATAAGTTGTTCCTGCGGAGAGTCCAGTAATATGTGCAGATGTTGATTGTACATATCCCAATAAACTACCGTTTTTATATATGTTATATTTAGCGACTCCCACATCATCACTGGAAGCATCCCAATAGAGGTCAACGGTTGTTTGTGTTATATTATCTGCATGCAAATTGCTTGGAGCAGTAGGAGCTTGTGTATCATTAGTAGCGGAAACACTAACTGTATAATCCTCAACTTCTCCGTACTGGAACGTTTCGCAAGGATCTGGTATATCGTTATATTTCATAGATACACGCATACGAGTTGTTCCTGTCAAAGCACTTGCTGGAACAGTAAATGTTCCGCTAACAGGAGAAGTTGTAGAAGGTTCACTGGTAAATACAAGTTCTCCATTATCGTTAAAGTCTCCATCTTGGTTCCAGTCTATCCATACAGCAACAGCTTCGTTATAAACAGAACCAGACCAAGCAGGATAAACCGTAATAGTTTGATTTGTTCCTTGCGGCATTGAGGTAGAAAGATTTGTAAAGTCTGCATAACCGCCATTTGACCCAGACTGATTATCAATAGAGCCACATACAACTCTATCGATCCATTCCTCGGAAGCATTTTCACCAGATGAAGAACAATAACTAACTGACGTTGAAGTGGTTACATTCACTGTATTACTTGGGTCAGAAACATTACCAGCAGCATCTCTGGCTTTTACATAGAACTGATAAGTAGTATTGGGGGAAAGTCCTGAAACTGTGTAATAAGTATTTGCTGTTGTTCCTTCAAGACTTCCGTCTTTAAATATCAAATAATCTTGAACGCCTTTATTATCAGAGGAAGCGTCCCAAGCAAGATTTACAGATGTTGCTGTAACATTTGAATAAGTCAAATTTGTAGGAGCAGTAGGAGCTTGGGTATCCTCTTCTTCAAGTGTTGTTACAGAAATTGTATTACTTGGATCAGAAGTATTACCTGCGGCATCATAAGCTACTACATAGAATTGATAAGTTGTAGAAGGAGACAAACCATTAACAGTATATGAAGTTCCAGTAGTATTAGTCAATAATGAGCCATCTTTATAAATTTTATATCCATCTACGCCTACATTATCAGTAGAAGCGATCCATGAGAGTTTAACACTTGTTGAAGTAATATTTGAAGCTGAAAGATTTGAAGGAGCAGAAGGAGGTGTTAAATCTCCGCCATTTTGGATATCAACGGTATAATCTTCAACTTCTCCCCAATCAAAGGTTTCGCAAGGTGTTGGTATTCCATTATATTTCAAAGAAATTCTCATTCTTGTTTGTCCTGTCTGAACAGAATTAGGCACTGTAAATGAACCAGTTATAGGACTATCCTGTGTAGGATCATGAGAGAACACCTGTTCGCCAGGATCATCAAAATCACCATCGTGATTAAAGTCTATCCATACAGCATAACCTTCGGAATATACTGTTCCAGACCAAGCAGGATATATTGTTATATCTGTTGGATTATTTGTATAAATTTTAGCGACATAATTTGTAAAATCTGCATAACCACCATTATTACCTGATGAATGATCTAAATCTCCTACAACAACTCTATCTATCCATTCCTCTGATGAATTTTTACCTTTTGATTCGCAGTAGCTGACATCAGGTTGCTGAGTTGTAACTGTCACGGTATTACTTGGGTCAGAAAGATTTCCAGCTGCATCATAAGCTTTAACATAAAATTGATATGTAGTTCCAGCTGACAAACCGTTTACAGTGTAGCTTGTATTAGAGGTTGAAGCGATATAAGCGTCGTCTTTATAAATTCTGTATCCTTCTACTCCCACATTATCAGAAGAAGCCTCCCAAGAAAGATCAACACTCAACTGAGTGACATTTGAATAAGCCAAATTAGTTGGTGCAGATGGAGGGATACTATCTGGATCTGGTTGAGTTGTTACTTCTACAACATTACTACCATCAGACTCGTTATTTTGGGCATCGTAAGCAGTAACGTAGAAGTCATATGTTGTATTTGCTTGAAGTCCTGATACTGTTATAGAGGTATTTGTTGTGTTTGTGATACGTTGCCCATTTTTATATACATAATAGCCTACAACGCCTACGTTGTCAGAAGAAGCATTCCAAGATAAATCAACACTATTATTAGAAACATTAGAAGCAGTCAAATTTGTAGGAGCAGTAGGAGGCTGATTATCAACAGCATCAATAATGTTTACAGTATAATCCTCTGTTTCGCCGTACTCATAAGAACCGCATGGGTCAGGAACGGCATTGTATTTCAAAACTACACGCAAGCGAGTTTGTCCCAATGGAGCATCAGAAGGTATTGTAATGGTTCCGGTTATAGGGTCATTTTGTGTAGGAGATTGAGAAAATACTTGCTCGCCAGGATCGTCAAAATCACCGTCTTTATTAAAGTCTATCCAAATAGCATATCCTTCGGAATAAATATTATCTCTCCAAGCAGGATCTATTGTGAAATTATAAGAACTTCCTCGTCCTAAATCAGTTGAAAGATTAGTAAAATCGCCATATCCGTTGTTATTTCCGGAAGTATTGTTAATATCTTGCAAACTGAAAGCATTTATCCATTCGTCAGAGGAGTTATTACCACTGGAAGAGCAATAAGTTGGTGGCACATAACCAAAATGATAAGAATCGGAATAAGCAGAGGAATTACCATCAGGGCAATTTGTTCTCACCTGAAATTCGTACTCTGTATCGTTCAAAGAAAGACCACCTACGTTTAAATAAGCATTGGTAGTATTTTGGACAGTCCAATCAGAAGCAGAAACAGCTTTATATCTAACGTCATAACTTTGAGCGCCAGATACCGGGTTCCAAGAGAGTTTAGCCGTAGAAGAAGTTATTTGCTCTGCACTAAGATTTGTAGGAGTATAACAAATTGTAGAAGTAGTAGCCAAAGGAGTTTCCCAGACACTACGTCCATACATTGCAGCACGCAAACGGCTATTTTGAGGATTTGCCTCGTCATAATAAATTTCCAGTTCTTTAACAACTGTATGCGGCAAACCATTACTGTAATTAGCCCAAGAGCTCATAGAATTATCACGATAATAAACGCCAATATCACCTCCAACATAAAGGGCATCATTAGAGCCTTTCTGATATACGATAGCATTCATAGGGAAATTCGGCAATCCATCAGAGTAGTTAGTCCAAGTCTGACCAGCGTCCTCGGTTTTATATACTTTTACACCATCAACATATCCAGAAAATGTTATCCAAACTTTCTGGGGGTTATCAGCAGAGATTGCTATTGAAGTAGGAGCAGCTTGGTCAATAGGTAAACCTTCACCGATATTATGCCAAGAATTTCCGCCATCGTTTGTCATACCTACATAATAATGTAGCGAACTGCCGTCCCAATACTGTTTTATGTAGTAGATATAATTAGGATCAGAAGGAGCAACTTCAAGTTCTATTATTTGACCACTTCCATAAGCATATCCCAAACGCGTCCAAGAATAACCGGCATTAGTAGTTTTATAAACATTTTCATAACCTGCATATAGGGTATTATGGTCAGTAGGATCCATTACATAAGGAGTTATCCAAGCACCCTGTTCTGAGGATGTTGCTTTTATAGAAGTCCAAGAATTACCGCCATCAGTAGAACGATATAAAGCACCATAGACGTATGAAGCATAAAGAGTGTTGTCATCTGTGGGATCTACAATAGCTTCGCAACCATCGCCACCATATATAATTCTCCAAGTAGAGCCGTCAAATTTATTTGTTCCGTTATCTTGCATACCAGCTAATATCAAATTAGGATTAGTAGCAGAAACACCAATACGAGCCACTTGTGCTATTCCTAAATTATTACAAATATCTGTCCAAGAGTCTCCATTGTCTGTTGAAACAAAGATACCGCCGTCATTACCTGCGTATAGGGTTGTAGAATTTACATAAGTCAATGCGTGATAGTCAGCGTGAGCATAGCTATATCCAGCACCTTCCAACCAATAAGCAGAGCAAGTCCATGAACTACCACCATTTGTAGAACGATAAAGATTTACACCGCCAACAAAAATTATATTAGGATTTGAAGGATTAACTGCCAAGGATAAATCATAGAAAGACTGTCCACCTTTATTTCCAGAGGAAGCAGGTGCTGCATCGGGGTCCCATCCTAAAAGATTGCCATCATGGTAATCATATACAGTTGAAAAGCTGCTTCCAGCATTAGTAGATTTATACAAACCGTAAAAATCAAATCTGTAAGTTCTATCTCTACCAACTAATAGCCATACACTATTAGGTTCAGCAGGAGAGACAGCTATTTCCATTCTTTGAACATGAGAGGAAGGGATACCGGAAGTTATTTGAGTCCAAGTTTGACCTCCGTCGGTAGATTTATAAAATTTTGTTCCTGCGGCATAAACAATATTGGGATTAGAAGGATTAAACTCCATGTCCCAAATAAGATCTTGCAAAACAGCGGTTTTAGTAGCAAATCCGTCAGTAGTTCTGTAAACAACACCATTAAAAGATGCAAGCATTATGTTATGGTTCTGCGGATTCATCAAAATTTTGGTACAACGGGCGTTCTGATGTTCGCTAAAACTAACAGATGTAGGTTGCCAAGTTTGTCCGCCGTCAGTAGATTTCCAAACACCAACAGAATGGGTATCGCCAGCGTCGCGGTCTCCTGTGCCTATATACATTATATTTGTGTTATCGGGGTCAATCACAATAGCGGAGACTCCCATAACAGTAAACTGGTCAGAAATGAGTGTCCAGTTTTGCCCGCCGTCAGTAGATTTCCAGAGCCCACCAGCAGGTGTTCCTACCCAAATAATATTTGAATTTGTCGGGTCAACTGTGATAGCATTTACACGCCCACTACCACCGGGAGATTTATAATTACCGTTATGAGTATATCCTGTTGGGTGAGTAGGACCTAAAAATGTCCAGTTAGCAGAGGCTTTCGTTTGTGGATTTGATTTTAAATAACGTTGATATTCGTAATAGAGTTTTGCAGAGGGAAATCTTTCACCTGTTGGATAAACACGAGGAGCCATAAAATTAAACCAACGGTTAAAAATTGAATAAGGCTCAAAATCTGCTTCAAATTCATCGGCTTTTTTCCCAAAGTCCTCTTCTACTTCCTTTGTAGGATCAAAATGTTTGTAATAATTATCAAAGGCTTGTTTAGCCTTATAGACATTTGCCGTCGGGTCTTGCATTAATGATGCCCAATTATCATTCTGTGCCTCACTTTTCATTGCGGCAAATGAAAAAATTAAAAAAATCAGCATCCAAAAGTAAGAGAAATTCCGTTTCATAAGCATATATTTTTATTTTGAGACGTTTTTTCTTTTTTTCTGCAATATTTGTTTATCATTTTTAAACTTTAATTGCTCTTTTTTTATTGATTTTCTTTGTATTACAGTATTTTCAGTATTATTTTTTTGAACAGCTTCATTTGTAATGATATTTTCTATTTCATTAGACAAAATATTTTGATCAATAGGTGTATTTACATCTTTGGTAATTGCAATTGCTATCCAGTTAAAAGTTATGTTAGATTTACCATTATTATTTTCTGCCACTTTAAAGCCTTTTTCAGAGACGCTTTCAAGGTATAAACCATTTGATTTTCCGATAGGTGTCAAAGTTATAATTATAGGATAATCAGGTGATATAAGTTGTTGATATTCAGGTTTAAACGTAATAGAAGCTTTACCTTGCGAGAGTTTTGCTTGTCCGGAGAAAATTATACGTGGCAAGTCAGAAGTAGGATAATAACTAACAATCTGATTATTATTTTTATCCTTTGTTATTTTAGCATTTATTCCTGTTGTATAAGCATTTCCCAATACAAGCAAGGAATTTTTTTCACTTTTTAGCACCAGTCCATAATTTTTGCCATATATCCAACCGCCTATATTGTCAGAATATCCACCTAAACCTATTGATTTTTTATTTCCTTTACCACTACCAGACCCAAGAGTTGTATAATAAACTCCATAATCATAACCATTAGAAGCGGCATATCCCAAAGCTCCCCACTCAGTAATATTATAAGAACCATCAAATAAACCTCCCCAGACTCCACCTGTTCTATATCCATTATTATAACCATATCCAGCAATTGCAAAAGAATAATTATCAGCCGAATAATTTATAGCTTCAATAGCCTTATTACTTGTAGTCATCTTATAATCAGTGCCGTCATTACCTGAGGCAGTTTCTCTTTCAACAGAAATTGTAGCCTGTCCATCATCTGTCTGAGTTTCGTTGTGGTAAAAATAGTTTGCCACATAAGTATCATATCCCAACACTCCATAATTATTCATATCGTTAGGGTCGTCGTCGTAATATCCCAAAACTCCGAAACCTGAATCAGAGAAGCCAATAACACCGTCGCCTGCACCTGAACTAAAAAAATCAGAGGCATTACTACCTACTCCAATAATTCCAATGCCTTTATCAGTACGGGCTTTGGAGTAAACACCATAAACATTAGAGCTCAATCCTTGTGTTCCTGCTAAAACTTTAATTCCATAAGCTGTTTCGGCAGAATCAACTTTAAAATAAGCACCATAAGCCAAAGTATTTGATCCATATGATTGAGCGTAGATATTCAATCCAATAGCATCCTGTTCATGTCCGACAGCGGAGAAATCACCGCCTACGGTATAGCCTCTATTTCCTGTTCCTGCAATATATTCAGACCAACCTTCCACAGCAGCTTGATATCCTGATTTATCCACATCCACAAGGGTTTGTCCGTATAATGCAGGGTGAGAAGCCGAACGCTCGTCATTATCACGGCTATAAAAATAACCAGCTATCCACACGTCGGAATAACCAACAATTGCGGCTATGGTAGCGTCGCGAGTTGTTCGTCCAAAAATTGCGGCACGTTTTTTATCATCTACTTTACCATAGACAGCTGAACCATCAAGAGATAAATCACCAGCAACATTTGTATAATTACCGCTATATCCTAAATATCCATAAGTTTGCAAGCCTGCAATATCTGAAAAACCAACAACCGCAGAAGTTGTATCGGCAGCTGACTGGGTTCTGAAAAATCCACCATACTGATTTGTAGAACCATCATAATAAAATCCGTATTTTTCGTTGTCGTCATAAATACGAATATTATCATTATTCAAAGGTCGAATAAAAGTTGAATCCTGCGGTTTATACCACCAAATAGGTGTTGCACCGGAAGGAACAGCATCAGGGAAGGGAGACCATTGTGAGGTATCGTTTCTTTTGTATTCCAAATTGCCTGCTCTTGTTCTAAATCCATAGCCCGTAGAACCTAATATAGTGCCTAAATTAACATATTCATTAACAACAATATTGCCCTTAAATTCCACATTTCCATTGTCATTAAAAACAATTTTATCTGTTCCATCAGACTGAATTATAAAATCACCGGTATTGTCCAGATTAAAATAAAGAGTATTAAAGCCGAAGTCCAGAGTTGTATTTTGAGAAAGATAACCTCCGAAGCGCACTGTTCCCGAGCCATTATCAGTCAGACCATTTTCAAAATGATATGCTCTGTTTCCCAGTCTTTGCCATTTAGTGCCGTCGTAATAGTAGAAACCTTCTACTACGTCGCTTGTAGTTGCAGTGTTATATATCATTAAGCCAGTGGCTGGTGAGGGGATAGTTGTATTATCTGTTGTTCCAGTGAGAGCCACACGAGGTATCAATAGTCCTTTGTCAGAAGCACTAATATCCAACATTGCAGAGGGGTCAGGAGAATCTCCTGTGGTATTTATAGCTACTTGTGCAAAAGTTAAATGAGACAAAAAAAATAGAACAATCGCAAAAAATAAAAAACGCTTCATACTCAGGTTTTTAGTGGAGCTGCGGGGAGTCGAACCCCGGTCCAAACAGACGGGCTGCCTACCGTCTACATGCTTAGCTTCCTGTTTGTTCTCGGAGGCGACCGGGTCGGAAGCGCACCCATAGCCGTCTCCACAGCCGCGATTTGAAATCTCGTGCAGATGACGCGGCACATCTGCACCAGCCTGTTTTTTCTATGACACCCCATTGGCAAGCTCGGTACAGGCGAACCTCACTTGCCGGGATGCTCGCTCCGCCACCATTCCGGTGGTCGGTTATAGCCTAATTAGGCAGCGAGAGCATATGTACCTTCGTTGGCACTTATTTGTTCTGTAAGCGATTTTTACGGGACGCTTACCTACCCCGGCATGCAGGTAGACAACCCTATCTGCTGTCAAATCCACGTCAGCCCCTTATCGGGATTACAAATATAATTCTTTTTTTATATATTTGCCAAGTTTCTAACCATAAAAAAATTAAATTATGTCAAAAATTAAATTTGCTGTTATAAAAGAAACCAAAACTCCCCCTGACAGACGCACTCCTTTGACTCCTAAAACTGCAAAAAAGTTGCTTGAAAATTTCCCAGAGGCAGAAGTTTTTATCCAAAAAAGTAATCTTAGAGCATTCAAAGATGAAGAATATCAAGCAGTAGGACTTCCTTTAACAGATGATGTCTCTAATTGCGATATTTTAATGGGAGTAAAAGAGGTAAAAATAGGCACTTTTGTTCCTGAAAAAACATATATGATTTTCGCTCACGTAGCCAAAAAACAAGAACACAACAAAGAACTACTAAAAGAAATGATACGGCAAAAAATAACACTTATAGACTATGAATATTTGACAGACGAAAATAACCGCCGATTAGTAGCTTTCGGATATTGGGCAGGCGTTGTAGGTGCATACAACGGTATGCGTGCTTGGGGATTGAAATTCAAGGAGTTTAATATTCCACCAGCACATACCTTCCACGATAAAAAACAAATGTATGGACATATAAAAAATATCAGACCCAAACCTATGAAAATAGTTATTACAGGTGGCGGACGCGTGGCAACAGGTGCTGCTGAAACACTGCAAAACTTCGGCATAAAAGAAGTTATACCAGAACTGTTTTTGATAGAAAAATTTGACTACCCTGTTTTTACTCGCTTAGACCCTGCCCATTACGTCAGACATAAAGAAGGCAAAGAATTTGACCTGTGGCATTTCTTTAAACATCCAGAGGAATATGTATCCACATTTGAACCATATACACGCATCGCAGATATGTATATTGCTGCCCACTTTTGGAATCCACTTTCTCCTAAATTTATAACCCGAGAAATGGTAGAAAATCCCAAATTTAACATTAAAGTGATTGCCGATATTAGCTGCGACGTAGATAATGGACCCATAGCAACTACAATCAGAGCAAGCTCAATTGCCGAACCTTTTTATGATTACAACCCTAAAACACATAAAGAAGAGCCACCCTTTTCATCACCAGAAAATATTACTGTTATGGCAGTAGATAACCTTCCGGGCGAACTTCCACGAGACGCATCAGAAGCATTCAGCGAAGCTCTCGTAGAAAAGGTTATCCCCGCATTTTTCAACGGCGATAAAGACGGCATTCTCCAAAGAGCTACAATACTAAAAAATGGAAAACTGACGGAAAAATTTGCTTATTTAAATGAATGGGTTAACTCATAATTTCGACAAAAATATAATTTCTATACAAGCATATTAAAAGAACGGCAGCTTAGGCTGTCGTTCTTTTTTACAAAAGAAAATCAAAAATTATTGCAAAAAATATTGCCATCCCAAGAGTTTTTATTATCTTTACAAAGAAAAAACTTTCAGCTATGTACAGTCCTAAATTTAAACAATTTCTCTTTGATGAAATACAAAGTATTAAAAAAGCGGGTTTATACAAAGAAGAGAGAATAATCACATCCCCGCAAGGAGCAGAAATTACCCTTGCAGATGGCAGAAAAGTTCTTAATTTCTGCTCAAACAATTATCTTGGGCTCTCCTCACACCCAAGAGTGATTGAAGCTGCAAAACGAGCATTGGACACACACGGATATGGAATGTCCTCAGTTCGTTTTATATGCGGTACGCAAGATATTCACAAAGAATTAGAAAGCAAAATAGCAGAATTTTTCGGAATGGACGATGCAATCTTATATGCAGCAGCTTTTGATGCAAACGGAGGAGTATTTGAGCCTTTATTTAACGAAGCAGACGCAATTATCTCAGACCAATTAAACCATGCATCTATAATTGACGGAGTTCGTTTATGTAAAGCTAAAAGATACAGATTTAAGCACGCAGACATGGCAGACTTAGAAGTACAACTGCAAAAAGCAAATGCCGATGGAGCCAGATTTAAAATAATTGCAACGGACGGAGTATTCTCTATGGACGGCGATATAGCTAATCTGCCAGAAATAGTAAGATTAGCAAAAAAATACGATGCTTTGGTAATGGTTGACGACAGCCATGCCTCAGGATTTATAGGAAAACATGGTAAAGGAACGCCAGAATATCATAATGTAATGGGTGAAATAGATATATTAACCAGCACCTTAGGTAAAGCTCTCGGAGGAGCAATGGGCGGCTTCACTACTGGCAGAAAAGAAATCATTGAAATGTTGCGCCAACGCTCACGACCATATCTATTTTCTAATGCACTTTCACCTATGATTGTCGGTGCAGCTATTGAAGTCTTTAATATGCTTAATGAGACTACTGCATTAAGAGATAAACTAATGTGGAACGCAGAATATTTTAAAGAAAAAATAAGCAAAGCTGGTTTTGATATAAAACCCACCCAATCGGCAATTGTAGCTATAATGCTATACGACGCTAAACTTTCCCAAGATTTTGCAGCACGTCTGCTTGACGAAGGAATTTATGTAATAGGATTTTTCTATCCAGTAGTACCTAAGGGCGAAGCAAGAATACGTGTTCAACTCTCAGCTGCCCATGAAAAAGAACATCTGGATAAAGCCATCGAAGCATTCATAAAAGTAGGCAAAGAATTCGGTGTGATTAAATAAATTAAGGGGGCGTCTAAAAAGGCGCCTCCGTGGCTTTTTAGGATAGACCCTTGGTTTAATTTTTTTCCTCTATCACAAACTAAATATCATAAAATCTGCCATACCCTTAACTTTTTGAATAACCCAAAAATTCTACCCCTATTTATTTTGCCCATCATTTGCAGATAAAATTAACAGGGAGATTTAACTTTTATAAAAACGTTTTTTAATTAAAGCATTAAATTCTGTAATCCACTCAGTATGGATTTTTAGTATTAACAATGGTTCAATTTTATCTTTAAGTTCTAAATTATGCTGAGAAATAAAATTTAAGATCCAAGAGATAACATTTTGAATATCAATATCTTTTTCATTAAAACGCAAATAATTTATCGCCTCTGCAATAATTGAAATTCCTTGCAATATTTTATCATTAGAATCAGAATTTAAAATTATCTCTGTGAGCCCTTTTATAAATAAAAGATTGATATTGGCAGGATTTGTATTCAGCAAAATAGAAGCAGATTTATAAAGATGTTTAAAATTGTCTATATAATAATCCATAGATTGAAGAATATTTTTAACAAATTCAAAATCATATTGCAAATTATTTCTTAAAACAGTTAAATATCTGGCAGTAAAGTAATTATAAAGAAAGCTTTTAAATTCTTTTAGATCATCAGAATTTGAAATATTTACAGCAATATCCCAAAACACATCAAAAGCTTTTGTGCGTTTTTTATAAATAAAATTATGTACAAAAGCAATGTAATAATTTACAGCTTTTTCAGCTATTGTATAACCTTTGGCTTTTGGTATTTTTTCATAAACCTCAAAGGTTTTATTTTTTGTGATAAAAGCCTTAATTTTTTTATGAACATTATTGATTATTTCGGTGTCAGTTTTCTTTGTAAAAATTACAGTAAATTGTTGATTATGATAGTCAATAATAAAATCGTCAATAATACCAACACTCATAAGACGATATAATGCAAAAAGGGTCTGATTAAAATTTCTAAACTTTAAAAATACCTCACGAGCGATTTCTATAACATCAGGGTATTTATCCAGCTTCAAGTTTATTTTCCATTCTAATTTTTTTAAGAACTGAGAGAAATCATAAGAATTTTCATAAATATCAATAATCTGATTAAAAGAAATAGTCTTATCAAAACTTTGAAGTAGTCTTTTTTGCAAAAGCGTATGGACATTATTGTAAAATTCAATAGTAAGACTTCTCTGTTCACCTATATTCATATTTAGAAGCTGCTTAGCAATACCTTCCACAGGAGAATTTGAAATTTCCTCATCTAAAAATTTAAAAATTTCAATGCCGTTATCCACAATTTTTTCAATATCATATTTAAGGAAATAAAGGACTTTTTCGGCGAGCTCACGTTTATGTGCAGGAGCTTCGATAACAATCTTATCCTCTGTAAAATCAATATATCCGAGGCTTTGATTATGTTCATCATAAACATAAAGCATATTAGGATTTATAATAGGTTGAGGCAAAAGAGTTATCCAGAGATCAAATTGATATTTAATTCTACGGATAAGAATATCTTGAATTTGTTCGGTAGGATAGGTAATAAAATTAAGCAATTCATTTACAATGATATTCTCCTTTAAAGGATTAAGGTATATCGTGTTAGACATTGTATTATAAATAGCAAATTCTGCTGGACTTTCTTGTTGAACAACATTCTTTTCCACTTTCGCTTCATCTACATTATAGTGAACTAATTTCATTTGAATAGGAGAAGGTGAGTAGAAAATAAAAATATCCACCTGCTGTCTATCTCGTCCGCCTCTATTTATTTGCTGGATAAATTCCTCAATAGAAAAAGGAAAATCTGAAAAATATATTTTACGAATATCTGTTTTATTCATTCCGATGCCAAAAGAATTTCTGGCAATTAAAATATCAAGTTCATTATTTTTAAATTTAAGGTAATTATAAAAAGATTTTTTGGCTGTAAGAGCACTTATAATAATACCTTTTTCAAAGAAACTTCCGCAAAAAACATCTGCTTTCTCATCAGGATTTAGGTTCAATAAAGCATTTTTAAAAGCCAAAGGGGCATAATGGTATACCAAAGTTTTTTTCTGCCCTCTCACATATTTAAGCAACTGATCTTGTTTTTTTATTCTCAATTCGCTTGCAAGATATTCAGCAGATTGAGGTTCAGAAGAATAATTTATTTTAATAAATTTAAAATTAAACCGAGAAAAATCATTTTCAATTTGCAGGACATTTTCATCTTTAATATTTAATTTCTGCTTCAACTCAAAAATGACGTCATAAGATGCAGTAGCAGTTAAAGCTATAATAGAAGCATTATCATAATTGAGTTTAGCAATATTAGAGGGTAAAGCTCCATAGACATATCTAAAATCGTGAGACCACTCAGATATACAATGAGCTTCATCTATTACAAAGTAGCTTATGTGATAATTATTGATTTTAAATGAGTTAAAAATTTCTCGTACTTCAAAAAGATGAAATCTATCTGCATCAATAAAATTGAATATAGATTGTGCATTTTTAAATTTGGAAAGAGCTTTATATCTTTCGTATATATCAGTTGTTGCAGGAGAAAAATAAGAAACAGCATCAATATAGTAATTTCTCAGATTATCAATTTGATCTTTCATCAAGGCATCAACGGGAGTAATAATAATACTAAGTCCCGGCTGTAAAAGGGAAGTAAGCTGATATAAAAGGGTTTTAGAAGCAGTAAAAGGCAAATTTGCCAGAGTATTATTAAGTTTAAGAGCTTTTTCTAAGAAAATAAACTGTTGATAAGAAAAGCTGCTTTGGCGAAAAATATTCCTTAAAAAAAAGTTCAATGTAGCTTTTATTTCTTCTGTTTGCTTTCTATCCTTATTGATAGAAAATTCATAAGCAATATTTTCAGCAGTTGGGAAATAACGAACAGAACGAACAAATTCACTACTTCTGCTTTTTATTACTACAGAGGCGTTCTGAGGCGTCTGAGAAATATCAAAATTGGCTCTACGAAATATTGAGCTATCTATAATCAGATCATAGTTTTGGCTATCGTCAAACTCTGCTATAGGAAAAATTTTTCCTTGATAAAGAATATTCAGCTCTGCATTTTCAAAATCCTCTTCATAATATATTGTCAAATCAATTTTCGGGAATTTTCTACCTTTACCTTCCAATAAAAAAAGACGATTGAAATGCTGTTTTAGATCCTCCAAAGCAATAAAAGCGCCGGGAATATCTCGTTCAATTATTGCTATTTTCCATTCATCTGCATTCAAAGAAAGATTTCCAGAGAGTATCAAAGAAACAATAATTTTTTGAATTCTTGCTATTTCCAAAGGAGTTAAAGCAAGCTGTAATGCATCAAGACCGGCTTGTGTTCTGTATAAAGGACTTGTAAAATTTTTTCGGAGAAAATCAAAATATTTTGAAAAAGTAAAATTAATAACTTCCTGAGCATTTTCATCTGCCGTGGAAGTATCTGTTATTCTTAAAATACCCTTCCAATTTATTTTCCTCAATAATTCATTTTTCTTTTCCTCTTGTAGATAATCAATATTTTCTATCGGCTCATACTTTTTCAAATCAATAAGTAATCCTTTGACATCATTTTCTACAAAAGGATTTTCTATTGCAAAATCAATAATTTCGTCAAAAACTTCTACATTCATCTGTGATGCTATTGATGTATGCTCAAAAACAGATTTTAAGCTTCGATTGATTGACAATAATTGAATAAAATATTCTCCTATTTCTACGGGTATAAATTCAAATAAAAACTTTTGTTTTAACTGCGCTTCTTCATCAGTAAAATTAATAACCTCTTTAAGTTTATTAGCTGTCAAACGCGGATCTATAATAAATAATGCTCTCAGAATCAATTCTCTAAGTTCATCATTTATAAATTCATATTTAAAACTTATACCGTAGTTCTTTTTCTTAGTTTTAAGAAAAGTGGTTGAAAGTAAGTCCTCCACAAAACAAGAAGGAATAGTAGGCAAACCTCTTGATATAATATTATTAACAATAACAGCAGCAGGGTCAGCGTCCTCGGATATATCTAAATTTTTATTACTCTGAACTTCAAAATAAGACAGATATTTTATAATACTCTCAATGTAATGGGAGTATATATCATTTTTAAAATTCTCTAAAAGTGCTTGTGAAAAATACCCTGCTTGAAGTTGATACATAATTATCTTTTTTATTATTTAATCAAATTTAATACCACAAACTAATAAACAATCATAGCATCAGGGAAAGTATTTTCTAACTCTTCAATCTGTTGCTGAGGCACCTGTGTATTTTTAAGATTTATGTATGAAAGAGTTTTCATCTGAAAAATAAAATGCGGCAAAGCTTTAATAGGATTACCGGAAATATCCAACGATTGCAAATTTTTGAGCTTCATTAAAGATGTAGGTAAATCTACAAATTTGTTATTACTCAAATCCAAAATAGTTAAATTAGGCATTTGTGAAAAATCTATAACTAAGCTCTTTAAATTATTATTTCCTAAATTAAGGATTTTCAACTTTTTAAGTTTTGATATAGAAACAGGCAAATATTCCAAATGATTATCATTTAAAGTTAATTCCTCCAAGTTCTTTAATTTTCCAAATTCTGATGGCAAATAGTGAATATTATTGTCAGAAGCTCGTATTATTTGTAAATTAGGTAGTTCACAAATTTCCTTAGGTAAAGTTTCTAAAAAATTATCGTTCAGAATTAGAATTTGAAGCTTTTTTAAATTTTTTATTTCAGATGGTACAGAATCTATACCCAAACCTGTTAAATCTAAAATATAAACGTTCTGAGGATATCTGAGTGCTTCTGTTAAATCAGTGTAGCGCTTTTGCTTATCTAAACTCGCATCTGATATAGGAGGAGGTAGTTCACTGTTATTCAATGTATCTATTATTACATTAGGCTTATGTACTTTGCCATCAACAAATCTCCCCTCTTGCCATTTGACCTTTAAAAATAGTACTTCGGTCTTATCTTTACATTTATACAGCCAAAAAGATTTACCTTTAATAATGAATTTCAAATAAAAATCTGACGGTGCTGAATAATAGGCATAAAATTCTTTTACATCGTCTTTATGATATTGCAAATTTTTACCCAACTGATTACTAATTTTCTGCAATAACTCATCAGTAATAACTAATTGCGTCACATTTGACCAATAATATTCCATATTCCGCAAAAAATAAAAGTAATTAACATATTTATCGTTTTTTTTCTCATAGCCATAAAAAATAAGCAATTCATTCTGACTATCTGGCTTATAAATAGCTACGGAAACCTTGCTATTCTGAGTCAAAAATTCTGTATAATCATTCTTTTCAATTAAAGAAACCTCTTTACTTGCATTAAAATATTGAGATACCTCAGTAGGAACATAATTCCTATCTATTTTTGACAAAATATCTAAAATAGAAGCTGTATTTTCTGACTGTTGAACAATATTTGGCTTTGCATCAAAATCTTTTTCTGATTCATTTAAATTAAATCCACAAGAAATAAACAGAAAACTTAAAATTACAAAAAAAATAGAATATCGCATTTTGTTAGACTTTTATACAAAAATAATAATTATTTGTAAAATATAGTTTACTTTTTGACCAAAAACACTATTTTGCACTTTTAAATTTTTATTTAAGAACAAAAAATTTTATAAAAAACTACAACTTGTTGTAAATTCTATGTAATAAAATTCCAAATTCCAAAGAAAATACAATTTTTTTTTAATGCAAAATAGCATTAAGCTTAAAACAAATGATTTTTTAATGCGGTTTCTCTTTGAAAAAATAAAATAGATTTTTATGTTTGAAAAAAAGTTTTTTATTGATAAATTAAAAAATGGCTAAACAAAAAAGTTTATTACTCATTTTCATACTATTTATCAAGACATTATATGCGCAATATGGAGGACAGACAATATTTGCTTTTTTAGACTATCCAAATTCCCCCAGAATAGCGGCTTTGGGAGGTATGAATGTATCTATTTACGATAAAGATCTATCTCTGGCAGAAAATAATCCCGCACTTATAGATAGCTCTTTAAATAATTATATCTACCTGAATTACAGCTCATTTGTTGCTGGAATAAAAACCGGATATTTATCTTATGCCATAGATGCTAAAAAATTCGGAACATTTGCAACTGGAATAAAATACATCAATTACGGCACTTTTACACAAGCGGACGAACAAGGAAATATAACAGGCAAATTTACAGCAAATGAATTAGCTCTAAATATAATATGGGCAATATCAATAGACACCCAAGTCGTTTTTGGCGTAAATGTCAAACCAATATACTCACATCTTTACAAATACATATCCACTGGCATTGCAGCAGACTTAGGCTTATTTTACCATTCAAAAGATTATCTAACAGGAATTGGAATAGTGCTGAAAAATATTGGCACCCAAATAAAAACTTATGTACCCCAAAATAAAGAACAACTACCTTTTGATATTGCTCTTGGATTCTCACAAAAACTAAAACACGCTCCATTTCGATTCTCTTTAACAGCACATTACTTAAATAAATTTAACCTCTTGTACCAAACATACAACAGAGCGAAAATCTGGGACTACGGAGAAAACCTTCTCCGTCATCTAATATTTGGCGTAGAAATTATCCCAAGCAAATTCTTCTACGCAGATATAGGTTTCAACTACAAACGACACCAAGAAATGCATATTCAAGGACTTTTAGGTTCCCCGGGCTTTAATTTTGGTTTAGGCATAAAACTCTATAATATTAGCATAAACTATTCATTTTCAAAATATTACGTTGCAGCTAATATGAACAACTTTTCATTAACCTTTAATATCTCACAAATACTAACCAGAAAAAACAAATAAAATGAAAAAAATATTTAAATTCTTAATTTGGCTTATTCTACTATTAGCCTTGGGTATTGGGGGATATTATATTTACATTACAAAAATTAAAAAGACCCCTCAAATATCAACCTTCAACCTCGTACCAAAAGAAAGTTTCTTTATCCTGCAAACTAACGATATATCAGAAGCTTGGACAAAACTTAGTAATACGCCACTATGGCAAAAACTGATAAAAACAAAGTATTTTAAAGAATGGGACGAAGATATTAACTATGTGGATATGTTTTTAGATTCTAATAAAATAGCAAAATATCTATTTGAAAATCAAGAAATTATAATGGCTGCCGTAGTAGATAAAACTAATTGGGATTTTCTTTATCTTATGAACTTATCCTCCGCCTCTCAAATTATTAATGATTTTAACTCAATGCTAAATTTTATTGAAGGATACAAACTTAAAAAATCACAACTTATCATAAACAATAACAAATATACAATTTTAGAACTTATTGACGAGGAAAACCCAAAAGATATCTTATATATAGCCGTGATAAACAATGTATTAGCTGCCAGTTATACCAAAGACATTATCGCATTAGCAATAAAAGAAAAAGACGATAATCACTGGCTATACGATAAAGATTTTCAAGAAATTATAAAAAATAATACAACAGAAAAAATCGCTAAAATATACATAAACTACAAAATATTAGACGATTTCGCAAATATATATCTGACAGAAAAAGATCCTACAATAGAAATGCTCTCTAAAACACTAAAATATTCCAACCTTGACTTTGATGTAATCCAAGATAGATTTATTTTAGAAGGATATACAACAATAGATACTCTTGGCTCATATGCACAAGCACTTATATCGCTTAAACCCGGCAGACTGAACTCCTATAAAATTATGACAAATAAAACTGCGGCTTTTATTAGTATTGGCTTCTCCGACTTCTCCGAATTCTATCACAACCTGTTATCCCAATACGAAAAAACAGACCCTCAATTCGCCGCAGAAATGCAAAAAGGACTGAAAATCCTAAAAAATACTTTCAAAATAGACATTGAAAAAGATCTATTCGGCTGGATAGATAACGAAATAACAATCTATAAAATACGCCCACTCTCCAAACAATCCAGAATGCAAGATATCGCCCTGGTAATAAAAGCTACTGACACCAGCCTTGCATTAGCTGGTTTGCAAAATATCACAAACCAAATACGAAAAATCTCTCCATTCTCCTTTAAAAAATTCAATTATAGAAACTTCACTATCAATTACCTACATTATAAAAAATTCTTTAAATTCTTCTTCGGAAAACTTTTTGAAAAAATTGAAAAACCTTACTACACTGCTATTGATAACTATATAGTTTTTACTAATTCATTGGAACTTTTAGAACAAATTATTGACGACTATCTAAAAGGACAAACTATTGAAAATAACGAAAAATTTGCTTCTTTCATTGACGATTTTTATGCCAAAAACACTATCGCAATATTCATACAAATGCCTAAAATGTATCCAACTCTTTACCTATATACAGATCCAAAAGATAGAAAAGACCTCAATAACAATAAAGATTTAATAACAAGTTTTTCATACATAGGACTGCAATTTATCACCGATAACAAAGGATTTAAATCACTTCTTATGACAGAATACGACCCAGAGGCACCAACAGACGAACTCGCACAAATTATGATACAAGAAAGCGAAGAAAACCTACTTACAGATTTCATTGATACGATGGGATACAAAATACAAATAAGTGCAGCTGCAAAAGAAGAAGACGGCGAATATAAAGAATATTACGATCCAGAAACCCAAACTAAACTGAAAATAGAAGGAAAAATCCAAGATGGAAAAATGCAAGGACAATGGCGAACTTACTATCCAGATGGAAAACTGAAAAGCATAATCCCGTATGTGGACGATAAAATCCAAGGAGTCGCATATTTCTACTATGATAACAACGAAAATATACTTAGAGCAGAAGTCGCATTCTCCAATGACTTACCCAATGGAATCTACAAAGAATACCACACCAATGGAGCACAAAAAGCTTTACTAAACTATAAAAATGGAATATTAGACGGAGACGCCGAATTTTACTACAAAACAGGAGCCCTAAAAATAAAAGGACATTATAAAAAAGGTAAAAAACACGGTAAATGGATTTTCTATGATAAAAATGGTAAAAAAATAAAAAAAGAAAAGTGGAAAAAAGGTGTTCTAAAACGCACTAAAAATTTTGAATAAATATAAAACTATGAAAAAATACGATATCGCAATAATTGGAGCAGGAGCTGCTGGATTTGCAGCAGCAATGAGGGCAATGGACTTCAATAAACATATTTGCCTTATCGAAAAAAATACAGCCGGCGGAATGGGCGGAATATTCGGCGCATTAGTATCAAAAACTCTATGGCATCTTTCCATAGATTACTCAATAGCAACAAGAACAGACAGAGGATATCGAACCTCAAATATATCTCTCGATTTTAAAGAAGTCATTAAAACTGTCAGAACAGCAGCAAAAGAAAAAATTTTTCAAATAAAATCTCAAATAGAAAGCTTCTCACCCGGAAAATTCCCTGATAAAAGTATTACCTTTAAAAACGGTACTGCTAAATTTATAGATAATCATACTTTGGAAATAACAAATAAAACAGGCGCAAAAGAAATTATTAAAGCAGAATACATCATAATTGCTACTGGCTCACGACCCAGAGAATATCCCGGAATCGAAATAGATAGAAAACACATTATCACTTCTGACGATATCTTACGATTAGAAAAATTCCCGGAAAAACTTATAATCATAGGCTCAGGTATCATTGGCACAGAATACGCTACAATATTCTCAAATTTTAAACAAACAGAAGTACATCTACTTGATAGACAACATAGAGTTATTCCCTTCGAAGATGACGACGTTAGCGATTTCGTAGCTAAAAATCTGGAAAACAATGGAGTAATTATCCATTATACCGCAAATCTAAGACATCTACAAAAAACTTCTGAAAATAATCTCGAAGTAATTCTTGACTACAAAGATGGACACAGCCAAGTAATCGAAACAGACGCAGCTCTTATTTCCATCGGTAGGGTACCTAATACCGACAACCTAAATCTGGAAAAAGTAGGTATTTACCCAGATAAACGCGGATATCTCCCTATAAACGACAAATTTATGGTTAAATCCCAATATGGCTATAAAAACATCTACGCAGCAGGAGACGTCACTGGAACCTCTCAATTATACAGTATCGGAGAACAACAAGGTCGCTTCGTAATTAGAGCAATTTACGATCAAATATCTTATCCGTTTAGTATTTATAACTTACCTACACTGATGTTTTTTAAACCAGAATTAGCAGCTGTGGGTTTAAACGAAAAACAATTAAGAGAACGAAAAATTCCATACAAAATGGTATTCTATTCTAATAAGCTAATAAATAGGGCAATAGCTATGAGAAATACAAACGGTTTTATTAAAATTTTAGCCAGTAATGACGGTGAGGAACGTATTTTAGGTATGCGGGCAGCAGGACCACAAGCCTCTGCTTTTATCGTTTCAATAGCCCATATGATAAATCAAAAGAATAGTATAGACCAAATTTTAAGAACAATACACCCCCACCCCAGTATCACAGAAGGTATTCAGGATTGTTTACGAGTTATGAAAAATAAATCTTTATACAAAACTTATGCATTTCCCCATCTGATAAAAACCTATGAATGGTCTCCTAATTAAAAAAAAAGCTCTCTGACCTACCTTATTTTTAGGTATTTCAGAGAGCTGCACTAATTTAAAATAAAACCTATTGTTAAATCTCTTCAGTTTCAACAATTTTTGCCAAAATGTCAGAATATTGAACAATTAAATACTTTTTGTCATCAAGTTCAACTTCATTCCCAGAATAAGATTTATAAATAACCTTATCTCCCACAGCAATCTCTGGATTTTCTATATTACTCAATGCAATTACAGTACCCACAGCTTTTTTTTCTTTGGCTGTTTCTGGAATGTACAACCCACTTGGAGTTTTGTATTCCTTTTCCTCTTCCGGTTCAATTACTACATTTTGGTTGATAGGTTGTAATTCTTTCATTGCTTATAATTTTTATGGTTTAACAATTAAGCTTTTATTTCTAAAAGACGGTCTATTTTTTTCTTATCAAAGCCAACAACTATTTGTCCATCAATTTCTGCCTGAGGTACTCCCGTATGTCCACTCTTTTTTACTAATTCTTGTGCCATACGTGGATCCTTAGAAACATCAATATCACGATAACGGATTTTATGCATCTTTAAATATTGCTTCAACCTATTGCACCATGGACAACTGGGAGTTGTATATATAACTACATTTTTTTGCTTCTTACCTTCTTTCTCTTGCTGAACAGTAAATACTGCATCTTCAAATATAGCTTTATAATATCCACTATCATGGCAGCCTTTCAAAGCTTTTAACATCTTATCCCCTGAAAATTCTAATAAGGTAGGAGCTGTTTTAACATTATAATGAGCATGAACATCTCTCACATAATTTACATCAACACCTAAAATTTGAACATCTTTAACATCAGGTACCTTCTTAATATTATTATATGCACAATCACTTTGAGCTGAACCAGATTTATATATTAAAACATAAGATTTTTTACTATTTGCCAATTTTTCCTGTAAATCGTTATATGAAACAACTTCTTTTATTTCCATATGAGCACTTTTTATGATAAGTACTTTAATAAAGCTTTTTTAAGAACATTTTTAGGTTTAAGTCCTATAAATCTCTGAACTTCCTTACCATTTTTAAAAATTATTATTGTCGGGATATTTCTAATATTAAGCTTATAAGCCACCTTTTTGTTATGCTCTACGTCCAATTTACATATTTTAGCTTTTTTATGAAATTCCTCTGCCAGTTCACTTACTATCGGTCCTTGTATTTTACATGGTTGACACCATTCTGCCCAAAAATCCACAAGAGCCACGCCTGTTTTTATTTTACTAAAAAATGTATTGTCATTTAAAATTATCAGTTTATCGCTATCTTTCTTTGGGTCATAAGTTGCTAAATTTTTACGAAATTTATATATTGAAATCCCTAAATAAAGTACAAATAGCAAGAAAAGAACACCCACAATTATTAATGCTATTTTCATTTTTATTTTGTTTTCAAATTTAAGACCAAAAATCTTTAATCTGAAATTTTGTCAGTATTTATTTAATTTTAAGTATATCATGAATAGCTTTTACATAAAATTCTTTGGGATATGCACCCACTGCCATCTGAGGCTTGTCATTCATAGGTATAAAAAGAATTGAAGGAATACTTCTTATGCCGAATACAGAAGCTACCTCTCTATTTTCATCCACATTCAATCTATAAATATATAACTTACCTGCATATTCTTTCGCCAATTCGTCAAATATAGGAGCTACTCTTTTACACGGTCCGCACCAATCTGCATAAAAATCTATAATAGCCGGTTTATCCCCCAAATAATTCCATTCTGTATTATGCTCATAATCAAACACTCTCTTTTTAAAAGTCTCTGTTGTAAGTACAATAACCTTTCCATCTTCAGTAGTGCTTGCATGCTTCTTTATTGTATCTGAAGTTTGAATATTTCTTGTGGTACTATCAGATTTCAAAGAAACAGTCATCGTGTCCCTGTTTTCAATAGGTTTACTTTTAGTTTTTTTAGTACAGGA
>CAZWVR010000003.1:0-50340 GCA_964637235.1 uncultured Bacteroidales bacterium | reverse complement strand
TTATCCATAGTGTCCATTAAATTATAAATATTAGCTATGGAGCCATATATATTGCCTAAGCCACTATATAAATGCTTTTTACGAAAAATATTCTCTATTTGCATAAAATATTTTAATGCCTTATAATACTGATTCTCTGCAAGATAAGAAATACCCAAATTCCCTAAAACATTAGCAATAAATATACTATCACCAACCTTTTGAGCACTATTTAGAGAAATAAATAAATATTTACGCGCACTATCAACCTCTCCCCGCTCATTAAACAGAATACCTATATCACGATTTATAATATATAAATCTGTATCCAATTCAGAGGCTTCGGCTAATTTCAATGCTTTTTTTAAATAATAAAAGGCACTATCTGGCTGAGAATAAAAATAATGATTGGAAAGCTCCTCTAAAAGTTTGATTTTCTTATAATTATTTTTAGAATGTAAAAATTCATTACGTAAACTATCAACATTCTGAGCCGATAATAAACCAAAAAAAGATATAAATATATAAAGTATTAAAAGACGCATATGATAAAAACTTAGTCAAAAATAATATTTTTTTAATGGTTAAAAAATAGTTTTTACACACCTTTGACTTGTTTATTTTAACAAATTTTATTATCTTTTTACCATAAAAATTAAAAGAGCATATATAAATGCAAATATTAAAAACTTTTAAATCAATCATTGTAGGCTTTGTTGACCTATTATATCCAAATGTTTGTTTAAGCTGCGGAAAAGAGCTATATGGCTCAGAACATTATATATGTACTGAATGTCTTTTAGAATTACCACATACTTACTTTCAATCCACAAGAAAAAATATTATCACAGAACTTCTGAAAGGACGTATTATCAACTTACAGAACGCTTATTCTTTTTTATTTTTTTATAAACATACTATCGTTCAAAAAATTATACACGCAATAAAATATTCCGGCACTAAAGAATTAGCTTACGATTTAGGCAATTATCTTGCACAAGATATAAAGGACAGTGAATTTAAAAATGCAGATTTGCTAATTCCAGTACCTTTACACCCCCTAAAATTAAAAATAAGAGGCTATAATCAAAGTGAATGGTTAGCCAGAGGTATTTCAGAAGTTTTAAATATTCCAATAGAGAAAAATAACCTCGTTAGAATCATAAATACGCAAACGCAAACACTAAAAGGTAAAGAACAAAGATGGTACAATGTTCGTTCTGCTTTTGATGTTCATAATCCCAAAAAACTAAAAAATAAACATATAGTCTTAATAGACGATGTTCTCACAACAGGTGCAACAATAGAAGCTTGCGCAAATACTCTTGAAAGAAAAGTAGAAAATGTCAAAATAAGTATCTTAACCTTAGCAACTGCCAATAAACTTATTTAATAACTAATTTATAATCAATAGCTTAATCACTTTACCTGTTGTAGCATCTTCATTTGTCAAAAATATCAAATACACACCGGTAGCGGGTTTACGCCCTGAAAAAGTTTTACCATTCCATCTGGCAATTGAGCCATTAGAAACGGTTTCATATATCAAATTCCCATTGATATCTGTTATCTTTACTCTGGTTTTATCCATAAGACCCTTAATTACAATATCACCAACATAATTCTCTCTAACCGGATTAGGATAGACATAAGCATTATCAAAATTATGTGCACCCTCAGCAGCATCAGAAAAATATGAAACAAGACCTTTTGAAGTCAGAAAAAACACTTGCCCATTAGAAGGATTTATCAAAATCTGCTTTATTTTATTATCAGGCAGAGGGCTATTTTCAGTTGTAAAATGGAGTATTTGCTCTGTTCCCGTTTCATTAAGTAAATAAACTCCTGAATTAGTACCTACCCATTTTCTACCTGCTGGATCAATAACTATTGAATTAATAAAAGAACCTTTAAGTAAATAATTAATTATCACAGTATCAGCCTCTTGCGTCTCAATAGTTATACGAGAGCTAACATAACTTCTATCCTCAAAATTAATATTTGAGACAATACCTATTCCATCATCTGTGCCAAACCAAAGATTATTATCCTTATCGAGAGCAATAGAGATAACTCTTCTGCCTATTTTTTGATTATTAACATCAGTAGGATAAAATAACATTACATTGCTATAAGATACATTCCCTCCCGAATATTTATATTGCATCATAAGTATGCCTCGCAAGTCATATGCAATATATGCTGCACCATCTTTTAAAATCAATTGTCGAGGCAGATAATTATAAGGGGTAGTAATATAACTCGGAGACCATACTCCATTAACATATGTATATATAGGAGGCTTATTTTTCATCATAAAAAGCCATAACACGCCATTAGCTCCATATTTAAGTATTGATATATTGGGATCCTGTACAGAGCCAATATGATTATATACGTTTATTATCTGATTAGACCTAAGTTCATATAGTCCTTTATTCCACGAACTTACAAATATATGATTGACATCCGTAGGATCAATCGCTATGGCAGAAAAATCAGTAATTGTAGGAAAAGAATAATTTGTCCAT
Source organism: uncultured Bacteroidales bacterium (assembly GCA_964637235.1). Classification (GTDB taxonomy): domain Bacteria; phylum Bacteroidota; class Bacteroidia; order Bacteroidales; family S143-33; genus CAZWVR01. Next base: position 47,830 of record CAZWVR010000003.1, on the reverse strand, counting down.
TTCCCTTGATTATAAATATAAATTTCTCCTGTAAAATTTTTAGCATTAAATGAAAGAGAATCATAAGCGCCATGTACAGCATAAAGTATTCCATTTTTTAGCTTTATATGAAATATATAATTAGACAAAGGACCTTCTGGAACTATAATTTCAGGTTCATCAGTATATTTTATTAAACCCAATTTCTTATCGCCTATATATAAAACTCCCTCCTTAGAAACAAATACACAGTTAGGATGCAAGCTTTTATTATTCACAGTAGAGATTTCTCTAATTTTTAACAAATTAGAATTATATACTTCTACTCTATCGCTTTTGACAAGATATAATTTTTGATTATCTGAATAAATATTAAGTACATCATCGGCATTAGGAAAAATAATCTGCCAAGTATCGCTACTGGAAGAAGTTTCCATAGCAATTTCAAGAGAATTGCCAGTATTGAATAAAACAACTAAGGCATTGTTGAATAATGTAAGTTTTAAAACATTTTTATTGGCAAAAAAAGTATGTTGCTTCCATTTTCTAAAATCAATCATATTTTCATCAAGAGATATAGAAAATAAGCCATTTTCTGTTGCTGCCCAAAAAGTATTTCCATTTATGATTATATCATTTACGCCAACATAGTCGGAAGTCTCAGAAAGAAAATAGGTTTCAATAATTTGATCTGTTGCTAAATCTAACTTTAAAATACCAAAACCAGTGGCTATAAATGCATAAGATTGATAATTTAATATTCTATTGATCTTTTTGTTAATAGCCAAAGGCTTATCTTTAATATAAGGAAGGTTTACAATTTTTTGTCCAATAATATCAATATTGCCATTTTTATAACCTACTACCAATTTATCTTGAACAGAATTATAAGCTACCTGCGTCAGGGATATATCGGAAAGACCTTCTATTTTTGAAACTTTCTGTATTTGTTTCTGGTTCACAACAATAAAATAACCATTAGAAGAAGCGGCAATTATTTGATTTTGATTATTTTGAGTTATTGAAAAAACATTATTAAAAGAAAAAAACTCTTGCCAGCTGCCAATTTGACCTATTGTAATAAGAGGTAATAGTAAAAAAACAATTAAAAGACGCAATGCAGACATTTTTTAAACAAAAATGCGAAAAAATCTTTTTTAAATAAAATTTTTATCTTAACTTCGCAAAAAAACAATGGGACTTTGTGCCCCTTCATATAACTGGATGTACTATTATGCTATTGAAAAAAATAACAAATTCAAAAAAATAAATATCATGAATTTTCCTGAAAATTTAAAATACTCAAAAGAACACGAATGGGTAAAAATTGATGGAGAGATAGCCATTGTTGGCATCTCTGACTATGCCCAAAAAGAACTGGGCGATATTGTATATGTAGAAGTAAACACTCTGGGTGAAACTCTATCACAAGGTGATGTTTTCGGAACAGTAGAAGCTGTAAAAACAGTATCAGATTTATATATGCCCGTAGGAGGAGAAGTCATTGAATTTAATGAAAAACTAAATGATGAACCAGAGCTAATAAATAAAGATCCTTATGGCGAAGGCTGGATTATAAAAGTAAAATACTCAGATTTATCTGATTTAGATAATCTTTTGAGTGCTTCTGAGTATAAATCCTTTGTGGAAGAATAAGCTTATTTTCAATTTAGATTACTCTTACTTAAAGCCCCCTGCTGTCTATTTGGGCACAGGGGGTTTTTATTTAGAAATAAAGTTAAGATACTAAAAGCAGGACAATGAAATATTATATAATAGCTGGCGAAGCCTCAGGAGATTTATATGGAGCAGAACTCGCAAAAGCTATCAAAAATATTGACAAAAATGCAATATTAAGAGGCTTCGGCGGAAATAAAATGGCAGCAACAAAAGTTGATTTAGTACGTCATTATAAAGATATGGCATTTATGGGAATTTTTGAAGTAATAAAAAATATAAAAAAAATTCGCCAAAACTTCGCTATTGCAAAAGATGATATTAACAAATTTTCGCCCAATGCAGTTATTTTGATAGACTATCCCGGTTTTAATCTAAAATTAGCTAAATATCTAAAATCCAAAGAGTTAACTATATTTTACTTTATACCTCCCAAAGTATGGGCATGGAAAAAAAAACGAATTTACCAACTTAAAAAATATACGGATAAAATATTCGTCATATTTCCTTTTGAAGTTAATTTTTATAAGAAATTCGGAATAACTGTTGAATACTTTGGTAATCCTCTTATAGACATAATAAACGAAAAACTAAAATTTTTCAATGCACAAAAATTTCGTCAAGAATATCAAATCCCATCTCAAAAGAAAATAGTTGCTCTCCTACCCGGTAGTAGATTACAAGAAATAAGCAGAGTTCTGCCCTACTATGAACAACTAACAAGAGACTTTCCGAATATAAATTTTATTTTAGCAGGCATAAGTACTCTAAAAGAAGCGTATAAAATAAATCCACAAAAAAATTTACATATCATATATGATAAAACCTACGAAATTTTATCTATCTCAGATGCAGCAGTAGTTGTCTCCGGTACAGCAACATTAGAAACTGCGATATTAAAAATTCCCCAAATAGTAGTTTACATCCCCGGTTTTTTAACTTATTTTATCGGAAAAGCCTTAATAAATATTCCCTACATCTCATTGGTAAATATTATAGCCGGAAAAAAAGTTGTCCCAGAAATTATTCAACATAAATTTTATGCAAGACTTAGCTATGAACTAAACAATCTACTAAACAATAAAGAAATTCAAGGAAAAATGAAACAAGAATATCAAAAAATCATCTCTACATTAAAAAGCAATAATCAAAATAAAGTGATTGAAAATATAGCTGAAAAGATAATTTCCTTCCTCAGGGAGTGCTAATATAAAAAAATTTTTTTTAAAATGCAACCTTTTTAGAAAAAAAACGTTTTAGTTAATGAACCCCAAAAACTAACAGCTTTCACTATGCGTCAACTGAAAATCACACAACAGATCACACAACGTGATGGAGAAGCATTGGATCGGTATCTGAATGACATCGCTCGTGAGGAACTTCTCACTCCCGAAGAGGAGGTACGTCTTGCTGCACGTATCCGTCAGGGAGATATGAACGCTCTGGACAAACTAGTTAGAGCTAATCTTCGTTTTGTTGTATCGGTAGCTAAACAGTATCAAGGACAAGGACTAAGTCTGAGCGATTTGATAAACGAAGGTAATATCGGTTTGATTAAAGCTGCTAAAAGATTTGATGAAACAAAAGGGTTTAAGTTTATCTCTTATGCAGTTTGGTGGATACGTCAAACTATTCTTCAAGCTTTGGCAGAACACTCTCGTATCGTAAGATTACCTGTAAATAAATCCAATAAGGCAAACAAAATAGGACAAATTTTCTCAGATCTAAGTCAAAAATATAATCGCGAACCAACGCCAGAAGAGATTGCCAAAGTAATGCAAATAGACGAAAAGGAGATCACTAAGCTAATGCGTTCGGATAATGTAGAATCCTTAGACGCTCCTATTTATTCCGATGATGAACAAACTAGATTGCTTGATAGAATTGCAGCAAATAACGAGGCGGAAGCTGAATATTTAGCAGAAACAAAAGAAATGGTTAAAAGATTACTATCTATTTTGCCAGATAAGAGGTCTATTGAAATATTGAAAATGTATTACGGTATAGATTATATTCACAAATATACTTTGGACGAAATAGGTGAACATTTAGGATTAACAAGAGAAAGAGTAAGACAGATAAAAGATAAAGCTCTGCACTATTTGAAAAAGAAAGGGAAAAAAATACTTTACGAATAGTGGAGAAGCACCCAAAAGGGGCGTCTTTTTAGACGCCCCTTTTTTATTTTTCACAAAAATTATTTCTAAATGCCATAAAACATACAATATCCCTGCCTTTTGAATAACCTTTTGTTATAGCAAACGAAAAGCAAATCTGTCTTGAAAAAGTTTAACTAAAACACATTTCCCTGATAAACAAGGAGTTATAAAAATCAATTGACAAACTAAACAGCTCAATAATTACTTATTTCTTTTCAAATGCCCTAAAACCTTATTTTTAGGCTTTATTGCTATAAAAGGCTTCATATAAACAGGTTCTATATACGCTAAATTTTCAAACTTAGCATTATTAAATTTTTCAAGGGCTAAATCTATCATACCATCAGCAGTAGGCATAATTTCGGGATAAAAAGATATATTGTCATCAGAAAAATAATTTTGAATTTTTTGAGCTCCACTCCCGACAATAATAGACTTATTATTCGGAAGATATTGCGAAAAATCTTGTTCAGAAAGCTTTATATTCAACAAATCCGATATTGCAGCACATTGATTATCAAACAATTGAGCAAAAACTTCATCTCTACGAGCATCTATGGCAGCAATAACAGTTCCATCGATAGATATTTTACGTTTCAAATTTGCACAAATTATGGCAAGGGTGTTTATCGCGATAATAGGCTTATTAGAAGCATAAGCCAAGCCTTTTGCCAAAGAAAGTCCAATCCGTAAACCTGTATATGAACCAGGTCCAATACTAACAGCAATTGCATCAAGTTCATCAGCAGAAATATAGTCAGTAAGTAGTTCTTTAATAAAAACAGGTGCATATTTTGCATGCATATTAGGCTGCTGGATACTTTTAGTTGCTATTTGTTTATTTCCCTCAGAAAGAGAAACAGAACAAATATTAGAGCTCGTTTCAATATGCAAAATTTTTGGCTTCATCATTCATAAGTTTTTATAGCAATAGCATAATCACCTGGTTTTAAATCAGTTTCTAAATAATTACTTTTCACCAAACGAAAATTTACACGTTTCCATGCAGAAGTAGGTTTACTACGATAAAATAATAAAAATTCCTTTGGATTATGCAAATTTACAAAATTTATATCCATAAGAGTTGTCAAATAAAGTTTAAGTTTACCTTTCATAGTCTTTGGGAATATTCCTCCAACAGTCCAATAATAATTTTTTTGGAAAAGGTAGCCTTTATATTTTTTAACATTATCAGGCGGGAGCCAATTAGCTTGCACACGTATCAAAGCGCTATCAGAATGCCCAATAGATGTAATTACCACGTCAGACAATTCATAATCAAATATATAAGTACCGGTGTCTCGGACAATGTAATATCTATCGGTAGTAGCATCTGCAATTTGTTCATTTATATCCAAAGCGACATAACGAGGTTTAAAAGGCACGCGTAATTTTAGAGTTGTTTTTTCGCCACTGACAAAAATGTCTTTTTCAAGAGGTTTAAAAGTTCTATCATAAAAAAATACCGGCAATTTCACATTTTTTCCCACAAGGGTATCTCCTAGTTTTCTCTGGACGATTGTTAATAAGATTTGATAACCATACTTAGATGAATCGATAATTTTCCAATTTTTAAGTTCAAAATATGGAAAACCTTTTGAATATATCCACAAATTAAAAAAATCTGTTAAATCTTTTTTAGAATATGTAGAAAAAAACTGCTGCATTTGAGCAGTAGATACATTCTTAAAAGCAAATTTTTTTAAATAAGCTTTCACAGTAGCAAAAAATAAAGAATCGCCCATATAATATCGCAAAGTATGGATTACACTTGGACTTTTCTTATAAATTGTAGTTCCATAAGTAAACTTCAAATTCATATTTGCAATAGCTCGATATCCGTGATCATTACGATGAGCAAAATTTAGGGCATAAAAGTGTTTTTTTCTAAGTTGTTCCTTAGCTTTATCTTGACCGTATAAATTTTCAAAAAATAGAATTTCGGCATAAGAAGCCCAACCCTCGTTAAGCCAAATATCCTTTGCTGTTTTACAAGTAACTAAATCACCGAACCAAGAATGGGAAAGTTCATGATATAAAAGAGCCTCATTTTTAAGTGTACCATCTATTACAATAAATGGCATAGAAATATTTTCAACGTGTTCCATAGCTCCTCCTGTAAAATTTATTTCAGAATAACCAACTAAATCCCAAGGATAGGCACCAAATAATTTTTCAAAAATTGATAAAGCATCTAAAATATGTACAAATGTTTTTTTAGCGAGCTGTTTTTTACCTTTAAAAACAAAAATTCTGTACGGAATTTTTTTAGTTATTCCATTATAAATTCCTGTTATAGTATCAAAAACACCCACATTTACAGAAGCCAAATAAGCAGGTATTGGTTTATTAAGTTTATAAACGAAAACCCTTTTATTACGTAGTTGTTTTTTTTCTATAAGTTTTCCGCCACATACAGCAGTATAAGGTTTTTTAACTGTAATATGGTATTCAAAGAGAGCTTTATCGCTAAATTTATCATTACAAGGAAACCAAACTCTTCCAAAAGAATGGGGTATAGATGTCATACCAACGCCCATATTAAAAGCATTATTATTTTTAAAATAAAAACCACCCCAAAATTTATCCTGAACAGGTTTTCCTCCGTAAAAAATTTTTAAAGAATAATTATGCGAGGTATCTATATCCATAGGCAAGTCAATGATAATTAAAGAATCATTTTGGCTCCAACGAGAAATAACCTTGCCATTAAAAAATATCTTATAGACTTTTAATTTAAGTAAATCTAAACGTATCGTATGCATATTTGGATAAAGAGGTTTAAAATTCACAATTGTATAACCGGAAATTTTTTTCTCTTTAACAGATACATTCAAGTTTATGTTATATTTAATTACATCAATGGAATCCCTAAAACTTTGATACTGAGCAAATAACTGCCAAGGCAAAAAAATAAATAAAAATATTAAACGTTTCATTTTGTCATATTTTAAAACAATTTTTTTTCATAAAAAAAAGAACAAAAAGTTTTACGGTGATAATTAGTAAGTCCATGATAAAAAATAGATTTCTTATGTTCTTTTGTAGGATAACCTTTATTTTTATACCAGTTATATTGGGGGAACTTTTTATGTAGCTCTTTCATATAATCATCACGAAAAGTTTTAGCTAAAATTGAAGCAGCAGCAATTGAAGCATACAGAGCATCTCCTTTTACAATAGTTTTATGGGGAATATTTCTATATTTATAAAACTTATTTCCATCTATAAGTATAAACTGAGGTCTAACTTTCAATTTATCCAAAGCTCTATGCATAGCTTCTATTGAAGCATTTAAAATATTTATTTTGTCTATTTGTGTATTATCTACGTAAGCGACAGCCCAATCAATAGCTTGTTGGAGGATTTTTTCTCTTAGTTCATATCTTTTTTTCTCAGAAAGTTTTTTAGAATCATTTAACAATGGAACATTAAAATCAGATGGTAAAATCACAGCAGCGGCAAATACAGGACCGGCAAGAGCGCCACGACCAGCTTCGTCACAACCTACCTCCAAAAAGTTATTATTGTAATATAATTTCAACATTATTTTACGAGTGTCCCAATTTTTTGTCCCTTAATGATTTTCAATAGATTATCTGCCTTATGAGCATTATACACTATTAAAGGTAAATTATTTTCATAACACATAGCAAAAGCAGTCATATCTACCACTTGTAAATTTTTCTCAATAGCAGTTTTAAAATCAAGGGTATCGTATTTTACAGCATTAGGATTATTTTTAGGATTATCGGAATATACTCCATCCACATTAGTTGCTTTTATTAGCACATCTGCACCAATTTCTACAGCTCTAAGGGCTGCGGCAGTATCCGTAGTAAAAAAAGGATTTCCTGTACCTCCGGCAAAGATAAGTATATAATTTTTATCTAAATAGTTATGAGCTCTCCAAGGAGAATATCTCTCTGCATAAGGTTCCATAAAAGTAGATGTAAGCACCTTGGCTTTATATCCTTTCGTATTAAAAAAAGACTCCAAAGCCAAAGCATTTATTGTAGTAGCAAGCATACCCATAAAATCACCTTTAAGGCGTTCTATTCCTTGCTTAATACCCTTTAAACCTCTAAATATATTTCCACCTCCCACAACTATAGCTACTTTTACACCTAATTTAACAATTTTAATAATTTCTTCAGTAAAAAAATCCACCATTGTTTCATCAATACCATATCCAAGAGAACCGGCGAGAGCTTCTCCACTTAATTTTAATAAAATTTTATCAAAAACAACAGGAGTCTCATTTTGAACATTCATTTTATAAGATTTTATATAATTGAAGCGAAATTTTTTCGTTAAAAATAAAAACAATACAAATATAAATTATTCCATTTGATAAAAAACAATTTTTATTTTACATTTGTGCAAGATAATTTTCAAAATATTAAAAACTGTAAAAAAAATAAATATGAAAAAACACATTCTTTTCTTTGCATTACTGATTTTAACAGGAATTCTCAATGCTCAAAAACCTGAAATGGTATTTGTTGAAGGCGGCTCTTTTTACATGGGAAATGACTATTCAGATGCGTTGGACGAAAAACCTGAGCACAAAGTAACATTAAGCGACTTTTATATTGGCAAATATGAAGTAACTTTTGACGAATTTGATTTATTCTGTCGTTCTACTGGCTATCCTTTCCCAGACGACGGAGGCTTCGGAAGAGGTAAATTACCTGTTATGAATGTTAGTTGGGAAGGTGCAATAAAATACTGCAACTGGTTAAGCTCTCGTTTTGGATTAGACAAAGTATATGAATTAGAGATAGACAGTAATGGAACATATGTAAAAGAAGTACACTGGGATGCAAATGGTTATAGATTACCTACCGAAGCAGAATGGGAATATGTCGCAAAAGGAGGTTCAAAATCCCAAGGATATGCATACTGCGGTAGTAATGATCCTAATGAGGTAGCTTGGTATGCTGCAAATTCTGATGGAAAACCTCACGAAGTAGGTCAGAAAAAACCTAATGAATTAGCTGTGTATGATATGCTCGGAAATGCTTGGGAATGGTGCTGGGATTACTATGACAAAGACTATTACAAAAAATCTCCCTCTGAAAATCCACACGGACCAGCTAATGGTAAAACCAGAGTATATAGAGGCGGAAATTTCAAAAGCAGTATAGAATATTTACGTGTGACTCGTAGATTTAGCCTTAGTCCTAATATTGCACAAGGAAATATCGGTATAAGATTAGCCCAAACCGCAACTAACGAATAAAAATACATCTTACTTAATATAGGGCTCACTGAAAAATGGGAGTGTCTAAAAAGGCGCTCCCTTTTTTATTTTCTATAATTTTTCCCATTTACACAAAAAATCTTTCTAAATATCATAATTTATAACATACTTGACTTTTTAGATAGCTCACTTGGGGAGTAAAAAATGAAAGTCAATATTATAGTACGTTATTTTTTTATTTTTAATTTTTGGGGTAGTTTTAATACCTTTTCACAATCTTTAAAAAATCATCATAATTACGAATATAATCACCTTCATCGTAATAATCCGACGCTAATACAAGAATTTTACAATCCTCTGAAAAATTGGTAAGTTCTTTCCATACCAAATTTGATACAAATACTCCTTTTGATGGGCTATCAAGAAAAATTTCTTGCTTATTTTCTCCATCATCAAGCTTTAAAAGAAAACTTCCCTGTACACTTATAATTATCTGATGCAATTTCTTATGGGCATGATTACCTCGCTTTATTTCTTTTATATCCGAAAGTAAAAAAATTCTCTTAACTTCAAAAGGAATATGCTTATGAATTTGAATTATTGTTAAAAAAGCTTTATTATTATCATTAACATTTTCAAAATCAATAATATAACATCCTTTTACATTCATTTTTTCCATCAAGCAATAAATTTGTTTTAAGATTACTTTTAGTGAAAAAAAGTTGTATAGAAAAATAAAGTTTTCAGTTCAAATATATTTTAAAATTCACAGTCGGACAATTGATTTAAAAGTTTTTTCCTATTTTTGCTAAAAAACTTATGAAAGTCATTTTCTTGGATATTGACGGAGTAATACAACCGGAGGACGCTCAGCAAAGATTTAATGAAAACTTAGATGAATTAAAAAATAGTTTTATTGAAAAAAATTTTCAATATACAGATATAAGCAAATACGATATAGGAGCAGTATTATATGACTGGAATGAACATGCAATAGAAAATCTAAAACTTTTATGTAAAAACCATAATGCTCAGATTGTAATAATATCCAATTGGCGCGAAAGCCTTAATATTTATAAATTACGTCTATTATTTGCTATTCATAATATGGAAAAATACTTATATGATAAAACTGTAAGTATATCTACCAATCTTAGAGCCTCGGAAATTTTTTGGTATTTACAAGAAAATCCGCATATAGAGAACTTTGTAATTATTGACGATGTTGATTATATGTTTTCAGAAATATATCCAAAAAATTTTGTACAACCAGATTATTATTTTGATCAAATTGCTTATGAGCAAGCTAATGAAATCCTCAGCACAGGCACAGAAGACAATATATTCGAAACTAATAAATTATGGAAAATACTATGGCGCAGTAAAAGCAGGATACCTCAAAATCATTTCTTTAACGGCAGTATCCTGCTAATAATTGAAACATATAAAGGATACGCTTTGTATCGCTTACAACTTGACGAACGTTATATATATGGTGTATATCGCCAAATTACTAATGTTAAAGATTCCTATGATGAAATTTATGAATTTGCAAATAATCTTGACAAAATATATACGCAAGATATTGAAAAATTTTATGAAGATATCAATTTTCTTATATAAACTAACAAAATTATACAAATATGAAAAAATTATTTTTCATTCTATCGGTCATAATTATTTTTAATAGTTGTAAAAAGGGTGAAAAAAGTATATTCAATACTTCTGATGTAAAACCAGCAGCAGGAGGACGTGCTGGCGAAATTATCGCTGTTATTGATGATAGTTTATGGAATAGCTCCGTAGGAGATTCAATTTTTTATTTTTTATCTGAACCATTCTACGGGCTTCCACAAGATGAACCCACCTTCAAAGTTCCACATGTACCACCGCAAGGCTTTAAAAATCTATTTAAATCTAACCGTAACGTATTGATAATAAATATAAAACCCGACTTAAAAAACAATATTCAAGTAGATAGAGACTTATGGGCAAGAGGTCAACTTGTCATACAAATACAAGCACCTGATACTACAACATTTATAAAGTTATGGAATAAAAATAAAACTAAAATTCGTCAACTATTTTTTAATGAAGAAATAAAACGTTATCAAGCAGCATTCGCAAGTATGCTTAATAAAAAACTTCACGATAAAATCCTTGCATATTACGGAATAGATTTAACTCTCCCGAATGAATATAAATTCGTTGAACAAAAAGGCGACTTTCTTTGGTTCAGCAGAGAGACGAGCATATCAACACAGGCGATATTCATCTATTCAGAACCTTTTACAAGTAGCTATCAACTCAATAAAGACAGCTTAATCGTTTTATGGGATAAACTTCTATATAAATACGTACCAGGACCTAAGGAGGGAACATATCCGTCAATAGAATTACGTTATCCCGTAAAGGTTGAAAATATAAATCTAAACGGCAAAAACGCTATTTTTATGCGAGGATTATGGAAAACCGAAGGAGGCTTTTTCCTTGGAGGTCCTTTTTTGTCTCTTAGCATAATAAATGAAAAAACTAACCGTATGATAACGCTATTTAGTGTAATTTATGGAGGGAAAAAAGAAAAAAAATTATACGTTTGGCAAGTAGAAGCTATTCTAAAATCAGTTAAATTGAAATAATGATTCCTAAGATAGCTGTTTTTGCCTCTGGAAATGGTTCCAATGCACAAAATATAGCTGAATATTTTAATAAAAGAAAAACCGCAATTGTTGATAGTTTTTTTACTAATAACCCCAAAGCATACGTCATAGAACGGGCAAAAGCTTTAAAAATACCTTATTTTATTTTTAACAAACAAGAGTTCTATCATAGTGAAAAAATAATCAATTTATTAAAACAGAGAGGCATTCAATATATAGTTTTAGCAGGGTTCCTATGGTTAATACCTCAGAATATTTTAAAAGAATTTAGCCAAAGAGTTATAAACATTCACCCTGCACTTTTACCCGCATATGGAGGTAAAGGAATGTATGGGCAATATGTCCATAAAGCTGTAATAAAAAATAAAGAAAAAATTTCTGGCATAACAATTCATATAGTAAATGAAGAATACGACAAAGGCAAAATACTATTTCAGGCAACTTGTCCTGTATATCCAGATGATACTCCAAAAACACTGGAAAAAAGAGTACATCAATTAGAGTACCACTATTATCCGCTTATTATTGAAAAACTAATAAATAACAAAATATGAAAAAAATCATCTTTATACTATTATTTTTTGTACTGCTAATAAATGCATATTCACAGACTGACACTGTCCCAAAACAATTACAAGAGAAAATAGCAAAACTCTATTCAGAAGGGGATTATACAAAAGCTAAAAAAATTATAGATAGCTTTGTAATATATCACCCTAAAAGCCCAGCCTCATATAATCTTTTAGGTATTTGGTATTATACACAAGGGATTGAAGATACAGCTTTTAACTACTTCAAGCAAGCCTTATCTATTGATAGCACTTATGCAAATGCTTATATTAACATCGGCAATATATTTTTCAGCGATAGTGATTATACTACTGCTGCTCAATATTTTGAAAAAGGATACCTATTCAGCCCAGATAGCTTAATATATGCCTTTTACAGCGGCGTTGCATTCTTAGCTGATAGCAATTATCAAAAGGCACATAAATATTTAAAAATTGCATTAAATAGTAAAGACCCAAAAACAAAAGCTAAACTATATTACTTCCTCGCAAATTACTACTACGAACGCGATAGCATTATTAAAGCAGTTTCTTACATAGATTCAAGCTTAAATATCTTTCCATTAACAGATGCTTATTATTTACTATCATCTATATACTACCGCCTCGGAAACTACAAAAAAGCCCTAAGTGCGATAGACAGCGCTATTTCCCTAAGACGCAACTTCTATGATTATTATATGGCAAAAATAAAAATTCTCCAAAGTATAAATCTCAACGAAGAAGCTCTAAAAGTATGTAAAAATGCAGAAGCATACATAAACTCTCCAAATTTATATGATGTATGGGCAACTTTATATTACGGTTTAAAGGATATGGATAGCGCATTATTTATCCTTAATGTCGGAATCAAAAAATATCCAAACTCTCCTCTCCTACATTTTGATAAATATTTAATACACGTAGCAAAAAAACAATATGAACCGGCACTAACTGATATATCCCAAGCAATAAATTTAGACAGCACAAACTTAAAATACAGAATTGAACGTTCAAAAATTCGCTTAATTATAAATACACCTTCTGAAATATTAGACGATAATAATTTTTTAAAAAATTTCGATGTAAAACACTATAAAAGACTATTATCAAAAACCCAAAAAGGCAAATATAAATACAAAAAACTACACCAAGAGTTTATAAACGACATCGCTAACTGGGGTATAGATAAATTTTTAATGTTAATAATAGGCGGCACCAAAGAAGCTTCTTACGATACAAATAAAATTCAATTTATTGATAATCTGTTGGCTAATATGTATGAAAAGGATAAATACGACGCTTGCATAAAACAAGCTACTATTTTTGAAAAAAAATATCCATACATATTAGAAATCTATTACTACAAAGCATTATCTTTATTTGAACTAAATCAATATTCCAAAGGCGAAAAAGAACTATATAAATATTTAGGCTTCATTTATGCCATAGGAGCAACAGGCAATGGTAAAGTACCACAAGAAGCGCTCATAGTCTCAAATCCATTAGACGAAACATTTTTTATAAATTACTTTGACCTCGGTGATATAAAAAGTAAACAGAGCAAAATAATAGATAATTTGCATTTTGATGTCATTAAAATACGTAAAGATATAAACATCTCTGAGATATACTTTTTTACCGAATTCTTTAAAAAATAAAAAACTATGCTACTGGAAAAATTAAAAAATTACGAAATTTATTTATGCTCTCAATCGCCAAGACGAAGAGAATTATTAAAACAATTGGACATCAATTTTATAGTTGCCAGTTATTTACCAGTTGAAGAAAAGTATCCAAAGAATATAGCTTACGAGGATATTCCTGTTTTTATAGCAAGAAAAAAAGCAGAAGTATATTCTCAAATTCTAAAAAAAAATAGACTGCTAATAACCGCAGACACAATAGTAGTATGCGAAAACAAAATACTGGGAAAACCAGGTAATAAACAAAATGCAATTCAAATGCTCAAATTCCTCTCTAATAAGAAACACTCTGTAATTTCAGGTGTTTGTCTGCAAACTATAAAAAAAATGCACTGTTTCACTTCCACAACTAATGTATGGTTCAAAGAACTAAAAGAAAGCGAAATAAATTACTATGTCGAAAAATATCAACCCTTTGATAAAGCAGGAGCATACGGCATTCAGGAATGGATAGGAATGACGGGCATAGAAAAAATCGAAGGATCATATTTTAACGTAGTGGGCTTACCTGTGGAAAAATTATATAGTGAATTAGAACGTTTTTTAGAAACAGAATAAACTATTCATTTATAAGCAAATGAGCTAATTTCAAATCAAAAGGTGTCGTAATTTTTATATTCTTTTCACTGCCGGGGAAAAGATAGACTTCATAACCAGCTTTTTGTGCAGCAGTAGCTTCATCTGTAAACAAAGGATCATAAGGCAATGAAAAAACTTTTTGCAAAACAACTCTCCGAAAAAACTGTGGAGTTTGCACAATACGTAATTTGTTTCTATCAATTGCTTTATTTACTTCATTTTCCACAATACGATAACTAGATTTAGGTAAAATAACGGGAACAGCAACATCATGATAATCAAGAAATTTAAAACCTACCTCTATAATTTGCCTATCAATAAACGGACGCACTGCATCATGAATGGCTATTTTCTCTGCATTAGTATAATTAAAACCATTCTTAGCTGAAAAAAAACGCTCTTTACCTCCAATAACAGTTATAATATTATCAAAAGCATAAGTATCCAAAATCTCATGCCAATAAGAAAGATAAGCCTCAGGAAGTACTAATATTACCTGAATATCAGGGTTATACAAAAGAAATTTCTCTATTGTATGAACTACAATAGGTTTATCCTGCAAAGGCAAAAACTGCTTCGGAAAATCTAAGCCCATTCTTTTTCCACTACCGCCAGCTAATATTATTACAGCTTCTTTTTGCATTACGCAAATTTAAAATCAATATTTTCATTTATTCTCTTGTGCTTCTTCGAGCTCTTGGGCTTTCAGATAAAACTCCTTTACCCTAACGCCCAATCCTTTTTTACCAGCTTCTGTTTGAAGGCGGAATTTAATAATATGGTCAAAATGCTCTATTTTTTTCACACCGACTAAATTTGTCATATTCTTGATATTATCCTCCACAATTTTTTTTATATCGCCCTGATTTTCATAAACAACTTTATAATGAAGCTTTATTTTATTAAGTTTTTGATCTTGGGCAACCACTTCCCCTTCAAGGATGTTATATTTAGCCATTGATTTTATTTTTGTCAAAGATACAAAAAAACATTTTTTACTTAAAAATATTATTTATAACAAGTTTCATTCTCTGGGGAGTTAATTTTTTAGCTATTGAAATGGGCACTTTTTCGTAAAACAGAGGATAAATCTCCAAATTTGGTAAATCTATATCCCCATACAATGAACCACAAATAACTATAAGCTTTTTATGATATTTAACAGCAAGTTTATAAATCTCTCCGGTAAGTTTACCTTTAAAAGATGTTTTATCCAGACGACCCTCGCCAGTAATAATAACATCAGCATTTTTTATTTTATGCTCAATATCAGCAAGTTTAAAAACAAATTGAGCTCCTGAAATAAGTTTACCCCTCAAAAAGGCTTTAATACCAGCACCCAATCCGCCAGCTGCGCCTTCAAAAGCTCCATATCCAATATTCTGTTTTAAATATTGCCTAATCTTTTCACTAATATTTTTTGTACCCTTCTCCAATAACTGAATTTCATATTCCCGTGCTCCTTTTTGCTGTGCAAAGGTATATGCAGCCCCATTTTCTCCCAATAAAGGATTTCTAACATCGCACACACCTGTAAACTTTACCCCTGATGGAAAAGACTTCGGAAAAACAATATGATTTATTTCAATAAGATTTTTGCCTATGGGTTTTAATTCACGCTTATAAACATCTATAAATCTATACCCCAAAGCCGCAGCCATTCCAATACCAACATCATGAGTAGCACTCCCTCCTAAACCAATATAAAATTCTGAAACTCCCTCAGACTCTAACAATTTTTTTATTTGAATTCCAAGACCAAAACTTGTAGTAAAAAGTGGATTTCTTTTATCAGCAGGTAGATTGGCAATACCACAAGTGTTAGCACATTCTATAAACGCAACCCTCCCAGCAACTAAAACAGGGGCAGTAATTACTTCTAAAATGGCATTATATGTTTTTAACTCAATAAATTGAGCAGACACATATCTTTTTATGACATCTAAAAATCCTTCACCTCCATCAGAAAGTGGCACTTCCCAAATAGTGTATTTATCTGAATCTAACAACTGAGCGACTATATGTGTAATTTCCTCCGCAGAAAAAGTATATTTGAACTTATCAAAAGCAATAAGTATTCGCATTGAAAAATAATTTTGGTATAAACCAACTTTTTTATAAATTTTGTGCAAATTTGCAATTTTTTTAAATCTAAAAAACGCAATAAAAAAACTCAAAAATTGGTAAAGAATTTGTTTTAGAAATACAAAAATAATTATGAACGGATTAGATAAACCCAAAATTAGATTATTTGTATATGGTACCCTTAGGCAAGGACAAAAATTTCATTTTTACATCAAAGGAGCAGAATTCAAAGGGTACTACTATACTAATGGGCAACTGATGAAATCTGAACAAGGAAGTGTTTACATAGATAAAAGATACAAAAATGCTGCTACAATAGGAGAAGTTTATATAGTTAGCTTTTATGCACTGGAAAGAATAAACTTTTTAGAAGCCCTATCGGGACAATTTCCCAAAGGTTATGACCTTGATATAACACCCATCTGGCAATTAAGAGAAAAAGGGAAATATAGCTTTGAACCCGACAAAGCCAAGTACGCTTTTTATTACCGAAGGAAAAATGGTCCTGCCAAAATATTAGACGGAGATTTTACCTCCAATTTTGAACCTATTGAAGCATTGCAACACTTACTACAAAAACAGCAAAATCTTAATATAGAGGAAGTTATTGAACAGATGAGAGAAAAACTCAAAATATTTGAATATGTTAAAGACGCTCAATGAATAAACTTAAAAACATATTAAAGAAAATAAGACATAAATTTTTCGTAATACTATTTTGGTCAGTAGTATCAGCTGCGTTTATAGGACCTGGCACAGTGACAACCTTAACCAAGGCAGGCGTATATTATCATTTTGATTTAATGTGGACCATACTATTTTCCATTTTTGCCTGTCTATTACTCCAAGAAGCTAGCGCCCGGATTACCATATATTCTGGTATGAACTTAGGAGAAGCAATAGCAAAACAATTTGCAGGTAAAAAATCGCGAGGTGCAGTCATATTTTCTGTAATAATGGCAATAGTACTTGGTAGCGCAGCTTATGAAGCCGGTAATATTCTCGGTTCCATTGAAGGCTTACATTTTATTTTCCCGCATACAGATAAATTATGGTTCGTAACTATCGTTGCCCTTCTTGCCATTATTGCTTTAAACTTAAAATCTATACGCATAATTGCCCAATTTCTTGGTGCATTTGTATTTTTAATGGGCTTTGCATTCCTATTTACAGCCATAGTTGTCAAACCTGATATTGATGCATTACTATTAGGAAGCTTTATACCAACTATTCCAGATGTACCAGGAGCCGGAATATTGATATTAGGAATTATAGGAACTACCGTAGTCCCTTACGATATATTTCTTGGCTCAGGCATAATAGATAAAACACACAATATCAGAGATGTACGTTTTGGACTAAGCGTAGCAATAATATTAGGAGGCATAATATCAATGTCTATAATGACAGTAGGAAGTGCGCTAACAGCTGGCTGGTCTGAGGAAGCTCTAAAAAATCTAACCTTCTCATTTGATATTATAAAAGACGCTTTATATTTAAACTCATACATCAATGAATATGCTGTATATATTTTTGGTATAGGAATGTTTGCAGCAGGTTTTACATCAGCTATCACTGCACCTCTGGCTTCGGCAATTACAACCCGCAGTTTACTCAATCAACAAAATAATGAAAAATGGGGATCTCAATCATTAAGATTTAGATTATTGACAATTACAATTTTAGCAGTCGGTCTAACATTCGGTTTCTTACAAGTTAAACCTGTTCCTGCAATAATTTTGGCACAAGCATTTAATGGACTAATTTTACCCTTCATCAGTATATTTCTGATGATAGTAATAAATAATCCTGAAATAATGGGGAAAAAACGGATAAATAGCCATTTTTCCAATATTTTAATGTCTTTTGTAGTATGGATAACCACTGTGATAGGCATTTTAAACATATATAAAGCCATTGAAAGAGCAATAAAATTCAAGTCACCAAATTCCGACACTGTATTCTGGATAATTTCAATATTGGCATTTTTAATAACAATTTATGTTGTGGTCAAAATATATAAATTCAGAAAAGAAAAATTAGTTATTTTGCAACAGCAAAATGATTAGCTTTTTTATATGAAATTTAGTATAGAAAAATATTTTAGAGATAAATTCAAATTAACAAAAGAGGATTTTAATAAACTCAAATTTCTATTTATTTTTTCATTTTTCTTAGGTTTATTTATAGCCTTTTATTTTGTACCTGCCAACTCCCAATTTTTAGCAAACTTTGGACATAAGGAACTCCCTATTGCCTATATATTCTCAGGAATAGTAGGCACTATTGCCATTGTAATCTATTCAAATATTCAAATAAAATATAAAAGCAAAACTCTTTTTACCATCGCCATATTGATTATGTTATTCATCTCCCTTATATCTCGCTTTTTTCTGGTCTTGTTAGATAAAAATCTACTAAGCTTAACTACCTATGAAAAAAAATTAGCATATAAATATTTAGCTTTTTTTGTTTTTATATGGGCTTGGCCCTTTATTGCTTTTGTTTCTACTGTAACAGGAGGCTTAGCCGTCCGACTTCTTAACCTACTGCAAGTGAAAAAATTCTACGGCTTAATAAATCTCGGTGGAGTTATTGCAGCTATAATCAGCTATTTTACAATTAGTTTGCTAATAAAAATTTTACCTCATCATTATGATTTAATTCTAATAGGAAGCATAGGACTTATAGCTGCTATTATTTTAATTTTCTACATATATAAAAAATTCCCCGAAACCAAATCGTTCCATAATGAAGTAAAACAAAATTTTATAAAAAGTAAACTTCTAAAAAATAAGTTCATAATATTCATTTTTATTACAGCTTTACTTTCGGCAGTAGTAATTTTTTTAGTGGACTATGGATTTCTTATCACCATAAAATCACAAACAGGACTTTTCCCGAACGATCAAGCAGTAGCAGCTTTTATGTCAATAGTATTTGCAGGATTAAAAATAGGCGAATTTTTAATATCAGTATTTTCAGGTAGAATTCTCAGCCGATGGGGAATAAAAGTAGGATTGACATTTATGGGTATTACAATAACAACTATTTTTCTTTTAGCTTTTATAAGTGCACAAATTGCTGGAACATTAAGCTTTTTCTTTTTAGGATTTATTACTGCTAATAAAATGCTGGAACGAATAATCCGTCGAGGTATAGACGACCCATCTTTTAATGTTCTATATCAAGCTTTACCGGATAATCAAAAATTATATATCCAAACCCGAGTAGGAATTGTTCAACAACTGGCAATAGCTTTGGCAGGAATCATACTTTTTATCATAAATCTTACACTGGTCAAAGGTGGAGAAATATTTAAATTAGGACTATATCCACTTTATATCCTGCCAGTAATGATTTTATTTATTCTCAGCGCCTTTAAATTATACAATACATACAAATATCGGATCCACCAAATTTTAGAAGAAAAACGCCTTTTTGATTTTCAATACGTAGAAAAAGATGTTTTTGCCTTAGATATACTCCAAAAAAATATTTTAAGCCCAGAAAAAAATACCTATAAATTCAGTGCATTAGTCCTTTCAGAAACAAATCCCCGGAGTCTGGAAGTTTATGCCAGCTTTCTGCTAAAAATCGACGATAACCTCCTTAGAAAAATTATCCTGCTAAATATTGATAGCACTTACACTCAAAAATTAGTAAAAATAATTGAACAAGTTGGCGATAAAATAGGTTTTAAAGAACGAGAACTACAAAAAATTATAATCCAAGCACTTTACAACCTCGATTTCTCAGATATAACTAATCCTGCCTCAGATCAGGAAATAGAACAATTAATTAACTCCTCAAATGTTAAAGATAAAATAAAAGCAATAAAATATTTCATAAAATTTCCCCAGCCCAGAGATATAAAATACATAAAAATTCTACTGGAAGATGATAATAGACAAGTAAAATTAGCTGCTATTAAATTGGCAAGCAAACGAAAAACTCCACAATTATGGGAAAAAATTATAAAACTTTTAGAAGACTCTGAATACAATAACCTGGTAATCAGTATTTTAGTTGAAATTGGTGAAGATATTCTAAACATACTGAATAAATTTTTTATAAATACCCAAAACAACATCGTAAAAGAAAAAATACTCCAAGTATTTGCAAAAATAGGCACAGCCAAAGCACAACGAATGATAATTTCTTATATAAATTATCCAAACAGGCATATACAAGAAGTTGTAATTGACGCGCTTTATTACTCAGATTTTAAAGCAAAGGAAGACACTATCGCAATAATTAAAGAAAAAATTAAAGATACAGTAGATAATATTATGTGGCTATATCTATCAATAAGAGATATTGTTAGAGAAAAAAATACTTTAAAACTAGTGCAATCACTTGATTTAGAAAGAATTAGCAAATTTGAACAATTATTTAAACTCTTATCTTTTATTCACGAAACAGAACTTATTGAACTGATAAAAACAAATATAATTGGAGAAAACACTATATTTGCCTTAGAATTGATTGATAACTTTATAGATAACGATATTAAACATATTTTACTACCTATATTTGAACCCATCAGTATTGGACAAAAAGTAAAACGCCTTAAACCTCATTTCCATTATGAAAACCTTACTTTCAAAGAACGTCTGCTTGACATCATTATGAGTGATTATAGACGAATAGATAACTGGACAATATCAAAAGCTTTGGAACTACTTGCAAAACAAATCGACAAAACCCAAATCAATATCCAAGAGATACCCAAAATTCAATTTCCTGAAACTTGGACACGAGAACAAGCCCAACTTATATACAAAAAACTGGAAAAATGTACAATTCGCGATATTTTAATCGCAATTTATAACCCAGACCCACTTGTATTTGATACCGCAGCTAAAATTCTATATAAAATTTCTCCACAATTGTGCGAAAAAATTTTTTCTACAATACCAAAAAATAAAAGCCATATACTTAACAAACTAAAAAATAAAGATGATCTTATCATTGATAGAATAAAAAAACTAAAACGAATCTATTTATTCTACACTGTTTCAGAAAAATCACTACAATATGTAGCAGAAATAAGCAAACAAATAAAACTGTCAGAAGGAGAAACACTAAATTTCTTTATTGAAGGACAAGAATATATCTTTTTGATAATAAAAGGCGAATTAAAAGCAGAAAACAAAAACTTCTCCCGAAATACACTAATTATAAGAGGATTAAATGCACCAATAAAAACCCAAAAACTAATAGTCGAAAAAAAAGCAAATATTTTAGCTTTAAACCGATTTAAATTTTTCAATCTTTTAGCAACAGACCGTGAAATTATAAAACATATATTTAGCAGAATGAAAATTTAATTAGACTTATTCAATAGTAAATTGAAATCACTACCCGCAGGTTGCTGAAATGCTCTAAGTTCAAATAAAGGTATAACTGCTAATAAATGCTCAATCAGACGTGCCTGTATTTGCTCATAAGTAGCCCAATCAGTAGTAGCAGCAAAAACATAAACCTCTATGGGCAATCCTTTTTCCGAAGGTGGTAATTCCCTCACAAGCATTGTTAAATCATCACAAAATAAGCCCGGCTTTATTAAAATCTTTTCATAATAATCTCGCTTAACTTCTGTACCTTTTACAATTATTGTTTTCTGCCTCTTATTAACTTTATATAAATAGTTATTTTCAAGCACATATTTATCAGAAAAATGTATTAAAAACTTATTTACATCTTTGATAATCAATTTACCATCAAGAACTTCTGTATATTTATCAGCGTATTTGCCTAAGTCTGCTTTAAATTCCTCAGGATCATCTATAACAAACCTTTCAATAACTACTGAATCCTTGATAAAAGTTTGCTTTTTATATTTCTTATAAACTCGGAAATTTTTTCTAATATAAGCTTCAATATAATGTCTAAACAGAGTAATATTTGTAATAGCCTGATTTTCTGCAATTTTAATCAAATCATTGCTTAATTCTGTATTTTCTTGTTCAATAATTTCTTTAAGGAAACTTATTTTTCGTAATTTTTCAACAAGTTCATTATCAGCAATTTTAATAGAATTCATATCTATATAAATGCTCCTTTTTATTCTACGCCCACCACTCTGCTCCATTCCTTTCCAATTGATAAAAGACTCCTGTACCAAAGCATATGTAGGTATTGTAGATATGGTCTTATCAAAATTACGTATTTTAACAGTATTAAGACTAATATCCATAACATCCCCATCAATGCCGCGAGAAGGTACCGTTATCCAATCACCCTCTTTAACCATCTGATATGCAGTTAATTGAATACCTGCAACAAAACTTAAAATAGAATCGCGAAAAATTAACATAAGTACTGCTGTCATAGCACCTAAACCTGCGAGTATTGCACCAGGTTTTTTATGAAGGATCACAGAAATAATTAAAATTATGGCAATTATGATAAAAATTATCTTTACAACTTGAATAAACTGCTTTATATGAACATTTATTTGTCGTTTCTCAGCATAAATCTCATAAATATCGTTCAATGCATTTAATATCTTATTGATAACCAATAAAATAGCAATAATAAGATATACATAAGTCAAATCCCTAATTACACCAATGAAAACCTCACTTTTAGATGTAAAAGGTACTCCAAAATATATAATCAAAGCAGGAATTATATGCGAAAGATTATTAAAAGCCTTATGTTGAATAAATACATCATCATAGTCATTTTTTGTCTTCTTAATTATTGCTTCAACAATCTTAACAATTACATATTTTGTTAACAAATTAGCAACCCATGCTATAAAAAGAAGAATTATAAATAACACAACTGTAATAGCTATTTCTACTCCATGTGAAGAAAAGCCCCAATGATGAAAAATAGTTGTAAGCCAAGCAACAAAGCTTTTCATATTTAGCTTTTTTATATACAAAGATAAAAGAGTTTTAATTTTGAAGCAAATTAAGATTTTCTAATTTTGTATATACAGAAGCATCAGAAGTAGCATAATCATGTATTATAAAATAATTTTTACAAATAAGGTAAAAAACGTCAATTTAAAAGTGGATTATAAAGGAGAAATATTGGTCAAAGCACCTTTAAAAACTGACCCAGAGCTCATTAACTTTTTTATATTAAAACATAAAAAATGGATAGAAAATAGACTAAAAGCCGCACAAAAATACCAAAAATATAACTTCACAGATGGAGAACGTTTACCATTTTTAGATACATGTTTATCATTGAATAAAAAGAACCAATGCGCATATACCTTAGAACTTCACTCAAAGCATAGAGAAAAAAGAAAAAAACAAGTTATAAATTTTTATAAAGAGCAGTTAAAAAAATATATAAATGAACAACTATTCTTGTTTTGCAGCAAACATAATTTAAAATATAAAAGTTTTAGTATTACATCAGCCAAAAAACGCTATGGTTCTTGCTCGTGGGATAAACGCTTGTTTTTTACATGGCGATTAGCTATGGCACCAACATTTGTAGTTAACTATGTAATAGCTCACGAATTAGCTCATACTAAATATATGAACCATTCCAAAGAATTTTGGGCACTTGTAGCAAAAATATATCCGAAGTATAAAGAAAGTATAAATTGGCTAAAAGAAAATTACGCAATGCTCTATTTAGACTAAGAAATAAGTTTTAAGACGTTCGGCAATTCTGTTAAATCCTTTATTTTAAAAGGCTCATCTGCAAGTTCCTTTAAACCTCTATCTCGGGCAATAAAATAGATACCATTGTGCAAAGCAGCTTCACGATCTTTTGGAGAATCTCCAATAAAAACTACTTCATTAGGAGCATAATTATATTTATTCAAAATAGTTAAAATGTGCTCACTCTTAGGAGCAGGAGCACCAAAAACTTCTTTGAAATATTGCAAAATATTTACAGCCTTTAAAATCTCTGGAAGTTCATCTTGTGGAGCACCGCTGGAAAGAAATTTGTCATAGATTTTACCCTCATTCATCAGAAATTCCTTACTACCGGGTACAAATTCAGCTTTTTTGATACTCTGCATATACATACGAGAAAATTCCAGGGAAAGCTCTTCAATCAATTTATGTGTCGGAGAGATACCTGCAAATTCACGTAAATACATCTCTATCCGCTTCTGGCGAGGTATCCCTCCGTATTTTTTATAATGTTCTACGGCTTTTTCAGCAACATTTTTTCCAAAACGTAAAAAAATAGAATAATAAATTTGTGCATTACTATCAGTGCTTTCTACTATAACCCCATTAAAATCAAAAATTAAAGCCCTTAACATCAGCGATAATTTTTAACAACCAGCTTTTTTACAAAAATCCTCCAAATTAAACGTTTCTTTTACCTTATGTCCTTTCTCTGTTTTATATATAGTAGCACACTGATTATAATAATCATGCTCAAAAAATATAGTGTAATTATTTTCCAGCGCCTTTTTAAAAAAGCGAGCTTTATCGTCCAAAGTACGTTCAGCACACATATCATAACTCATGATGTAAGGCTCATATATATGTGCAGAAGAGGGGAATAAATCTCCACCATATACCAAAAAATGTCCATTTACATTTATCACAGGTATGACTTGCCCCCGAGTATGCCCATTAAAAATCAACACTTCAAAATTCTCAAAAAGAAGTCCCTCGGTTTCAATAAATCTAAGCTTACCGCTCTGCTGCATTGGTAGTATATTTTCCTTAAAAAAAGAAGCTCGCTCTCGTGGATTTGGTTCAGTTGCAGTTTTCCAATGTTCTCTGCTAACCCAAATCGTAGCATTAGGAAAAGTAGGTACTAAATTACCTTTATCGTCGTATTTAATAGTACCACCACAGTGATCAAAATGTAAATGGGTATGTACAACATCGGTAATATCCTCAGGTTTGTATCCATACTCCTCTAATGATTTAAGCATTTTGCCTTTATCTGTATAATGATAAAGCCCGAAAAATTTATCCGATTGTTTGTCTCCCATGCCAGTATCTATCAAAATTCTGCGTTTACCATCATCAATAAGCAAAGCACGCATAGACCATGTACATAAATTGTTCTCATCCGCAGGATATATTTTATTCCAAAGTACTTTAGGTACAACACCAAACATTGCACCTCCATCTAATTTAAAAGTCCCCGTTTCTATTGCATATAGTTTCATATTTTTTTTGTGTAAAAATAACTTTTTCAATTAAATAAAAGAAATAAACGAAATTTTTTAACAATATATTCAAAAAGCTTATAGCAAACTATTAACCCGTCCAAGTATCTAATCTTATATAATACCTCAATTGTCAAACGCTATTTAGCAATTTTTTATTAAAGACTTTCAATTGTAATTTTTTTTTCATAGATTTGTAAAAAATAAAAGATTTAGCTATGAGCAATACTACAACAAAATTTCTTTTGGGTTTCATAGCAGGAGCACTCACAGGCGCAACATTAGGATTACTTTTAGCTCCTGAAAAAGGCGAAGACACACGAAAACTTATACGTGAAAAATTTGACGAATACGCTGATAAAGGAAAAGAAGTTTATGAAAAGCTAAAAAAGAAAAAAGAAAAACCAGCTACGGAAGAGTAAAATGAAATGGATTTAAAGCGGGGTAATGAATGCCCCGCTTTTATAAATTGAGGCTTTGAAAATTACCATTTATGGCAGAAAAAAACTTATCGGAACATCTAAATAAAATCTCTAAGGATATACGCAGATATATTGAACTAAAATTTGATTATCTAAAAGCCGAAACTGTTGAAAAAATAGTCGAGGTATATAGCAGAATAATCCTTTGGGCAATATTAGGAATGGTTTTCTCTTTTGTATTTTTATTTTTACTAATAGCGCTAAGTTTATACTTAGGTAAATTATGGGGAGCATGGTATTGGGGCTTTTTAGCTACCTCCGCAGGAGCACTAATTATTGCCCTTATAATACTTTTAATGCGTCATACTCTTATAACAAATCCTTTATTAAGAATTTTTCTTTCCATATTTTTTAACTTAGATAAAAATGAAAGACAAAAAAATATTAGCAAGAGTAAGAAATCTTAACGATTTGCAGAGATATAAAAAAAGACTGCACAAAAAAATATTTTTACGTAAAAAACTATTAGATAAACATCTAAAAGATTTAGAAAACGATCTTTCTGCTGAATATATTACAAAAGAAGTAATAAAAACTTTGAAGTTGGAAGGAACCTTTTGGCAATATATCCCAAATTTATTTTCCAATCACGGCATTAAAAAACTGATACTACCTTTTTTAAGTGGACTTGGCACAGCCCTCAGCTCTTTTATGGCATTTAAAAAGTCTGGGAAAAAGACTGATAAAGAGACAAAAACCTATTCAAATACTTATAGAGAAGAAGACTTATTCATATAAAAAAAGGGGCTATAATGGGCTACCAGCAGAGAGCATAACAATTTCCCTGTACCAACTAAAAAAGTAGCCCGGAAGAATTCATAGCCCCTTTTCAATCGTTCTCCTCCAATTTAAACAAATCCTCAATTTTTACATTGAAAAATTTAGCAATTTTAAGAGCTAATACAGTAGAAGGTATAAATTTACCTGTTTCAATAGCATGAATGGTTTGTCTGGAAACATTAACTTTTTCAGCCAATTCGGCTTGTGTAATTTTCTTCTTAGCCCTTTCAACTCTTATGAAATTTTCCATATTTTTTTATTTTAAGTTTCTGTTATATCAAATACCAAAAACGTGCCAAAAATGCATTCTAACTTTGATATTTTGTAAAAACAACTTGTATTTAGGCTAATCTTGTTTTACTTTCTAAATAATAAATTGATTTTCAATAAAAAAACTTTATTTCAAAAATCACACTAATCTAATTACCAGAAAGTTGAAAAATATATAGCAAAGGCTTTCATAAAAAGATTTTTTTATCTAACTTTGAAAAAAGTAGTTTATGGAATTTATTTTAGCTTTAATTACATTAATAATATTAGAATTAATTTTGGGTATAGATAACATCATTTTTATAAGTATAGTTTCTAACCGGCTTAAAGAAAAAAAACGTAATAAAGCTATAATTATCGGAATGACAGGAGCAATATTTGTAAGAATACTCCTTTTGAGCAGCTTAGTGTGGATAATAGATAACTTAAAACAACCTTTATTCCCTATCCCAAACATGGACTATACACAAGTAATTGAATTATATAAAAAAACCGAGCAAATTTCAGTAAAACTTAGTCTCCTAATCCATACTATTGGTATAAGAGAGATTATACTTTTAATCGGAGGCTTATTTCTAATAAGCAAAACAGTTTCGGAAATATTCCATAAAATGGAAGGAGAAAGCAAAGAAATTGAGCCAAAAACTCATTCATTATTTTCCATAATTATACAAATTATAGCCGTAGATATTGTTTTCTCATTCGATTCAATATTAACAGCCATAGGTATCACAGATAACCTACCAGCAATGATATTGTCGGTCATAATAGCTGTAATAATAATGATGATTTTTACAAAAAAATTAGGTGATTTTATGAAATTACACCCCAGTATGGAAATTTTAGCACTTTCTTTTTTGATTTTGATAGGATTTACTCTAATTTTGGACGCAGTGCATTTGGATATACCAAGAGGCTATATATATTTTGCACTATTCTTTTCAATGGCAGTAGAATTCATAAATCTAAGAGTCAACCGGCAGAAATTTAGACCAATAAAATTAAACCCTAAAATAAAAGATGAAATTAACCAGCAAAACCAAAATAATGAAAAATAATTTTATACCAAGTTTAACAAACTATAAACGTTTTAAAACATCAATCGTATATGTAGGAAATGTTCCAGTAGGAGGACACTACCCTATCAGAGTTCAATCAATGACAGATACAGATACAAAAGATGTAGAAAAGACCACAGAACAAATAATAGCAATAATAAGAAATGGGGCTGACTATGTAAGAATTTCTGTACCGACCCTTATGGACGTAGAAGCCGCAGAAGAAATTAAAAGAAAAATGCACGAAAAAGGGGTAGGAGATAAACCCTTAGTAGCAGATGTACACTTTAATGCCAAAGTAGCATTTGAATCTCTGAAATACTTTGAAAAAATAAGAATAAACCCAGGAAATTTTGTGGATAAAAAAATACGAAATAAAAAAATAACAGATGAGCTATACAATGCAGAACTCCAAAAAATAGACGAAATATTAAAAGAATTTTTCAAACAAGCAAAAAAATATGGCAGAAGCATTCGCATAGGCACAAATTATGGCTCCCTATCCGATAGAATTATATACAGATACGGAAATACAGTAGAAGGGCTTGTTGAAGCCACTATGGAATACCTCAGAATAGCCAAAAAATATGACTTTAAAGAGATAATAATATCCATAAAAGCTAGTAATCCAGCTGTAATGATATACTCTAACCGCCTCCTAATCAAAAAAATGTATGAAGAAGGTATGGATTACCCTATTCATTTAGGAGTAACAGAAGCTGGCAATGGTATTGAAGGTAGAATTAAATCTGCAATAGGAATAGGCGGCTTGCTTATTGACGGAATAGGCGATACTATACGTGTCTCTTTAACAGAACCCCCAGAAAACGAACTACCTGCATGCTGGAAAATTATAGAGCATATTGAAAAATATAAAAATGCGCCAAAATTAGAAAATATCCAAGAGGAATTTTTCTCATACTATCATACTCCCAAAAATATCAATAAATATACCCCGTTAGTAATCACAGATTTATTTAAAGTAGAAAATCTCGACAGAGTTCCAGATTATTTCTATACAACCGAAATTCCACAAAATATAGAAAATACAAAACTGATAGTACCTTTTAAAATTTGGCAAAACAATACAAAAAATGAAAATATATACCCACTACTGCAAGCTGACGACTTCATAAAAAACAAAATACCACAAGAAAAATTTATAATCTTCACCCTAAATGATATCACCAAAGAATTCATATCAAAATTGAAAAAAGAAAAACAAATTACCCTTGTATTCAAACCTCAAACATATAATGTAGTAGGAGAAACACGTCTTGCTGCATATAAACTACGAAAACAAAAAATTGATTTACCTCTAATACTACATTTCAATAAAAAAACAAGTTCAGAAGAAGATATTGCTATTGAAATAGCTTCCGATAGCGGCATTCTCCTAATAGACGGAATAATAGACGGACTATTTATACAAAGTGAAAATATAAATCCTGAAAAACTTTCTAACATTGCATATACAATTCTTCAAAGTACAGGTAGAAGAATCACAAAGGCTGAATATATCTCATGCCCCGGGTGTGCTAGAACACTATTTGATTTACAAAAAGTTACAGAAGAAGTAAAAAAAGCAACTTCTCACTTAAAAGGGATAAAAATAGCTATAATGGGCTGCATTGTTAATGGTCCCGGGGAAATGCTTGACGCAGATTTCGGTTATGTCGGAGCTTCTCCCGGAAAAATTACTCTTTATAAAGGACAAAAACCTGTTAAAACAATAGACCAAAAATACGCAATTGAAGAACTTGTAAATTTAATAAAAGAAAGCGGTAAGTGGACTGATAAATAATTATTTTTGATTTAAGATTAAAAAAAATTAACTTTGTATCTAAATTTTAAAACTATCTTTATTTAATTTAATTGCCTATAAATCAGTAAAATACAATGAAGTCAAGACTATTGCTATTTGCATTCATCTTTTCCTATATCGGACTAAAAGCAGGTGTTATTCATTTAGAAGGAATATACCAAGGAGATAATTTATATATACTAAATCCCTTTTCACCCACAGGTGTAGGATTTTGCATCTATGAAGTAAAAGTAAATGGCCAAATAACTACTGATGAAATAAATTCAAGTGCCTTTGAAATTGACCTTTCCGTATATAACTTTAAACTCGGCGATAAAGTTGTAGTAGATATATATTACCATGACGGTTGCACCCCAAAAGTCCTGAACCCAGAAGTATTACAACCAAAAAGTACATTCAATATTGAAAGTATAAAAGTTGATAAAAGCGGCAAACTAATCTGGATTACCTCAGGAGAAATAGGCTCACTACCATTTATCGTAGAACAATATAAATGGAATAAATGGGTACCAATAGCCACAGTAAAAGGTAAAGGAACACAAGGTTATCATACATATACTGTAAATGTGCATTTTACAAGTGGATTAAATATATTCAGAGTTAAACAAATTGATTATACTAAAAAACCTCGATACTCACCGGAAGTAAAATACAATAATCCAGAACCTCCTGTAAGAATGAAACCTGGCAAAAACGAAAGAGTAGGTAAATATATCACCTTTTCTGTACCTACTGACTATGAAATATATGACTACTATGGTCGTCTAAAAAAGAAAGGATATGGCTATAAAATAGATGTGTCTGATTTAGAGCCAGGTACATATTTCATTAACTACGATAATAAAACAGATATGTTCAGAAAAAAATAATTGGTCAAAATTACAGCAGATATAATTCTGCAAAACAAAAAATAGCTTTAAAAAACATTTTTATCTATTTTCTCTAATAGAATAATTTGCTTCCTTAAAATAGTATTTTTTACTTTTTTTGAAAGTAAACTGCTAAAATTTTTAAAATTATGGACAAACAAATCGATTTATCCCAGTATGGAATAACTTCAGTAAATGAAGTTTACTACAATCCATCTTACGATTTACTTTTTGAACACGAAACAGATCCCTCTAATGAAGGCTACGAAAAAGGCGTAGTCACTGAGTTCGGTGCAGTAGCAGTAGATACAGGCATATTTACAGGACGCTCGCCAAAAGATAAATATATAGTAAAAGAACCTACATCAGAGCATAATATATGGTGGCGCAATGAACAAAGAACAAGCTCCGATAATAAACCTATATCAGAGCAAGTTTGGCAAGATTTATGGCAAAACTCTGCAAAAGCCCTATCTGGCTCCAAAAAACTATACGTAATGGACGCCTTTGCCGGGGCTAACGAAGATACACGCCTAAAAATAAGAGTAATTACAAATATTGCTTGGGCTGCACATTTTGTAAAAAATATGTTTATCCGCCCAACAGAAGAAGAACTAAAAGATTTTGAACCAGACTTTGTAATGCTACATGCTCCGAAAACTACTGACCCTAAATGGCAAGAGCATGGACTGAACAGCGAAGTTTATGTCGTATTTAACCTCAAAGAAGGACGCGCTGCAATAGGCGGAACATGGTACGGCGGCGAAATCAAAAAAGGATTTTTCTCAATTATGAACTATTACCTACCTCTAAAAGGTATCGCTTCTATGCACTGCTCAGCAAATATGGGAGAAAAAGGTGATACTGCTATATTCTTTGGCCTCTCAGGTACAGGAAAAACTACCCTTTCAGCCGATCCGAAACGTAAACTCATTGGCGACGACGAACACGGTTGGGACGACGATGGCGTATTTAACTTTGAAGGCGGCTGCTACGCCAAGGTCATTAACTTAGATCCTGAAAAAGAACCAATGATATACAACGCTATCAAAAGAAATGCTCTCTTAGAAAATGTAGTTGTTGACGAAAACGGTAAAGTTGACTTCTCCGATAGCTCAAAAACAGAAAACACACGAGTTTCATATCCTATATACCACATTCCTAATGCTGTAATCCCATCAAAAGGAGGACACCCCAAAAATGTAATTTTCCTTACTGCTGATGCATTCGGAGTACTACCGCCAGTAGCTAAACTAACAAAAGAACAAACTAAATACTATTTCTTGAACGGTTATACAGCAAAAGTCGCCGGTACAGAACGAGGCATTAAGGAACCTGTACCAACATTCTCAGCTGCATTTGGTGCCGCTTTCTTACTGCTACATCCCACTGTATATGCAGAAGTCCTCGTCAAAAAAATGGAAGAGCATAACTCACAAGCTTGGCTCGTAAATACCGGATGGACAGGCGGTCCTTATGGAGTAGGTAAACGAATGGATTTACCTATTACCCGTAAAATTATTGACGCAATCCTCGATGGAACACTTCTAAACGTTGAATATGAAAACTTTGATGTATTTAATTTAGCTATTCCTAAGGAAATTCCCGGAATTGACCCCAAAATCTTAAACCCGAGAAACACATGGGAAGATAAAGATGCTTACGATAAAATGCGTATAGAACTTGCTGAAAAATTCATTGAAAACTTTAAACAATTTATGGATAACGAAGAAGGAAAAAAACTTGCAAAAGTAGGTCCTCAACTTTAATAACAAGAAAGGGGTGACTATAAATTACATTAATTCAAAAAATATTTTAGACATCATTAAACACTGATAATTAGTATATTAAAACAACTTACCTTTCTTGGTCACCCCTTTCTATAACTACCATAAAATTCGCTAAACTTTTTGGTAAAGTGCAATATTACAGAAACTGGTTTATTATATTCCACCGCCGCCTATGTTATAGCTGCAAATATGCTCAAAGAATACGCAGAAAAGGCTTATATTGCACCTATAAAAATGAAAAACCTTTTTTTCTATTATACTGCCCTCACTTCTCAATAAATAAAACTCGTGATCAAATCATTCACAAACATATACAACAACAAAAAGACTTAAACACAATACGCGATATTTTAATACTACTCAGTCTAATAATAAGTACAATACTGATAATAGAAGCTCCAAATCTACTATACTTGGGCATTATATCACTCCTAATTTTACTATTTGTAGAATACCACAAATTTTTTATGCCAAAATTTATTAGAGAATACGGAATATTCGCCTATTATCTGCTATCAATATGCGAAACTTTCAAAAATGAGCAATCAAATGAGACAATAACTAATAAATTTTTATTCCAAACTTTAATTATTATATATGGCTCTAAAACTGCTGAAAAAATAATCCAAGCAAAAAATAATAATGAGTTAGAAATAGATGAAACAAAGCACTTGAAACATATAAAAAAACTAAATTCCAAACAAAGACGCTTACTTTTCTTACTTTGTACAGAATTTTCTTTTTATGGTAAAGAAAAATTTGAATTCTCTGAAAAAATAAAAAATATAGCCGATTACCTAAGAATCAATAAAGACGAGGCAAAAATCTTAACAAAAAAAATTATAGATTATTATAACAGTTTTAAAAAATACCAAGAAAATAAAAAACAAGAAAAACAAGCTCATAAAAACTACAAAATGACAACTATTGCCGAATATTTCAATATACTCGGAATAGAACAAACCGATGATTTAAAAAAAATACAAAAGGCTTTTTATAAACTTTCATTAAAATACCACCCAGATAGATACAACCAAGATACTAAAAAACAAAAAGAAGCAGCAGAAAAATACAAAAAGATTACAGAAGCTTATAATTTTTTAAAAAAACTTTATAGCTAATAAACCAATTATACTTTTAGTACTAACCAAAATACAACAGTATAACTATCAGTAAATCAATACATTAAACCCTGCCTCCATACTTTGAGATAATAGAGAAAGGATTATAGATTGAAAATTAGAAAGTTAGCCTCCAATTCTTATTACCTAAAAATAGACAATAAAAAAGACAGCAATTCCCTGTCAATCAAAGATTTAAGGATTTCTAAAATCGCGATATTAGGGATTAAAAACCCCGAGCATAAGCCCGGGGCAGATATCTCCGCTTAAATTATCAAAAAGCAATATCAATACCTAATAAATAATTACGTCCTGCTTGTGGGAAATAACCATTCATCTCATACTCTTTACCGCCATAATAATAACGATACACCCAAGCAAAAGTCTCATATTTTTCATCTAAGATATTGTTAATCTGGAAATTAAACTGTATGGAACTAAAAGGCTTCAAACTAAAATGATAATAAAAACGAAGGTCATTTACAAAATACGGATCTAAACTTCTCTCTTTATTAGAAGTATTATCAATATATTGACGAGAAACATATTTAGAATTCAAATCAACTGAGAAACCCTTAAAAATATTAAAACTAAGCATACTTGCAGCTATAATAGACGGAGAAAAAGATATATCCGTAATTGGGTAATACTCAGTATATTGCAAAGGTTGATGTGCCGGGTCATCCCAATAATCCCAATTATCAATATAAGCTGTAAAATTCAAAATTTTATTTC
Organism: uncultured Bacteroidales bacterium; assembly: GCA_964637235.1. Classification (GTDB taxonomy): domain Bacteria; phylum Bacteroidota; class Bacteroidia; order Bacteroidales; family S143-33; genus CAZWVR01. Next base: position 13,183 of record CAZWVR010000003.1, on the reverse strand, counting down.
GACTTAATGTAAGATTTGCATTCCAATTTATAAACTTCACAGGCTTAAATCCCCAAACTAATTCTATCCCTTCTCTAAAACTATGTGGTACATTAACCATAATAGGGGTCCCCACGTCGTTAATTTCGCCAGTTATAACTAATTGATTTTTATAGTCCATATAATATAAGTTCAAATTGAAAAATATATCCGGCGTATTTAATTTATAGCCCAACTCATAATCAAATAATGTTTCAGGCTTAGGTATTTTATCCATAGGAGCATCTGTAAAATCACTTCTTTTAGGTTCTCTATTAGCTACACCAAAGGTTGCATATAAATTCTGGAACTCATTGATATTAAATATCATACCAGCTTTCGGATTAAAGAAGTTATAATTATGAACCTGTCCTATATCTCTTAGATCATCGTCAATGCCTGTAATTTTGTAGTTAATTTTTCTGTATTGTATATCTATAAAAGCATTAAATTTTCCTATTGTCAAGTTTTGTTTCCAAAATATATTAAAATCATATTTCAAACCGTCACTATTATACCATTGATAACGAATAGGAACACCTGCATTATATTTAAGCCAGAGAATTCTACCAAAATGCAAACCATAATATTTATTCCATGCGCCACCAATAACAGAGCTATATATACCATTTTTATAAAAAGCAGAAGCTACAACACCATAAAAATCATTATCTAACCATTTCCGTTGTATTAAATCTGTTTTAAATATAGTATCTTCGCCAAAGACAAAAGGTTCTATTTTATAATCTGAAAGCTTTCTATTATTTTTATATTGTTCATAATAACCAGCACCTTTGGTATAATGCAAGGCAGTTTCTATCTTAAAATTTTCATTGAATTTATGAACTATAAAAAACTGAAAATGAGTTTGTCCATAATGGTCAATCTCATTATCATAAGTATAGGGGTTATATGTTCTATTGGTATCCAAGTATTCTTTGGGAACTCCATACCAAGCTTGATAGGTCTCTTCCAAGCCAGAAAATAAGATAGCTCTTAATAAAGTTTTATTTGCTATATAAGCGCCAGAAATATAAAACGACTTTAAGTTTGCCCAAGCTCTGTCAATATAACCGTCTGAATGAATTTTGGAGAGTCTTACATCAAAAGAAAAATGTTTATTTATAATTCCAGTTCCCAATTTAATGGTATTTTTCAAAGTATTAAAAGATCCAAAAGTGGTGGCAAGCTCAGCATAAGGTTTTCTGTAAATCTTAGTAGTTTTTAAGTTTATGGAAGCACCAAAAGCAGCAGCACCATTTGTAGAAGTACCTACTCCTCTTTGTATTTGAATATTTTCGACAGAAGACAGGAAATCTGGTATATCTACCCACCAAACACCATGAGACTCTGCATCATTGAGAGGAACACCATTTAAGGTAATATTTATCCTGGTTGGATCTGTACCACGTATCCACAATTGTGTATACCCTATACCAGTACCGGCATCAGAGGAGACTGTAATAGAAGGAGCGAGTTTAAGCACAAAAGGTACATCCTGCCCAAGATTACTCCTGGTTATCAATGGCTTTGGGATATCAGTATAAGCCACGGGAGTAGTAATATCAGCTCTTGTAGCTTTCACAATAACATTATCCAGCTCAGTACTTTGATCTGGCTCCAACCTTATTTCCAAACGCAAATCATTCTCTATTAAAATTTTCTTTGAATACTCTTTAAAACCTACTGAAACAACATTCAGCACATAGGTACCCTCAGGCACTCCATCAAATTTAAAATAACCATACTCATCTGTAAGTGTCTTAAAATTAGTACCTTTGAGACTTACAGAAGCATAAGATACTGGCTGCCCAAAATTGTCATAAACCTTCCCTTCAACAAAAAAAGTACGCCCATAGGACATAACCCCAAAAAACAGAAAGATTAACAAAAAAATCCCTCTTTTCATAACTTAAAGTTTTAGATTTACAAATAAATGATACTGAAACGGAGGGATTATGCCGAAACTCCCGGGTCAGCATTACCTGTCCCGGTACTAAGGGTATAATCTCAGCCCGTAATTTTTAGGGCACCCCCGTTTCATTCTATACAAAGCTAAAAAATTTATACTAACAAAAAAATTTTTCTCTATAAAATGTATATACCTAAAGTTATACATAATAATTTTCAGACTATTATTTCAAAAGTGTATTTTTTTTAAATTTGTAGCCTAAACGACTAAAAAAACAAAATTTCTAAATGAGAATTTTTACAATATTAGATAGATACATCATAAAAAAATTTTTGACAACTTTTTTTATTTCTATCATACTGATTATCAGCATAGTTATAATCATTGATCTTTCAGAAAAATTGGGAGATTTTATTGAGCATAAAGTTCCCGCCAAAGAAATTTTTTTTAAATACTACTTAAATTTTATTCCGTATTATACCAACCTATTTCTGTTTTTGTTTGTATTTATAGCAATAATATTTTTCACATCACGAATGGCTGCAAAAAGCGAAATTATAGCAATGATAAGTAGTGGGATAAGCTTCAATAGGCTTCTTTTTCCTTATATGTTTAGCGCTTTTGTTATAGCAGTATTATCTTTCTTACTTGGCAATTTTATAATACCACCTTCTAACAAAATTCGTATAGCTTTTGAAAATAAATACATTTACTATCGTGAACCACCAGAAACAAGAAATATCCATAAACAAATCCGCCCCGGAGAATACCTTTATATAAAATTTTACGATACAAGAAATGATATAGGTCATATTATAACCTTAGAAAAATTTAAAGGTAAATATTTGATTTCCAAAACATTTGCAGACAATATGATATGGCAAAAAGATAAAAAGAAATGGCAACTAAATAACTATTACACCCGTTTTTATGGATACAAAAAAGATTCACTAATATATGGGTTTAAAATAGACACAGCTCTAATGATAACTCCTGAGGATATAAAACAGACAAAAATAGACATAAGTACAATGAATTATTTTGAACTAAACAAATATATAGAAAACCAAAAACTTCATGGTAATGAACATATTAACGAATTTCTTTTAGAAAAACATAAAAGAATAGCTTTCCCTTTCTCTACTTTTATTTTAACATTTATAGGAGTAAGTCTTTCAGCCAAAAAAAGACGTGGAGGTACAGGACTAAACATCGGTATAGGATTTGCATTAAGTTTTGCATATATATTTTTTATGCAAATAACAGATTCACTTGCAACAAAAGGAGGACTTCCGCCAGGTCTTTCCGCATGGATGCCTAATATTATTTTTGGCATAATAGCAATACTAACATATCCATTTGCACCAAAATAATAAAAATGAATAAGCATACACTTTATATGCAACGAGCAATAGATTTAGCAAAAAACGCTTTGGGAAATACTTATCCAAATCCTCTTGTTGGGTCAGTCATAGTTTATAAAGACAAAATACTTGGAGAAGGATATCATAGAAAAGCAGGAGAAGCCCATGCAGAAATAAATGCAATAAATTCTGTTAAAGATAAATCTCTATTACGGAAAGCAACTTTATACGTTAATCTTGAGCCATGCTCTCATTGGGGAAAAACCCCTCCATGCGCCGAAAAAATAGCCCAACTAAAAATCCCAAAAGTAGTTATAGCTACAAAGGATACCACTGAAAAAGTCAATGGTAAAGGAATAAAAATATTACAAAACGCTGGTATAGAAGTTATTACCGGAATATTGGAAAAACAAGCACGAGAACTAAATAAACGCTTCTTTACATTCCACGAAAAAAAACGTCCATATATAATACTAAAATGGGCGCAAACCCTCGACGGTCTAATAGATATAGAAAGATCTCCTGAAACTCCTATTGGCCCAAACTGGATAACTGGTGAATATGAAAAAATTTTAGTGCATAAATGGCGTACAGAAGAACAAGCTATATTAGTCGGCACAAACACTATTAAATACGATAATCCGCAACTAACTGCAAGACTATTTTACGGCGAAAATCCTTTAAGAATGTTCATCGATAAAAAACTACAATTCGTCAAAAATAAAAATAATTACAAAATATTTGACAATAGCGCTAAAACTATATGTTTCACAAATAAAAACATTAATTTTAAAATCAATAAAAATATCACTTTCGTCAAAATTCAATCTGAAAAAAATTTTTTAGAAGAAATTTTAAAATATATTTATAACTTGGGGATTATGTCTATAATAGTAGAAGGAGGCAGCAAACTCCTTTCATCTTTTATTGAAAAAAATCTTTGGGACGAAGCAAGAGTTTTTATAGGTTATAAAACATTTATAAAAGGCGTACAAGCCCCAAAAATTATACAAAAACCAAAACAAATTTTAGATTTACCAAAAAGTAAACTTTTAATATACAGAAATGAAACGTATATCCCTAATTCTTCTAATGCTAATCCAAATTAACTTATTTGGACAACCACAAGTAAAAGAACAATTTAATGTTCTACCTGAACCAGCTTTTAGCGAAGACTTCAATGGTGCAATAGCTCTGTATAAACAAATGATACTTTTTGACCCAAAAAATCCTGTGTATCATTATAAACTGGGCTTTGCTTATCTAAATACTTTTGGTAAACAAGACAGCGCAATAATATATCTTAAAAATAGCTTACAACTTCTTAAAAAAAAGGATAATCCTAACCTGCAAGTAAATGAAATAAAATTCTATTTAGCCAGAGCATATAGACTTAATGGACAAATAGATAGTGCTATAATTATCTTAGAAAACCTACTCAAAAAAATTACCGTACCAAAAAATCGTAAAATAATAAAAAGAGAAATAAAACTAGCACAATATTCGTTGGATAAATATTTTAGTGTTGAAAATCTCGGAGAGATTATAAACTCGCCATATACAGAACATTCACCAGTATTTTCAGAAAAGTATAACATTCTGGCATTTACTTCTCGTAGGAAAACTCCAAATTCCACATTATTAGATGATGGTCAATATGACGAAAATATTTTTATAAGCCATTTAAATAACGGCAAATGGTCAAATCCAGAATATGTAAATATATTAAACACACCTGAAAATGAAGCAACTATTGGTTTTTGCGACAGCGGTAGTAAACTTCTAATCTATAAAGGAATAAATAAAGGCGACATTTACATTACAGAATATAAAAATGGACAATGGTCAGAACCTTTACCACTACCCTATCCAATAAATACACGACATAGAGAAACACATGCATGTTTTACACCTAATATGGATACAATATTTTTTTCAAGCAATCGTCCCGGAGGCAAGGGTGGCTTAGATATCTGGATGTCATATAAAAAACCAGATGGTAAATGGTCAAAACCAATAAACCTGCCTATAAACACTAAATATAATGAAGAGAGCCCAGAATATATCTCTAATAAACAAACTCTATTTTTTTCATCAGATAAACCAGGAGGATACGGCGGCTATGACATATATAAATGCCAATACAAAAATAATAAATGGACAACTCCAAAAAACTTGGATTTTCCTGTAAATTCAATAGATAATGATATATTCTTTTATCCAATACCTAAAACTCATAAAGCTTTTTACTGTTCATATAAATACGATAGCAAAGGATTTGGAGATATATTTTTAATAAATTTAAACAAAATATGCAAAAAACAAAAAACCTTAAATATTGCTACTATATTAGACAGCTCTGGACATATTTATAATAAAGCAAAAATTGAACTAATAAATATGGACTTAGCTAAAAAACAATTTATAAAACCCTCGCAAGGACAAATTAAATTTTATACTTACTCAGGATTTACTTACCGCTTTAATGTATATATTGATGGGAAACTCTACTTTACAGATAAATTTACAATGCCTGATAATTCTCCCGAAGAACGTTTTTATAAAAGAATTATAGTCAAAAAGTCCAATAATTAAAAGCGGGCTGTCTATTAAAGACTCTATTTGTACTCAAAAGAAAAAAGAAAGAACAAACGCGACTATTCTCTAAAAATTTACAAAATTTATTTTTTACTGGTCAGACAGCCCCCTTTACTATTAAAAAGCTTTATCTATTACTCAATAGGAAAATCACCTAAGGTTTCCTCTAATTGGGAAAGAGCTTTTTCTGCCTGCTCATCAGAAGGAGCTTTACCATGCCATCCGGGCTGATCCAACATAAAATCTACTCCTTTACCCATTTGAGTCCTCATTAATATAACAATTGGATATCCATTGAAAGCCAAAGATTTAGCTTCATTTAAAGTTGCGAGTATTTTCTCCATATCATTACCTTCGGTTTCTAAAACTTTCCATCCAAAAGAACACCATTTATCTTTCAAAGGACGAACGTCCATAACTTCATGAACATGTCCTTCTATTTGACAATCATTAAAATCTACAGTAGCAATCAAATTATCAAGTTTTTTAGCACCGGCAAACATAGCAGCTTCCCAAATTTGCCCTTCTTGCAATTCACCATCTCCGTGTAAACTGAAAACCAAAGTATTATCATTATTTAATTTTTTAGCAAGCGCCATACCAATAGCTACAGAAAGCCCTTGTCCTAAGGAACCGGAAGCTACCCTTACTCCCGGCAATCCTTCAGCAGTAGCAGGATGTCCTTGTAAACGGGAATTTATACGTCTGAAAGTTGCAAGTTCTTTTATGGGGAAATACCCCGAACGCGCCAATACACTATACCAAGCAGCAGAAATATGTCCATTAGAAAGGAAAAAAACGTCTTGCCCTTTACCTTCCATATCCCAATTTTCCGGGGAATGCTTCATAATCTCAAAATACAATGCAACTAAAAAATCCGCTGCACTCAATGCTCCACCCGGATGTCCAGATTTTGCCAAGTTTATCATACGAATTATATCGCGTCTGACCTGTGTGGCAACTTTCGTTAAATATTTTATATCTGCCATTTTATGTGATTTTTTATTTAAGCAGCTGTAAATTTATCTTTATATTTAAGTTTTTCCTCAACAAAGGACTTAGTTATAACTAAACGTTTTTTATTTTTATACTTATCAATATCAAACATTAAATCTGTCATTATCAATTCACATATAGAACGTAAACCCCGAGCCCCAACTTTAAAATCAATAGCTTTTTGAGCGATATAATCAATAGCCTCTTGCTCAAAGATAAGCTTAATTCCATCCAATTCAAAAAGTTTAATATATTGGCGTAAAATTGCATTTTGAGGTTCAAACAAAATTCTTTTCAATGCTTCTTTATCCAGAGCGTTCAAATGAGCAATAACAGGGAGACGTCCTACGAGTTCTGGTATTAAACCATATTTTCTAACATCGTGAGGAGTAATATATTGCAGTAGTTTGTCTCTATCGACTTGTCTATGGGTTGCTACTGAATCATAACCGATTGCACTGCTTTTTATTCTTTTCTCAATAATTCGTTCTATACCATCAAAAGCACCACCGGCTATAAAAAGGATATCAGTAGTATCAATTTTGATAAATTCCTGATAAGGATGTTTTCTACCACCCTGTGGAGGTACATTTACAACAGCGCCTTCTAATATTTTCAAGAGGGCTTGTTGAACACCTTCGCCCGATACATCTCTTGTTATAGATGGATTTTCAGATTTTCTTGAGATTTTATCAATCTCGTCAATATATACTATACCACGTTGAGCTCGGTTTACATCATAGTTAGCAGCTTGTAAAAGTCTGGTAAGGATATTCTCCACGTCTTCACCAACATAACCAGCTTCAGTCAAGGTAGTAGCATCTGCTATTGCAAAAGGCACATCAAGCATTTGAGCAATTGTACGGGCTATTAAAGTTTTGCCTGTTCCAGTAGGACCTACTAATAAAATATTTGATTTTTCAAGAACGACATCTTCGTCATTATTCAAAAGCTTATCTTTATACAATATGCGTTTATAATGGTTATATACAGCAACAGATATAACTTTTTTAGCTTCTTCTTGTCCGATAATAAATTTATCCAAATATTTTTTTATTTCACGGGGTTTTAACAGATCTTTTGGGCTCTGTATATTGGAATAACTAATAATTCTTTTACGTCCAATTTGTTTACGGAGGAAAGCTAAATCATTGTATATCTCGACTACGCAGTCTGAGCAGATGTATCCGTAGCTACCTTCTATAAGCAACTTAGTCTTATGCTCTGGACGACCGCAAATAACGCAATGTCGTGCTTTATTTTCTGTTTTTGGCATCATAAATAAAAGCTTTAAAGTTCTATTTTATCAATTATTTTATCAACGATACCATAATTTACAGCTTCTTCTGCACTCATCCAATAGTCTCTATCAGTATCTTTAAGAACTTTTTCCAAAGGCTGATTACAATTTTCTGCTAAGATTTTACTCAAACGCAACTTTGTTTTTTTCATTTGCTCTGCGGTAATAATCAAATTAGCCGCTTCATCTTGAATAGGTTGAAATATAGCAGGTTGATGTATCATAATTTCTGCATTAGGAAAAACATAGCGTTTACCTTTTTCTCCTCCGGAGAGCAGCACAGCACCCATAGAAGCAGCCAATCCTACACATACAGTTGATACTGGTGAACTAATCATTTGCATTGTATCATAAATAGCCATACCAGCAGTCACTGAACCACCGGGGCTATTTATGTATAAAGTTATTTCTTTACCGGGAGCTTCCATTTCAAGATAGAGTAATTGATCAACTATTTCCTTAGCTGTTTCGTCATAAACGGGTCCCCAAAACAAAACTTTACGACGTTCAAGTAATTTTTTCTTAAAATTTAAAGAATTAAAGGTTTCAAAAAAATCTTGTCCTTGGTTTTTTATATAGTTTTCCATAATTTTTCTTTTAAAGGTTATTCTTTTGAAGGATTACGTTCAATAATTTTATCAATGATGCCATATTCCATAGCTTCCTCTGGTCTCATCCAAAAATCGCGGTCTATATCTTCAGTAATTTTTTCTATGGGTTGACCGGTATGTTTTGAGATAATTTGGTAAAGGTCTTTTTGCAAACTTTTAAGATGTTCTACATCAATTTCTATGTCAGAAGCTTGTCCGTGTGCATATCCGTATGGTTGATGGAGCATAATTCTAGCATGTTTCAGTGCATAACGTTTACCGGGGGTACCGGCTGCTAAAAGCACAGCACCCATAGATGCTGCCATACCTGTACAAGTACATGCGATTTCGGAGTTAATATACTGCATTGTATCGTATATACCAAAGCCACCATAGAGCGATCCCCCAGGAGTATTAAAGTAAATTTGTATATCTTTCTGGTCAGTAGAGTCAAGAAACAGAAGCTGAGCTTGAATAATATTAGCTACAACATCGTCAATCACTGTACCTATAAAAATAATTCTGTCCAACATTAAACGTGAAAAGACATCTACCTCACGAAAAGGCATTTCTCTTTCCTCAATAACTGCACGGGTCATATTTGTAATGGTACGAGTATATTGATCGTACGCTAAACCGCTTATATTGCGGTGTTTTATAGCAAAATTCCTGAATTCATTTTTTGTTAACAACAACATATTATTTCATTTTTTTATTTCCACTTAAAAAATTACTGAATTGATAATCTACTCAAAGACCAAATTATATAATTTCAGCCAAAAAAGAGTCTAATTATTGTTTATTTGAGTTTTCTTGATTTTCCTCTGCAGAGTTAGTCTGTTCAGAATTTTCAGAACTCTGATTATTTTCATTTTCTTGCTTGCTTTCTTGGGTATCTGTTTCTGAATTATTTTCCTCTTTCTTAGCAGTTGCGTCTTTATTCAATTCTGAGACAATTTTATCTATTTCCTCCTTTTCTTTTTCAATAACATTTACTTTGATTTTTTTAGTATCAAGCAATTTATTAAAAATTCTAAGTTCCTTAGTTAATTGGACTTTTTCTGCCAATTGATTTTCGTCCATATTTTTAATGATACCGCTTATCATTTGTGCCTTAGCCTCTTTGTCAATATCTGTATTTATACCATATTTCTCAAAAATAGCTGAATATTCATCAAAAACATCTTCGTATAAATCGTTCATATCAAATTTGTATTCTACCAAATCAGCTAATTTATCTAAAATGTATTTCCATCTGTAATATTTGTCAATATCTTCCCAAGAAGTTTTTTCTCCGATAACTTTTCTTAAATAATTTTCTGGCAAATCAAAATTATATTTTTCCAAAAGCTTTTTTCTAGCAAGACTTACAAATAATACTTTTTCAAGATATTGATTTTTTTGCTCTAAATTTTTACGAATCTGCTCACGCATTTCGTCGTCATTATGAACAGTATCTTTGCCAAAGGCTTTATCATAAAACTCTTGATTTAATTCAGCAGGTTTAAAATCTTCTATTTTCAATATTTCTATCTCAAATTTATCGGAAATTTCATCTAAATTTTGTTCTTTTAAATTCAGAAAGCTTTTCAGATCCAATTCATTAGCAAAAGCTTCTTTCAAGTTCACAATAAATTTATCTCCTTTTTTCTTACCTATAAAAGTGTTTTTACCTTGCTCGGATAGAAATTTAACAGCTAAAAGACTTTCTACTTCAATAGGTTTTTTATTATCTTCATTATCAATGAGTTCCTTAGCTTTAACACGAAGCAAACTATTTTCAGTAGCTTCCTCAACTTCTATAAGTTCGCCATATTTATTACGCAGAGCTTCAATCTCTTTGTCTATCATTTCGTCGGTAATCTTAATTTTATAATAATCAAATTCAATGTCATCCAATGAAATTTCCAGATTGGGATATTCTCCGTATTCATAGACAAAAAGAAAATCCTTTTTTGAAACATCAAAATCAATTTCCTCATTAACAGGCAATAATATTGAAGCCAAGTTCATATTTTCTTTCACATATTTATCCAATTCCTCATTAAGGAGCTTATCCACTTGTTCAGCAATAACCTGTTTACCATACAATTTTTTAACAACTGTTAAAGGAACCTGTCCAGGTCGGAAGCCCTTTAAAACGACCTTTTTTCTCAATTTGCGGAGTTCTTCATCAACTTTATCCGCATAATCTTTTTCAGTTATTTTTATCAATAATTTTCCTTCTAAGTCTGACGTCGGATTTTTTGTTATTTCCATAAACTCACTTTTAGGTTTTAAAAATCTGCGCAAAGTTAAAAAAGTTTCTGTTTATGATAAAAATTAAATTATTATTTTTGACAGATTTAATAAATGTGCAAAATATGCTTAAAAGTCTAAAAGTCAAAAACTTAGCAATAATCAAAGATTTAGAAATAAACTTTTCAGAACATTTAACTACTATAACCGGAGAAACAGGTTCCGGGAAATCACTAATAATAGGTTCATTAAATCTTATACGAGGGCAAAGATTTGAAACTTCTGCAATGAGGGATAAAAATCAAAAAGTTATTGTAGAGGCTATTTTTGACATAAAAAAATATGACCTTAAAGAATTTTTTTCTCAACAAGATATTGATTTTTTTGAGGAAACAATAATCCGTAGAGAGATAACTCCTTCCGGACGCAGTCGTGCATTTATCAATGATACTCCTGTAAATCTTACAACTCTCAAAATCCTGACAGACAAACTAATTGACATTCATTCTCAATACGATAACATTCTACTTAAAGACCAAAATTTTCAGATGCAGGCAATAGATGCTTTTTCTGACAATATGGATTTACTAAAACGATATCAAGAAGTTTTCCATATATATAAAACACTACTGAACGAAATAGATAAATTAGAACAAAAAAATGCTGAGGCAAAAAAACAAATGGATTATTATCAATTCCAATTTGAACAATTAGAAAAAGCACAATTAAATGACCCGCAAGAACAAGAGAAATTAGAAGCTGAACAGAAACAATTAAGCCACATAATGGAAATAAAAGAAGCACTACAATATATCGCAGAAGCAATAAATAACGATGAAACAGGAATAAATGAACAACTCTCCAAAGCATTATCTTATGCTGAGAACATCAGCGAATATTATCCACAAGCCAAAGACTTTGCCTCCCGCTTACAAAGTGCAATTATTGAACTACGAGAAATTGGCAACGAAGCTCAAATACAAAATGCTGATATGGAATACGACCCTCAACGATTAGATTTTATAAATAACAGGCTCAATACAATTTACGAACTTGAATATAAATTTAATGTCAACTCAATATCAGAACTCCTGAAAATAAAAGACGAGCTCCAAGAGAAACTTTCGGAAATTTCATCTTTTGAAACACAAATAGAACAAAAACGAGAACAATTACGAAATACAATTGAAAAATTAGAAGATTTGGCAGAAAAATTACATAAAAATCGTAAAAATAAATCCACTGATTTTCAAAATCTTATAATAAAAATTCTCAATAAATTAGGCATAGAAAATGCTACATTCTTAGTTAAATTAGAAAAAAGCGAAAATTTTACTGAAAATGGTAAAGACAAAATACAATTTTTATTTAGTGCAAATAAAAATTTTGCGGCACAACCACTGCAAAAAATAGCATCAGGAGGGGAAATTTCAAGAGTTATGTTAGCTCTAAAATACATAATTTCCCGTAAAAAAAATCTACCGACTATAATTTTTGACGAGATAGATATTGGCATTTCTGGGAAAATAGCTGCACAAACAGGAGAGTTAATCAAAGATATGGCAAAAAATATACAAATAATACAAATAACACATTCCCCTCAAATCGCTGCAAAAGGAGACAAACATATTCTGGTATATAAAAAAGAAACAGCAGAAAAAACAGAGGTTTTTATTAAAACCTTATCTCACCAAGAAAGAATTCAAGAGATTGCCAAAATGTTAAGTGGCAAAAAAATTACAGAGTATTCATTAAAAGCAGCAAAAGAATTACTTAATCTATAAAATTTGCATTTTTAAAAAAAATATAATACTTTTGCGGAGCATGCCCGGGTGGCGGAATTGGTAGACGCGCTGGTCTCAAAAACCAGTGGGCTTGCCCCGTGCCGGTTCGACTCCGGCCCCGGGTACTGGCTACAAAAGTAAAAATTACTTACCTAATTTCTTTAAGTTTACTCTCTAAACTATCAAGTTTATGTACTAATTTTTCTACCTTAGGATGAGTTTTTAATTCCTCTTTTATCTCCTCAACCTCTTTTATTAAGGCTTCCATCTTTTGCTCTGTATATTGCTTTGTTTTTTGATAAATATTTTCAGCAGTCTTGTCAGGAATATCTTTTTCAAGTGCTTTATCTATGGCAGAAACGAATTTTTCGCCCATAGTAGCT
>CAZWVR010000002.1:11927-51481 GCA_964637235.1 uncultured Bacteroidales bacterium | reverse complement strand
ATACCTCCATTGTTCGTATTTGCTTCTCTACATTTTTGCCATTTAGAAAAGTTTCATTTCTATTTTCCTGCATATTATAGACAAATTCAATTTTAATATCATCAAGATTTTTGAGTAATTTTTCTTTATTAATTTTTCCATTTTCAATTATAGCATTTTGCAAAGCAAACAAAGTCACTGCTCTATACATAGCTCCCGTATCAATGTAAGTATAATTAAGCCATCTGGCTAAACCTTTTGCCAAAGTACTTTTACCACAAGAAGCATATCCGTCTATGGCAATTTTTATTTTTTTACGGAGTTCCATAAGATGATTTTTGGTAGGCAATTAAAATAATTTGGGGTAATCTTTATCGTAATCCTCTAAAATACGCGTAAATACAACTTGTCTTATAAATTGGGCTTTATTTTTAATGCCATATTTTCTACAATACCTCAAAAAAACTCGTAATTCTCTATCATTTAGATAAATAGTTAGTCTATGTTTCCGTTTGAGTTTTTCCTTCGGTTTATTTTTTTTCATTATTTGCAGGAGTTAAGAATTTTTCAAAATAAGGAGTTATAACCTGAGAAATAGCTTCTAAAAGCTCTTTATGAGGCTCTGGTAAAGGTTCAAAAGAAGCAAATTCTATTACAGCAATAGTTTGATTTTCAGATATAATTGGCAAAAAGGTCAAATAATTTGGAGAGCCTTCTCCTAAGCCAGAAAGTACGGTTATATATCCTTCGGGAACATTTTTAATATATAAAAACTTACGATTTTTGGCTACCTGACCTGTTATACCTTCACCAAGTTTATATTCCCGATAAGTATCTTCGGCATAATAAGCATAAGTATTTACAGTTTTATACACTTGTTTTTCTGGATCCCATAAAAATAGCATACCTTGAACAATATGGAGCTCTCTACTCATATTTTCAAAAAGCTTGTCTGAAAAAGCTGTTATATCTGTTTTATTCTCATCTAAACCTTTGAGAATTCCCTTTTTTATATTTTCTATAATTTCAATTTCTTTCTGTTTTTTAGTATCCTTTTGTTGCTTTTTATCAATAGTTTTATAAACAATTTTTACTTCGGTTTTTGGCTTACGATTTTCAAGAAAAATAATGATTCGTAAAAATATCGTAGAAATAATAAAAGTGGTTATAGTATAAATCACAAAAGTTTTATGCAAATACTGCATTGAGACGGTTAGATAGCCCCAAACAAGAGCAAATATAAAAATTGAAAAAATCAAAATCAGAAAGTATAAAAATATAACACTAATTTTACGCATAGCTCAATAATATAGATTTTTGATAAAGTTAATAATTTCTTTTGAAGTTAAAACATAATGAGGATTAAAAATATTTAAAGCAGCCTTAGGCATAGTATATACTTGGGCTTCCTCAGGATCTTGGACAATAGTTATTCCTCCTGCTTTATACATCTCATAAAGACCTCTGGCACCGTCTCTATTTGCGCCAGAAAGAAGAATGCCTATTGCTTTATCCTCAAAAGCTTCGGCTGCCGAATAAAAAGCTAAATCTATTGAAGGTCGTGAATGATTATATGTTTCTTCAGTTGACAACACAAAAGATTTGTCAATATTAAAAAGCAAATGATAATTCGCTGGTGCTAAATATGCGTATCCAGAGTGTAGCATATCTTTATCTTTGGGTTCTACTACTGGCAATTTAGATTTTAAATTTATAGCTTCATCGAAACCATAACGAACATTTTTAAGACGATGAAGTATCAAAACTATCGGATGCAAAAAATTTTTATTGAGATTCTCCAAAATCTGCAATATTATATTAAAGCTTCCTGCTGAACCACCTATTATGACATACCGTTTAGTCATACTTTATTCAATTAGTTTTTTACGGAAAATATTTTCGCCTTTCTCTATGCACATATAATTAACAGAACCTTGCCATCTTTCAAGGGTTTCATTATAGCCGATGATTAAATAGCCATTCCTATCCAAGGCATGATTTACTTTTTCCAATGCCAAGTTATATAATTCTAAATTAAAAAACAACATTCTATTTCTGAAAAATATTAGATTAAACTTTTCAGTTTGAATATCATCAATAAAGTCAAATTTTTCAAATTTTATATTTTTTAACAAAAAATTCTTTAACACATAATACTCACCATTTTTCACAAAATAGTCTCCAAAATTCCCTAAATCATTGTAAATCAAATAGTTGTCATTTGAAATTATAAATTTCTTTTGCGGAATATAAATACTCTCTTTATATGCTTTTAAAACGACAGAAAACGGAGAAGTAGCAACAATTTCAACATTATCAAACAAATTTAATTCATAAAGCACTATTGCAATAGTAATAAGCTCGTCATCAGCGCTATTTATCTGCGGTACCCAAATTTTTAAGTGAGAAGTATCTCGCTGAATAGCTTTTATAGTTCTATCCCTAAAAATTTTCCAGAATATTGGATCTCTGAACATCTCAGTAGTGGGCATTGTTATAAAATTCAAAAAACTCTCAAAAATATCATCTTTGTTCAGTAATCTATTAAGGAATTTATGTATAGAAACATAAGAAAATCTATTTTCATAAAAAATTTCCATACGGCGTTTTAAGATTGGTATAGTATATTTAGAAAGATCTACGCCTCTATTATCCTTTATTTCGTTAATTATCCGTTTATAATCGGAAAGGGATATATGTTTTGTCGGCAGAGAGTTCATCATTCAGGTCTTTTTGAGAAATAATAACCTTTTTTATAAAATTTTAAAGCTTCTGGACCTAAAATTGTCTCATGATAGCCTAAAATTAGATACCCCGGAAAACGCAAATTTTCGTATAAAAAATTTATAACTTTTGCTTGAAGGTTTTTATTAAAGTAAATCAATACATTACGGCAAAAAATAATGTCAAATTTTCTATAAAAAATATTTTGCAATTTGACAATATCTTGCTTTTTAAATTGTACTTTTTCAAGCAAAAAAGGCTTGACTGCGAGGCGATCTTCTACTGGATCTATCTCAAAGTATTTTGAATATGGAACATCGTTATAATCTTCAAAATTATAGGGATTTTTTCTAATAACCTCGTCAAAATTTTTCAATTGTTCAATATTAAACCTATAAAAATATTCGCCTCTTTTTGCTTTTTCAAGAGCTCTGATACTTATATCACTGGCATATACACGGGCTTTTTCCAGAAGTCCGGCTTCATTTAACAATATAAGCATAGAATAAACCTCTTGTCCCGTAGAGCACCCGGCGTGCCAAATATCAATATGTTCGTAATTTTGAAGCTTAGGCAATATACGATATTTTATTGCCTGCCAAACTACCGGATCACGAAAAAATTCTGTAGTATTTACAGTTATATCTGCTATGAGCTGTTCTATATAATCAGGATCTGCGGTAAGAATATCTTTCAGTAATCTATCAAAAGATACTCCATAGTCCTCTAATATCTTGTTTATCCTACGCTTTAAAGATTTTGGAGAATATTCACTAAAATCATAGTCAGAAACATGCTTTAATGCTTCTACGAACTGTTGTATTTGTTTATCGTTTATCACTGTTATTTTTTTATTATGCCAAAAATAAATTTTAAATTACAGAATTCAAAACACAAATCAAATGCCACTCTATGATATTATTCCCCCACATACTAAATCATCCTGTTCATATACAACAGCAGACTGACCCGGAGCAACACCATAAACAGGTTCTAAAAAGTCAATTATTAGCTTATCATCCTTAACAGAGACTTTGGCTTGTGCACCTTTATCTTTATACCGAATACGAACAGTAAAAATTTTATTAGGATCTATACTTTCATATTTCTGAAAATTAACTTTCTGAACTTCTATTTGTTTTACTGCTAATTTTTCCCGGGGAACTACGGTTATGCTGTTATCCTCCACATTCAAAGACTTCACAAATAAAGGATAACCAGCTGCAATGCCTAATCCTTTACGTTGCCCAACTGTATAAAAAGGTAAACCTTTATGCTTCCCGAGAATATTGCCATTTTCATCTACAAAGTTGCCCTCTTGTAGCTTAATATTATATTTGTCAAAATAATCTGTAAGAAATTGACGATAATCCCCACTGCGAATAAAACATACATCATAACTCTCTTTTTTCTCGGCAATTGTTTTTATGCCAATCTCTTTGGCAATTTCTTTAATCTCTGATTTTGTCATATTACTCAACGGAAATAAACTTCTGGAAAGATATTCCTGGGGCAAATTCCACAAAAAGTAAGACTGATCTTTAAGTTCGTCTTTACCTCTGGATATAAAATATCGTCCATTTTCGTATTTCAAATTAGAATAATGTCCGGTAGAGACTTTTTCTATTCCCAATTCATCAGCTATTTGAATAAATAACTTCCATTTGATAATTCTATTACAAATTACGCAAGGATTTGGAGTTCTACCTCGTCTGTATTCCTGAACAAAATAGTCTATTATTTTATTTTTAAAATCTTTGCGTATATCTACGACGTAATGCTCAATACCTAATTTCTGGGCAACATATTTAGCGTCGTCAATAAATTGATAATCATCAGGTTTTTGCTTATCAAAATTTATGAAAGTAATACCTACAACTTTATATCCGTTTTTCAAAAGTAAGTAAGCACTCACGGAGCTATCTACTCCGCCACTCATAGCTACTACAACTGCCTTGTTTTTCATTTCAGATATAATTTTTAGGGCGTGCCCCTCGCCTTCGGCTCGGGTCGGGCTACGGCTGCCGTTTCGCTTGTGCTTGCCGTGGCAATGCATTCGCAGGTAAAAAATAAGGCAGGCGGTAGCAGGCTAACACCTGACAACGCGCCTGCCTACCTTTAAAAGCTTCACTTTGCAGCTAAATTTCAACAATAAACTTTAAAATTTACAAATTAAATTTATAAAGATACAAATATTTTTTACCTGCTTTGGCGTGCGTGGGGCTTCGCTACTCGCTCAGCCTCCGCCGCCAAGCATTGCCTACGGCTCGCACTTCGCTCACCGTTCGCCTCCGCCCTCACGCACTCCCTGTACTGCCATATATTTTACTTATTCTCTGATAAATTCTCCTGCGAAAGCTCTCTTTTTACTTCTTCAAGTACTTTCTGATTGATTTTCACCGGATATTTCTTTTTAAGCCTCTGAACCCACTTATCTTCAAGATACGTCTGATAGTCCGCTAATACATAGCCTCTTACATACTTAAAATTGTCTTTAATAACAACTATTTTCTTTTGCTCTGGAAGCACTATTATTGTTTTATTTGGCTTTATTTTTCCATTTTCATATCTCTGGAATATTAAATCTGCAATTTTATCATCACCTTTTTTAAAAATAGCTTTTTTGTATATTGCAAAGGCTGTATCTTTTTTATGCACTTTTTGCAACAATATACTATCTGGCATTCCTCGTTTGATGTATTTCAAAGCCAATTTTTTACCCTTTCTGTTTGAATATGAATAAATTTCCAAGTTCAAACGCTGATAATATTTAAGCTTATTCTCATTAAAAAATTTTATAAGTCCCGCAGTATCCTCAATAGACTTATTGGAAATGCTATCTTGCATAATATTAAAAAGCAAAATTCCATCGTGATATTCTTGTTTAAGCTCTCTTAACTGAGGGATTTTGTCCGGAAGCTTAGGAAGCTCGTAATCTTTAAGTTTTTCAGTAATAAAATTGTCAAATTGCTCTTGAATGTATGGTTTAATAGGTCTTGGCTGCTGTAAATGCTGATGTTTTTGTAGATACATTCCAAAATCTGCGACTGTATAAACTTTATGATCAAAAGAAATAAGAGGTCTTTTATCATTTTTGAAAGTATCAGCTTTCCACATACCATTGAATATATCTTCTGAGACTTTTGAAGTAATCTCGTCCAGATCAAGCAATTGTTTAAAATTATATTGTTTTTTCAGTTTATTAACTGTTGCTTGGATGGCTAATTTATATCTATTGTCTTTTTTTAGCCGTTTCAATAATTTTTCCTTTTCTTGCTTGAATGTCCCGGGAGTTTTTCTCTCCAAAAGTTTAATAAAATGATATCCGACTTCGGTTCTTACAGGACCAATATAATCACCGGGTTTTTTAATAGAGAAAGCAGCTTTTTTAAAGCTTATAAGCAGAGGGGAGGCAGGCTCTATCCAACCCAAATCACCGCCTTTTTTACCGGTAAGCATATCATCAGAATATCTGCGTGCTACATTACTAAATTTTAAACCGGAATCCAAAGCTGCTTTAATTTTTGCAATTTTATCCATTGCTCTTAAACTATCCTTTTCTTTTGGATGCATAGGTAAGCGAACATATATATGAGCTACGTGAATTTTGCCCATAGAGGGCTTTTTATCAACAATTTTGAGTATAAAATATGCATTATTATATTGGATAGGCATAGAAATGTCTCCTTTTTTATGCTCAAAAGCAAAATTCTCCAATTTATAAGGCAAAGAAAATACATTTTGATACCAAACGTCACCACTGTCTCGTTTAACTGTTCTGGAGTCAGAAGTTTCTACTGCTACTTTACCGAAATCTTCTTTCATCAATCTATTCCGTATTTGCAAGGCTTTCTTATATATTTTCAGGGTATCGTCAGGCGTTGGGTTCTTAGGTAAATTTAAAACAATATACTTCAACCTGACGTTAACTTTACTTCTTTGATATGCTTCGCGTAGAAGTTTATTCAATACTGTGGAATCTGGGAAATAATTTTCTGCTAAGAGTCGTAAATATTTGTTATACTCCTCCAGAAAAGCCTTAGTAGTATCATACCCTTTATTTTCAGCTTCAATAACTTTAAGCTTAAATTTAATAAAAAGTTTTAAATACTCATCTACAGAGAGAGGTTTAACTCCCATTGAAGGAGAATTATTTTTCTTATAGATGCGAATAAATTCATCTTTCATAATAGGGCGATTGCCGATGGTCATTAATGTGTCTTGGGCAAAAGCGCTCAATGTCCACAAAAAAGCCAGAAATAATACAATTCGTTTCATAACTCTAATTTTTTAACAATGACAAAAATAAAAATTTATTTGACTTTTATTTTATCTGCTTCACCGTTAAGAAATTTTTCTATATTATTAACAATGCCATCAATAAGTTTCTTACGTGCCTCCTCAGATGTCCAAGCAATATGTGGAGTAATCGTAATATTTGGAGCAGAAAACAATATATTACCTTCAATTGGTGGTTCTAAACTAAGGACATCGACTATTGCATAGGAAATAATTCCATTTTTAAGAGCTTTAAACAGATCATACTCGTTTATAATGCCACCACGTGCTGCATTTACAATTATAGCAGACTTTTTCATCATTTTTAGCTGGCTATATGTTATCATATCTCGGGTCAGAGGACTCAATGGGGTATGGATAGTCAAAATATCACTTTGCTGCAATACAGTTTCAAGAGGCAGCCTAAAATTGTCATTGTAAGTTCTACCTTTAACTTTGGCTACTAAAACATTCATTTGGAAAGAACGTGCAATTTCTGCTACACGTTTCCCAATATGCCCATATCCTATTATACCGATGTTTTTCCCTTTAAGCTCATAAATAGGATACTTCAAGATTGTAAATACTTTTGAAGTAGCCCATTGACCTTCTTGCACAAGTCTTTTATATTCACAAACTTTATTGAACACCGATAGTATATGTGCAAAAACATACTGTGCCACTGATTCAGTGGAGTAATCTTTCACATTTGCGACTACTACACCTCGTTTTTCTGTTGCAGCAACATCTATATTGTTGTATCCAGTGGCTGCGACGCATATCAATTTCAATTTTTTTGCATTTTTAAGCTCCTCCTCACCAATAATAACCTTATTTGTAATTACTATATCTGCCTGAGCTATCCGCTCCGAAGTTTTTTCCTTAGGTGTATACTCATAAATATGAACATTACCGAAACGTTCAAATACGGATAAATCCACATCTCCGAGTGTAAGAGCATCCAATATTACTATTTCCATAATTTATTGATTTTCAAATGGATAATATAATGCACCACCAATATTATTTTGTTTAGCACCAGTAACAGTTTTTGAAACATTAGTTTTTCTTAGCATTCTAAGTAAGCCTAAAAAAGCAAAAATTATAGCTTCTTTATAATCTATTATCAATTCATCCGGTATAATAATTTTTTTCTGAGCCTTTTCTATTAAAAGCTTTATAAGGAATTTATTTTTGGCACCTCCACCAGTAATAAGCACTTTTTCCGGCTGATACTTATTTAGTTCACTATTTAATCTCAGGGCTATATGCTCATAAATTGTTCTAATAACGTCATTAAAAGCATTAGTGGTTAAATATTTTTCAACAATAGGTTTAAACTTCTCAAAAAACCAATGATCTGAAAGGCTTTTAGGTGGATTAAGCTTATAATAATCAAGGTTTTCTAAATCTTTAAGCATTTGAAAAATAATTTTCCCACCAGAGGCTAATGCACCGTTTTTGTCATAAGAGAGGCTCTTTTTATTAGCCATATAATTAAGTACATAATTAACGGGACAAATGTCGTAAGCAATAATTTTTTCTTGTGAGTGGAAAGAAATATTTGCAAAGCCACCAAGATTGATAAACAACTTATAATCAGGGAACAAAAAAGCTTCTCCCATTGGGACCAAAGGCGCACCTTGTCCATTCAAAGCGACATCTATTGAACGAAAATCACAAACTGTCGGAATAGAAGTTTTTGCTGCCAAAATGGCACCATTGCCAATCTGCAATGTTAATTGCTTATGAGGTTTATGTATTACAGTATGTCCGTGAGAGGCTATTAGATCAGGCTTTATATTACCCAGTATTTTTTTTATTTGCTTAGCGGCAAAATCTGCCCAGCTATTATGTGTTTCTAATGCCTGCTCTATATCCAAATTAAGAAAATGTGCAAGTTTGTCTCTTAAATCCTCAGGATATAAAACAGTTATAGCCTTTTGTATCTTATAATACCACCTGCCTTTAAACCTAAAACTAACTAATACAATATCTAATCCGTCAAGGGATGTACCAGACATCAAACCTATAACATTATAGACACGCATAATAATTGACCAAAACTCTATTTATAATTTGACATTAAGAAACAAAAACTTTAACTATCTCCTAACTATCACATATTTAAAATTATACGCTGCCTGAGAAAAGTATTCTTTATTGCTTTCTATACTAAAAAACCACTCGTGTTTATACCAATAAAGTTCTTTTTTATCCCCTTTTTTAGCTAATGCCATATCTTTTCTAAACAACACTATTTTATATCCATTTTGTTTCTTTTCTTTTATGGTATGTTTAAATAACAATGCGGCACATTTATCAGTTTCAGCTTTTGCAATTGAGAGTATTATTTCCGAGGAATCCCCATAAGAAGCAAATACTCGGCTATAATTACATTCTTGAATTACAAACTGTTTCAAATAAGTTTCTCGTCCCATATTATCTATTGTGTCCGGGAAAAAATCGTCAATAGTAGTTGCCTTAGGAACGCCAGCAGGTTCATAACTTTCATTATAGCAAGCAGTTATTGTAATTATACTTATTAAAAAGATTAAAAAATATAAGTTTCTCATATAGATTTTTTTTGGTGGAACGAATTTTGATTATTTAATTTATAATTCAAAAAAAACATTTTTTTGTAAAAAAAACAACTATGTATAGACTAAGTTTTATTCTTTTAATAGTAGCTTTATCATTTTTTACATATTCCTGCCAAAAAAAAGTAAAAGTAGAAACAGAGGAATACTCAATAAAATTACCTTCACAGGCAAATTTTATAAACAATAACATAGATACTCTCGATCAAGAGCAAAATCTCTTTGCTGTAATAGTTTTTAGAAAAAACAAAACTGATTATTTAAGCATAGATGATTGCCTTTCCTCTGAATTACCATTTATGCTTGAAGGCAAAAATAGCTATAATGTTGTCAGCTTTTCTACAAGTATTGACGGAAAAAAAGCTTTAATAAGTCGTGGAGTAAATATATTAAAAAATAGAAAAATATTCTGGCTTGTAGCGGTTGTGCAAACAAAATATTACTATTATATAATACGAGTTATATCTGGGAAAAACACATTTAAATTCAATGAATTACAAATGGAAAAAATTGCAAATTCCTTCCATTTAAAGTCAAATGAAATATGAAAAACTTCGCCATATTTTTATTAGTGTTTTTACTTTTTAATCTATATTGCACTAACGACTACCGAGAAATATCACAAAAAGACTTTTATTTAAGAATACCAAAAGATTTTAAACACTTCAATTTGATAGACTCTGCAATTGTACAATATGCCGATACTGCAAAAGGAATATATTGTGCTCTGGAAAGCACCTCTGTAAATACTTATTCTCCATCTATTGAAAAAGCAGTTGATACTTTACTTACACTGGGATTTTTTTATGTTGAAAATTTAAAGAAAAACAAAAAAATTATAAATCAAGATACTTTGTATTACCTCTCTTTTGTGGAATATGATACTGGTATGCCTTTTTATTGGAATATCGTTGTTGGGAGGAAAAAAAGCAAATATTTTATTTTATGGGTATGGCATACAAGAAAAGAATCTCACAATATTACAGAGGAAATAGTAAACTCTTTCCATTTAAAATAATATTAGTCTTGCTCATCATTCTGACGGACTTTTTTACGAAAAAAATACATTAGAAAACTTAATAACGAAAAAATTAAGAATGTATAAAAATAGTTACTTAGTCCACTATGTATCAGCTCATTAATAGCGATTGCTAAGGTTATTATTGCCAATGCAATCCATACATATTCCATCAACCTAAAAGAATTACGTTTGCTCATTTGAATAATTTTTGATGTAAATTTTTTATATAATCAGCAGCCTTCAACAGGCGGCTACCAAACCATATAAACATCTCGCCTTTTACAAATACTATTTCGGAATTTGGGCATAAAGCTTTTAATTCAGCAGCGTCCTCTGGTGTAAAACTATATGGTTCATCAGGTAAAAATATAAAATCAGGACAATTAGCTTTCAATTCCTCTATTGTAATTTTGGGATAAGCTTTTTCTTTATTTTCAAAGATATTACGGAGATTGAGAAGTTGTAGAAATGAACTTATAAAAGTATCCTTTGAGATAGTAATATAAGGATTTTTCCAAACAGGAAAAAATACAGTTTTCTGCTGAAAATCAATAGCATAATCTATAAATTTTTGCATAATTTTCTCACTTATAATCCGTCCAAGAGGCTTTTTACCCACTAAATCTCCCACAGTTCTAATCATATTTATAGCATCATCAAAACTTCGCACATCAAAGACAAAAACGGGAAATTTCTCAGCAATTTTAAGAACTCTATTCTTTGAATTTTCATTTTTTTCAGCGATGACGATATCAGGCTTTAACCTATATATTTTATCAATATCAGGAGTTTTTGTACCGCCTATTTTAGTTGTATTTCTGGCTTGCTCTGGATAAATGCAGTAATCAGTAGTAGCAACTATGTATTCACCCACTTCCAAATCATAAAGTAGCTCTGTAATAGAAGGTACAAGTGAAATTATTCTTTTTGGTGGATATTGATAAATAATTTCGCGATTTAAAGAATCTTTAACCTCTCTTTTTATTTGATGCCCATTCCACATTTTTAATATCATTTAGGATTTCATAATCAGTCATATCCACTTTGAGTGGTACAATAGCAATATAATCATTATCAAGAGCCCATTTATCTGTCTCTATATTCTCTGGTTCATAGCTTTTCATTTCACCAGTAAGCCAAAAATATTTTTCATCTCTAACCGGATGTGAAAAAGGAACAAATTTTTCTTGCCAATATCCCGAATCTTGACGAGCAAAACGTATCCCTTTTATCTGAGATAAAGGTATATTCGGAATATTTACATTTAAGTATATATTTTGCGGATAGTTAATTAAAAAGTCAATAATCTGTGGTATGTAATATTCTGATGCACTAAAATCCGGATTTGGATTATGTGTTGCAAGAGAAAAGGCTGCGGATTTTATTCTATGCATAGCAGCTTCGATTACAACAGCCACTGTTCCGGAATAGAAAATATTAACCGAAGAATTACACCCGTGATTTATTCCCGAAAGTATTAAATCAGGCTTTCTTTTAATTACTTCATATATTGCCAATTTTACACTATCGACAGGCGTTCCAGTTGTTTTATAGGCTTTTATACCTAAATCTGCAAATACAGAACTTTCCTTTATTTGCAGAGGACGATCAAAGGTCACTGAATGAGATTTTCCGGAATAGGATCTATCAGATGTACATACAACAACCTCGCCAAATTCGCGCGCTATTTCAACTAATGTGCGTATCCCAGGGGCATATATCCCATCATCATTAGCTATAAGTATTAAAGGTCTCATTAGTAAAAAAATTTCTGCAAACTTAATAAATTTTACATTTTTAAGAACTCTTTTCTGTAATTATCTGAATATCTATTTTTAACTACAAATCACAATAAATTTGAAGCTATTTCCTTTTCAAATTTATGACAATATCATATAAAGCTTGTTGAATATCTGGAAACTGAAACTGATAGCCTTTATCAATAATTTTCTGTGGAGAAACAGCAGAACCATAAAGTAGTAAACTCGCTTGTTCTCCAAAAATAAGCTTTAACAGGAAACTGGGGATATTGGGCAAAATTCTTTTTCTACCCAAATTTGCTAAAAATACGTCTATAAAACGGGAAAAAGTCGTTACTTCTGGCGATACTGCATTAAAAATACCTTCTATTTGATTGTCCATCACAAATTGATATATTCCTGCCAAATCTGCAATATGTATCCAAGGTATTATTTGCCTACCATTTCCCGGTACTGCAAGTAAATAATATTTGCCAAATGGATATAGCTTCTTTATAATGCCACCATAAGGGCTAAGAACTACCCCTGTTCTCAAAATCGTTGTCTTTATTCCCAAGCGAGCAATTTTTAAAACCTCAGCTTCCCAATCAATTACCACTCGTGCAAGAAAATCTTTTCCAGGAGGATCCTTTTCTGTAAAAACATTATTTGAATTATATGTCCCATAATAACCTATTGCAGAAGCACTAATAAACTGTTCCACTGAATGCCTATTTTTAGATAATGCTTCTGCTATCAATGCAGAACCTCGTACTCTACTATCGTAAATCTCTTTTTTGTATTTAGTTGTCCATCTATGCTCTGAAATATTTGCTCCTGCCAAATGGATAATAATTTGCACTTTATTAAAAACTCCTTGCTGAATTACTCCCTTTTTTATATCCCAATAAAAAGCAGGAAAAGAATTTACTTTTTTAGGTTCTCTGGTCAAAATAAAAACTTTATGTCCTAATGATTTTAATTTTTGTGCAAGAAAGGAACCTATTAACCCTGTACCGCCAGTAAGCAAAATATTCTTCATATTTTTTTTGTAAAGATAGATTGATTTTTATTTTTGTTGCAAACTATTGTTTATGAAAATAATAATTGCTGGTGCTGGCGAGGTAGGTTATTTTTTGGCTCAAATGCTTACCACACAACAAAAACACGAAGTTATAGTAATCGATAGAGACAAAGAAATTCTAAATGAATTAAGCGCTCATTTTGATATATTAGCTCTACACGGTTCAGCAACATCCATAGAAATACTTAAAAGAGCCGATACTGCTAATGCTGACTTATTTATCGCAGTAACATCTATCCAAGAAATAAATATCATAGCTTCTATGCTTGCAAAAAAGCTGGGAGCAAAGTTTACAGTAGCACGAGTTGATAACGACGAATATATAGAACTACAACATAAAAATCTATTCACAGAACTTGGTATAGATGCAATGATATATCCGGAGATTTTAGCAAGTGAGGAAATAATTCACTATCTAAAACACCCTTCTATACTCAAATCAATATACTTTGCCTCAGGAAAATTGTCAATGTTAACTATAAAAATTAAAGAAGGTACTCCATTAGAAAATCTTACTTTGGAAAAAATAGCTCAAAAATATCCTAATATCACCGCCAGAATAGTAGCTATACAAAGACAAGATAAAACTATAATACCTCGTGGTAAAGATAAAATTCTAAAAAACGATGTCATATACATAATTACAGATAGCAAAGGAAGTCAGGAAATTCTACAAGCAATAGGTATTAAAGATTTTGAAATAAAAAACGTAATGATATTAGGAGGAAGCCGTATAGGTGTTAAATTGGCACACAGATTACAAAAATGTTGTTATGTAAAACTTTTTGAAAAAGATAGAGATAAATCCATTGAACTTGCAGAAATATTAACAGATACCTTAGTTATTCATTCAGAAGCACGTAGTGAAGAGTTCCTTTTAGAGGAAGGCATATCCCATACAGACGCATTTATAGCCGTCACAGGAAACTCTGAAATAAATATTCTCTCCTGTATGCTTGCAAAAAAATTAGGCGTCAAAAAAACAATCGCCGAAGTAGAAAATACAGATTATTTAGATTTAGCCAAAAAAATGGATATTGACCTGATTATCAATAAAAAACTTATAGCAGCAAACTACATATATGCATACACTATAAATGCCGAAGTTTTGAGTATTAAATATTTCTCGGAAACCGAAGCAAAAGTGCTTGAATTCATCGTACACGAAAATGCTCTAATCACTAAAAAGCCGCTAAAAGATATTAATTTCCCAGAAGGGGCAATAATCGGCGGAATAGAACGAGAAAAAGAGGTCTTTATTGCTGTAGGAAATACGCAAATTAAAGCCGGTGATAGAGTTGTAGTATTTTCTATGCCAGAGGTAATTGATAAAGTAGCAAAATTTTTTAGATAAAATTCAAAAATAAAGACAACCAGCTCATTGATTTGGCTAATTTAAGCTTATTTACTATTTTTAGCGCAAAAAAATGAAAATTTACACAAAAGGAGGAGATAAAGGCAAAACTTCTCTACTAAGTGGAACCAGAGTTCCTAAGTATCATATCAGAGTAGAAGCATACGGAACTATTGATGAATTAACATCTTATATAGGGTTATTACGTGCAGCTGACATTAAATCCGAATATAAAGACCATTTAATAGAAATACAAAGACGTCTATTTGATATATCCGGTCTATTAGCCTGCGATAAAGGTAAATTCATTGATAAACTGAATAAAATTGAAAATAAAGATATAGAATTTCTGGAAAATAATATTGATAAAATACAAGAAAACCTTCCGCCACTTCGTGCATTCGTACTGCCCGGAGGTCAATACGAAGTAGCTTTGGCACATATTTGTAGAACTATCAGCAGAAAAGCAGAACGTCGCATCGTAGAACTCGCCGATAAAGAAACAATAGATACAAAAATCATAATTTATATGAACAGGCTTTCTGACTACTTTTTCGTGCTTGCACGAGCAATTGCTAAGGACAAAAATTTTGAACAATTAAAGGTCTGAGTTCCTTAATATCTGCTCCGAATTTTTTACACTTTTTTTCAACCAATGCAAAAGGATTTCATCTCGTTTCTGAGGAGGCAATTGCCATAGAATATTACTTTTATGCAATTTATTTATTAAATGATACAAAACTATTGCAGCAGATACAGAAATATTAAAACTTTCTGTAAAACCGAACATCTCTATTTTCAAATATTCATCGGCATTATTTAGCATTACATCTGAAAGACCTTCTAATTCTGTTCCAAAAAACAATGCAATTTTACCTTTACTAATGTCAAAATCTTGCAAATGTGTGTCATTGCGATGTGGTGTAGTTGCCACTATGCGATAACCTTGCCCTCTCAGATACTTGATAGCCTCCAAAGTATTATGCGCCTGAGCATTATATTTCTTGATATTAAGCCATTTATAAGCTCCAACGGCTACATCTGGGTTTATTCTATACTGATTTCGATTTTCAATAATATGTACATTTTGAATGCCAAAAATATCGCAAGTTCTTAACACTGCACTTGCATTATGTGGCTGATATATATCCTCTAAAACTACTGTAATATATTCAGTTCTATATTGAATAACCTCTTGGAAACGCGCCCAGCGTTTTTCAGTTATATATTTTCTTAAAATTTTTATTTGTTTAGCTATTTCACTCATTTTCAATATTTTATTTTTTTATAAATCCACAACAAGTTTACCACCGAGAAAAACTTTTTTAGCCCTTCCCTCTACTGGCATACCTTCATATATTGTATTATCTACATTCTGTTTTTGGGTAGTCGCAGAAATTACACCTTTATAATCTTTATCCCATATTACAATATCTGCATCATAACCTTCTGCAATTACACCCTTAGTAGTGAGCTTAAAAAGTTTTGCAGCATTAAAAGATGTTATTTGTACAAATTTATTAAGAGATATTCTACCTTGAAGCACTCCATAAGTATATAGCAATTGTAGTCTATGCTCTACACCCGGTGCTCCATTAGGTATTTTACGGAAGTCATCTTTTCCCAAATCTTTTTGTCCATATAAATTAAAAGAACAATGATCTGTACCTATTGTATCAATAAAATTTTCAGCAATATGTTTCCAAAGCGCCTGATTATCATCCTGTTTACGTAAAGGAGGACTCATCACGTACTTAGCTGTACTATAAAAATCGCCTTTATAGAGGTCATCTGTTAAAAGTAAATACTGAGGGCAAGTTTCTGCATAAATTTCAATTCCATTTTTACGTGCGTCTGCAATAAGTTTAGCAGCAGAAGCAGTAGATACATGAACTACATAAACCTTTGCGCCTGTATATTTTGCCATTAAAATAAGTCTTTGGACAGCTTCGGCTTCTGCTTCCGCAGGACGAGATAGAGCATGATAATAAACTGAACGTTTCCCTTCCTCGTAAAATTTATTACGTAAGTAATTTATTATTTCATCATGTTCGCAATGTACAATTGTAAGTAAATCAAATTTTTTAGCTATTTCTAATGCCTTAATAATCAATGAATCGTCAATTCCTATGGCATGCTTATATGCCATATAAAGCTTAAAAGAACGAATTCCATAATCTCGGACAAGAGTTTCAATTTCTTGCTCTATACCTTTATGCCAATCTACTGGTGTCAGATGGAAATAAAGATTAGTTTTTACCTCTACGGCTTCTGCGACCCTTTGCTCATAAGCTTCAATAAGAGATTGCCCTCTTTTGGGTGTAATAAAATCAATAACAGTAGTAGTTCCTCCATAAAGAGCTGCAATAGAACCAGTTAAAAAATCATCAGCAGTATAGCCTCCATAAAAAGGTAAATGAAAATGCACGTGTGTATCTATTCCTCCGGGAAATACATAATCACCTGAGGCATCTATCACTTTCTGAGCTTCATTTTCTTTAATATTACCGACTTTCTCAATTTTTCCCCCCTTTATCAGAATATCTTTTTGCTCAGTTTTATCTGCATTAACGATTATGCCGTTTTTTATTAGTATTGTTTCCATATTTATTTTTTTTTAATCCTGATTTACATCTTTCATTGAAAGGCTTATACGCTTTCGTTCTTTATCAACAGATAATACTTTAACCTTAACATGTTGATTAACTTTAACTATTTGAGTAGGATCTGA
Organism: uncultured Bacteroidales bacterium; assembly: GCA_964637235.1. Classification (GTDB taxonomy): domain Bacteria; phylum Bacteroidota; class Bacteroidia; order Bacteroidales; family S143-33; genus CAZWVR01. The sequence goes on along the minus strand of CAZWVR010000002.1, from coordinate 33,971 downwards.
AATAAATCTATTAGCTAATTGAGAAATATGCACCAAACCATTTATTTTTATACCGATATCGACAAAAGCCCCGAATTTAGTGACATTTTTTACAATGCCGGGTAAAATCATACCTTCTTGTATATCGTCAATAGTATTGATATTAGGGGCAAAAACTATTCTCTTAAAAGATTCGCGAGGATCTCTATTGGGCATAGCAAGTTCTTGAATAATATCTTTAATAGTCTGAATACCAAACTTCTCATCTACATATTTTTCAGGTTCAATGCTTGCTAAAAGTTTTTCATTACGAATCAAATCCTTTGTGCTAACCCCAAGATCACGCGCCATGTTTTCTACAATATAATAGGTTTCAGGATGCACAGCTGTGTTATCTAAGGGATTTTCAGCCTCCGGAATACGTAAAAAACCAGCTGCTTGTTCAAAAGCTTTTTCACCCATCAATTTCACATTTTTCAATTGATTTCTATCGGTAAAATTTCCATTCTGCTCACGATATTTCACAATATTTTCTGCAAGTTTTTCTCCCAAGCCAGAAACATAAGTCAACAAATATTTTGAAGCTGTATTCAGATTTACACCTACTCTATTTACAACCCATTGAACAGTATTATCTAATGCTTGCTTTAACTTTTTTTGATCTACATCGTGTTGATATTGCCCCACTCCAATTGACTTAGGATCTATTTTTACTAACTCAGAAAGAGGATCTATCAAGCGCCTTCCAATAGAAACAGCCCCTCTAACATATACATCATAGTCAGGGAACTCCTCACGGGCAACCTTTGATGTTGAATAAACCGATGCTCCACTTTCGTCAACAATATATATTTTTATCTTACGCTTAAAACGTATTTTCTTCAAGAATGCCTCTGTCTCTTTACTAGCTGTACCATTGCCCAGAGCTATAACATCTATTTTATACTGTTCTGTAAGCCTACTTATTGTTTTTACGGCTTCAACAGTCTTTTTGGAATCCGTATGAGGATATACCGTAGTATTGAATAAAAGCTTTCCATTCTCGTCTAAACAAACAACCTTGCAACCGGTTGTAAAACCCGGATCTATTGCAAGAACACGTTTATTCTTTAACGGTGGACTGAGTAAAAGATTTTTAAGATTCTCAGCAAAAATTTTTATAGCCTCCTCATCTGCTCTTTCTTTTGCTAATGCTTTAAATTCATTCTGCATAGAAGGTTTTATCAAGCCAGTATAACTCCTTTCTATTGCCTTCTTTACTATTTGTGCAGAAGGTGTATCATTCTTTATGAATAAAGCATTCAAACGCTCAATAGCAAGCTCTTTGTCAATATATATATCCATATTCAAAATTTTCTCTCTTACTGCCCTATAAATCGCAAGAATACGGTGAGAAGGAACTCTTTTTAATTCCTGCTCAAAAGAAAAATAATCACGATATTTTATACCTTCGGCTTCCTTTCCCTTCTTTACAACAGCCTTTAATTTAGCATACTTCTTAAACAGATTACGCACCACTGCACGGGCTTGCACATTTTCATTTATTTTTGCAGCTATTATCTCAATAGCCCCGGATATAGCTTCTTGAACATCTTTAACCTCATTATTTAAAAATTTACTCGCTTCCTTTTGAATATCAATATTTTTTTGCTTGAAAATTAACTCTGCAAGCGGTGCCAAGCCTCTTTCTTCTGCTATTGAAGCCTTAGTGCGCCTTTTGGGTTTATATGGCAAATAAATATCTTCCAACTCCGATAAGCTCTCAGCTTCTTGTATCTGGTGCTTTAACTCTGATGTAAGCTTCCCCTGCTTCTCTATACTTTTAAGTATATACTGCCTCCTTTTATCAATTTCTTTTAACTTTTCATAACGCTTCTGTATTGTATCTATCGCTACTTCGTCTAAACCTCCGGTCCTATCTTTCCTATAACGGCTTATGAAGGGAATAGTTGCCCCATACGATAATAATGACAAAACATTATAAACTTGCCACTTTTCAAGATTAAGCTCTTGTGCTATTTTCTGTGAATAATCAATCTCCATAAACTTGATTTTATACAAATATGACTGAAAATTTAATCATTTGCAACTATTTTTAAATATTACAGCTTATTAATTTTTGCAAATATAATAAACTGTATATCAAATAATTAAGCCATTTTAATTCTATTCTACTAACCCAAAATATACCTATTTTTTATAACTTTGCAAGGCGCAAAAATAATTTTATGAAAAAATGGCTAATACTTATTCTACTAATAAGCCTCTATGGTTGTGAAGCTAAACTTTCAAAATTACCACAAGATTTAGACTTTGAAACAGAACCAGATTTAAAAGTTAAAAACTTCCGTATGTGGTACAAAATGGACTCTAAACTACGCGCCGAAGCATGGGCTCCTATATTGAATAAATATACCCGAAAAAAACATCAGACAGTTTTTCCAGAAGGCATAAAAATAAAATTTTATGACGAAAATATCACTGAAAAAGCATTCCTACAGGCAGACTATGCAGTGGAATACACAAATAAAAACCTATGGAAATTTGAGAAAAATGTCCTTATAAAAAATCCGCAAGGTAGCTATCTAAAAACCCAAGAATTATATTTCGATGCCACAAAGAAAAAACTCTATTCAGTTAAATACGTAGAAGTAGTAAATTCTGATGGAACACAAATAAGAGGAAAAGGCGGCTTTGAAGCTAATTTAGATTTTACTGAATATCGTTTCAAAAACGTTGATGGAATCGTTAATTACTATAAAAACCTTCAATAAATTCATCCCCACAAATACTTCAAATAAGCTATGCCCTTTATCTCAACATCAACTAATTAGGACTAATCAAAATCATTTTTATCCTACCAAAATAAAAAGCAAAAAAACATAATCTCTAAATGTAAATATTTTTCGCTCCTATTCTGTATTATATTTGTAGCATATCGCAGTAGCACATTGAAATGAAACAGTTTTTAGCCATAATATTTATAGTAATCATAGGAAATACTTACGCCCAAAAGCAAATACAATACATAAAAAAAGATAGCGAAATTTCAATATTTAACGATAGCCTCCCTTGGTACGGTGATTTTATACAATATGAACCTTATAACGGTAAAAAAGCAAGTTTGCCAACTTTTATAATAGTATTCTTTACAGACAACTACTTATATGTCGCTGCAAAATGCTATTATAACTCCAAAATTAAACCATATACAGTGCTTACTCCCAGAGACGAATTCGGACAAGCCGACTATTTCGGCTTTTATATTGATCCATACAATACCGGACTAACAGGATATGGCTTCTTTTTGACAACAAAAGGAGTGCAAATAGATATAAAACTCGATAACCAAAAACAAGACTTCTCATGGGACGCTGCATGGAAAGGTAAAACAATATTTAACGATACTGTAATCTATTACATATTTGAAATACCCCTCTCCTCATTTAGATTCTCAGAAAAAAAACATACTTGGAGAATAAACTTCTTCCGAAATATACAACAACTCAGAGAAATAGATACTTGGAACTATATAGATAACTCCAAAAACGGTATTTTAAATCAAATGGGCTATATCACTAATGTAGAAAATATCCATTATCCAAAAACTCTAATTTTAATACCACATTTTTCCTCTATAGTACAACATTACAGTAATAGCCCCAAATATGCTACCTCTCTCATAGCTGGAATGGATATAAAATACAACCTAAGCAAAAATTTTTCATTAAGTATGATTTTAATACCTGATTTCGGAGAATTAACTTCTGACGACAAAATACTTAACCTCTCTCCATACGAAGTATTATACCCTGAAAAAAGATATTTCTTTACCCAAGAAATGGAAATTTTTAATAAAGGGAACATCTTTTATAGCAGACGTATAGGTAAAACTCCTGACCTATATAACAAAGTCCAAGAAAAACTTTCAAAAAATGAAGTAATCCTCAAAAATCCGTCACAAGCACAAATAATAAATGCTACTAAAATCTCTGGTAAAACTTCCAATGGGATAGGAATAGGCTTCCTTAATGCTACAACATTACCAACATATGCTACTATTCTCGATACCCTAACAGGTAAAACACGAACAATATTAACACAAGATTTAATAAATTATAACATCTCAGCTTTAAATCTCCCACTTCCAAATAATTCATATTTAAGCTTTACAAACACAAATATGACATCCCCCGGTAAAAGATACGTATCTAATGTCAGTGCAATAGAATCTTCTGTCAAAAATAAAGAAAACTCATTCTCCGCTTTTATACGATATTCCATAAGTCAAATATATGACGATACATTATTCCCAAAAATAGGATATCTAACATTAACAAGTCTAACAAAAACAAGCGGAAATTTCCGCTTCTCTTTAAGCAATCAAATTATTTCTGATAAATATAATCCCAACGATTTAGGATATTTGCAAAAAAACAATGTTATTGTTTACAGTGCTTCCTTAGCCTATAATAAATATACTCCTTTTTGGAAATTGCGAAATTGGAAAAACTCTATAACTATTAGGCAATCATATCTTTACTATAATACAAAATACATAAACACAATTATTTATATGCGCTCCTCTACTACTACCCTGAATAACACAACATTGGGCTGCTTATTAACAATCTCACCGGATAATACATACGATTATTTTGAACCCAGAGTAGAAGACAGATTCTTTATAAAACCTCCTGAACAAAATGCAACCATTTATATATCAACTAATTACGCTAAACCTTTTGCAATTGATATAGCAGTAGGTGGTTATTTCTCAAATCTAAAACAAAACGCCCAAAAAGGTGGATGGTATAAAATTATGCCAAGATATAGACCTACGGACAATATCTTAATAACATATACCCATAATTTCCATTTCGACTATAATAATTTCGGCTTTGTAAAAAAAGAACCTAATTCCGATACTATAGTTTTCGGACAGAGAGATATTTACACACAAGTAAATACCTTAAAGCTGAATTATATACTTTCCAACAAAATAGCTATAATTACAAAAATACGCCATTACTGGACTATTTTAGACTACTATAATTATTTCGTATTAGCACAAAATGGAAAACTTATGCAATTACCTTATAGCTATCGATATACAAAAAACAAAGACCTGAATTTCAATATATTCAATATTGATTTTATCCTTAAATGGCAATTTGCTCCCGGCAGTGAGCTATCCCTCTCATTAAAAAAATACATTAGTGCTTCTTCTACTAATCTAATTTATAATTACTACGATAATTTTACTCAAATGTATTTTTACTATCCCCACCTAAATAATATCTCGCTAAAAATAACTTATTATTTAGACTACAAAATGAATAGAAATAGCATAATTAAAACAAAATTATTTTAGTTCGGAAAGCAAAAAATTTTTCGCAATTTAAGCCCCATAGCCTAATACACACGAATAATAGAAATATGCTGCTAAGATTATTTTTCTGGCTTTATCTCAATGTTATAATCGAAAAGTTCTCCATCTTTCATAGCAGAGACTTTTTTAACTTTAAAAAAATAATAACCAGATGGAAGCATTAAAGTACAAGAATTAGGTTCTTTAAAAATAAGAGTATCCAAAGTGCTCTCAGAATTAAAAACAAATACTTTTATCTCCGGAAACTTATATTTACCTTTTAAAAATGAAATAATATATTTGGTAGAATCCAGGGAATAAAACTTAAACCAGTCAACGTCATTATCAACAGATGGCATTTGGGGCGACAGAAAAGATTTATGAAAAGTATGATACTGAGGAACATTTAATGATAGCATAGTAGCAATAGATCTATAATTATCAGGCTCATATTTATCAAATGTATAATGAATATTTTCTGGTGTGTTCCTCCAATATTTAGAAAATTTTTTATGCTCGGCAGTATATAACATTACAGCTTTTTGCATACGAGTAAATTTATATCTACAATCTTTATTTTTTGTATAAGACATAATATTATGTGTATCCGGGTGATAAGCATCCCCCCAATCGTCTTTAAGATTACCGATATATCTACATGAATCGTCTGTATAGTTTCTTAAATCAGGTTCTGCTGGGGTATCTCTTAACCCGTCACCATTAACTTCACAAATTTTCACATTTGAATGGGGAAAAGTCCTTGTCCTGCTCACACATTCCTGCTTACGTTTACCTTTTTTCCAATTATTATGAGGATGTTTAAGTCCCAGAAAATGCCCTGTCTCATGCGATAAAGAAGTAGAAGCAATATTTAAAGACAATACAATAGACTTATTTAATAGATTATGAACACCTGAATAAAAATATCGCCTCCCAAAATTGTTCTTTACCAAAATATGAATAAAATGCACATTCATAGTGCCTCTTCGCCTGTTAAAGGTAGTCAGAATAGGTGCCTCTGTAATATAATTAACTTCATTACGTGATTTTTTTTCAATTTTAATTATTTGAGCCAAATAAAATTGTATGCCTGTATTATTTAATGAAAAATACTTATTCAATAATAGAACCTGATGTTTAACTTCTTTTACTGATACAGGAGGATATCCATAAAGCCAAAAAGTTATAGGAATGCGATAATATATCTTTCCGCTATCCAGAAGTGGATATTTTTTCAAATAAGCAAGTAAAAAATCATTATTCCCTATCCATGGCTTCTGTGGATAAATTGAAATTATAGGCAAAAGGAAAAATAAAATAGTAATAATTTTTTTGCTCATCGTAATAAAATTTTAAGCCCTGCATTCATATTATAAGAAGTAAATTTTATATCCCATGCAGAGTAATTATAAATTTGCGTAATTGGGTACAAAGTGCTAACACCCCAGAATATAAAAATATTCTTAGATAATGGATATAAAATTTCGGCAGCTATATTTAAATTTAGTGAATATAACTTAAATTCAAAAATCCTTTTCAAAGGGACTTTTTCATAAGTATTGTGTATATAAAAACCTCCCACACGAGTTAAAAATAAAAAATTCAATGAGCTACTTATATCAAAACTAATTTTTTTTAGTCTAAATCTATATTTAAACCCCAGAGAAAAAGGCACAAATTGATATGAATTGATATTGTTATAATCGTAAACATTATAAGTAGTATCGTAATGATACAAATAAGAAGTATCATAACGAGTGTTATATGTAGTATCATAATATGGCATCCATACTGTATCGCCGTTAACAAGCGAATCTAAGTTTATAAACCAAATAGTATCAATATGCATAATTTGGTATTCTCTAATTTGCATATATTTAGAAGTATCAATATTGGGTACCTCCATATTATATGAAAATTTTTCATAAAAAAACATTTTCCCTACGTCAACTCTTACTGCTGTATTTTTCCGAAAAATTTCTACAGAACCAACTAATGCAAAATCGTTCATAGGTTGTAAATACTGACTAAACTTGGGTTTAATATTCCATTTTCCATAACTGAAATACATATTGGCATATATTTTATAAGGCTCATTTTTTCGAAGCAAGGGAGAAATATCTCTCAAATGTCCGGGATTCATAAAGCCGATTTGAATTGGTGTTATCTTTAAAGAATCATAAATACTGCGTTTTTTTAAAAGAAGTTCTACCTTCTCTTTTTTTTTAGGTATAAGTCTTACATGTATTTTGTAGGTTTTTGTGATATATACAGTGTTATTTTTAATGATAGTATCAATGCTTAATATTGTATCAGTTTTTATTAAATATTGAGACGTATCTATTTGTGAATACAATTTATTGATTATCAATAAAATAGATAATGTAAAAAAGATTTTTCTCAACATTATTGCTTTTTTATCAAAAGTACTACTGCATAAGCGGAAATACCTTCTCCTCTTCCCTCAAAACCTAAAAATTCAGTAGTAGTAGCTTTTATAGAGATATTTGAAGAGTTTATTTTCAGAACTTGGGCAATATTAAGCTTCATTTGAGGAATAAAATTTTTTATTTTAGGTTTTTGCAAAACCACTGTGGCATCAATATTTACTAAATCATAACCTTTCTGGCGAATTTTTTCGATAGTAAAAGAAAGTAAAGAGAGGCTACTTATACCTGCATATTTCGGATCTGTATCAGGGAAATGCCAACCTATATCTCTCATATTTGCTGCACCGAGAATAGCATCAATAATAGCATGAACTAACACATCAGCATCTGAATGCCCCACAGTTCCTTTAATATACGGTATTCTAACTCCTCCCAAAATTAAAGTTTCTCCCTCAGCAAGTTTATGAACATCATAACCAAAACCTATTCTGAACATTTTTTTATGCAAAAATAAAAAATGTTAAATTCTTTTACGTAAAAAACTGAATTTTTATTTTTGACAAAACTCTAAAAATAATACTATGAAAAAAGCTATTTCTATTTTATTTGCATTATTACTTTTCAACATCGCAATAGCGCAAAATAAGACAGAATACAAATTCACAGATGACATTCGCTTACAGACGACTTCTGTAAAAAATCAATATGCATCTGGTACCTGCTGGGCATTTTCAGGGATGTCATTTTTGGAAAGTGAAGTTATAAGAAAACAAGGTTTAAAACCAGAAGAAGTGCCAGATCTTTCAGAGATGTTCATTGTTTATTACGCATATTTAAACAAAGCAGAAAAATATGTTAGAATGCACGGCAATTTAACCTTCGGAGCAGGTGGAGGTTTCCCAGATATAATCTTTATTATGAAAAATTACGGGTTAATGCCTGAAAAATACTACAAAGGTCTAAATTATGGATATAAAAAACACGTACACGGCGAAATGGACGCTGCTCTGAAAGCTTATATTAAAGCAATAGCAGACTATGGAGAAAATATGAGAAGAGGAATGCATCTATCTACGGCTTGGCTAAACGGATTTAAAGGTATATTAAACGCATATCTGGGAACTCCTATGAAAAAATTTAATTATAATGGACAAGAATACACGCCTAAGACCTTTATGACTGACTACTTAAAACTTAATCCCGACGATTATGTATGCATAACCTCATATACACATCACCCTTTTTACAGCCGCTTCCCATTAGAAATCCCTGATAACTGGCTTTGGGCAGATTATTATAATGTCCCCATCGAAGATCTTATGAAAATCATTGATAATGCTTTGGAAAATGGCTATACAGTAGCATGGGCAGCAGACGTAAGTGAACCATACTTCTCCTATAAATACGGAGTTGCTGTACTGCCAGATATAAACCCCGCTGATATGACACCTACCGAACGCGAAAAATGGGAACAACTATCAAAAGCTGAAAAATACAACCTACTGAAACCCGGCAAAGAAAAAAAGGTCACTCAACAAATGAGACAAGAACAATTCGATAATTACCTCACAACAGACGATCACGGTATGCATATTATCGGAAGAGCTCACGATCAAAACGGAACAACATATTACATAGTAAAAAATTCATGGGGTACAGATAATCCATACAACGGTTATATTTATTGCTCTCGCGCTTATGTAATGCTCAAAACTATGGATATTATGGTGCATAAAGACGCTATCCCACAAGATATTAAGAAAAAATTAGGAATAAAATAACAATCAATGAAAAAAATACTTTTTATAAGTATAATAACGATTTTTATTGCTTGCAATTTTGATAATCAAGAACAAGCAGCTTACGATACATCTACATCATACAATACTGACAATATCTCGTATGACGAACTCAGAAATATCCTATATCAAAAAGAAAGCAAAATAATAAATTCACACGATTATCAATTCATAAAAATTAAAGTAAAAGGGCATAGAACTATTTGGAATGCATTTAAGGTCAAAATTGCAATAGCCAACAGAGCTTTAATAACTAAAACAAAAGATTTTAAAATTAAACTCTTTTTTTACAATCAAAGCCATGAACTTCTCGATTCAATGATATTAACAGTATCAAAAATCTGCAATCCACAACAACAAATTTATTATGGAGTAAAAATACGAGAGATACCACAAGACCTTAATAGTGTAGAAGGAGAATTGTTAAGTTTTTCAGAAGCAGGAAAATATGATAACTTAGGCTTTGAACCATCATTTGTTAATTTTATGGACGAAATAGATAAAATATTTAATTTCGCAAACTTTTAGAAGATTTAATCCATCATTTACAAAGAGGCTGTCTAAAAAGTCCCCCTCTGTTTGTAATCAGAGGGGGCTTAGGGGGAGTAAAATATTGAATACCAGTAAAATAACTGATAAATATATTTTTAAAAATTATTCAACCCTTAAAAAGATAACATTTTAAAAATCAATAGGTTGTGTTAGTGACAATTTTTTATTTTTGACTTTTTGGTCATCCCCTAATTTTTTTCAAAAAATAAAAAAATGTCTGCAAAAGGGAGATTTTTAATTTGGTTTATAATGATATTTGGAGTGGGAGCAGTAGCAATTATCATTGACACACAATTTTTTTCAAAATATTTTTTCAATGCTTACTTTCATATTTTAACAGGAATTTTTGGTATTCTGATATTAAGTTTCAGCATACGAATAGCTAAAATAACAGGACGCATTCTATCGAGATATGGTAAGCAGGGAGATATTCCTAAATTTGAAACAAACAAACTTGTAGATATAGGACCATATAAATATATGCGTCATCCTATGCACTTTGGTTTACTATTTATGCCCATTGGCTGGGGTTTAGTTCTTGGCTCTCCAACATTTTTATTGATATTTGCACCTTTGGAAGTTATTTTTATTCTAATTATGATTTATCTTGTTGAAGAGCCTGAGGTAAAAAGAAAATTTGGAGATGAGTATATGAAAAAATTTGGAGATAAACCTTGGTTTTGCATACGTTATGAATGTTTACGAGCCCTTATAAATTATGATATTTAAGCAGAAAATTTAACCAATAAGTCAAATTTTAATTTTTTCAGAAAAACGATTTTCATAAATTTCAATCATAGCTAACATCTCATCTCTAAGATAAGCAGCTGTTTTAAAATCAAGCTTATCAGCAGCATTTAACATTTCTTTTTTTATTTTCAGAATAGCAGTTTTAAGATCAGTTTTACTCATAGTATTAGCGACAGAAGCAGTAATTTCTATTTGAGGCGAAGTTTTTTTAGTATTAGTACGAAGGTCTGAATAATCTTGGGCATATAAAATTCTCGTTTTATCTTTAATTACTTGTTTAGGAATAATTCCGTGTTCTTTGTTATATTTAAGTTGTTTTTCTCTTCTGCGGTTAGTTTCTGCGATAGTTTTTCGAATAGCATCAGTAATTTTATCGGCATATAATATAACTTTTCCGTCCAAATTTCTGGCAGCTCTACCGGCTGTTTGGGTCAATGCGGTTTCTGAACGCAGGAAGCCTTCTTTATCGGCATCTAATATAGCCACTAAGGATACTTCTGGCAAATCCAAACCTTCCCTGAGCAAATTGACACCTACTAATACAGATATTTTACCTTCCCTAAGGCTTTCCATTATTTTAACTCGTTCCAAAGCATCAATATCAGAATGGATATAAGCTGTTTTTATATCTAAATTATTAAGATATTCAGTTAAATCCTCAGCCATTCTCTTTGTGAGGGTAGTAATAAGAACTCGTTGATTTTTAGAGACAGTTTTATTTATCTCTGCAATTAAATCATCAATTTGATTATGTGTAGGTCTTATTTCAATAGGCGGATCTACTAAGCCAGTAGGTCTAACTACCTGTTCAACAACATAACCTTTTGTTTGTTGCAGTTCAAAAGGACCGGGTGTTGCAGACATATAAATAATTTGATTTGCAAGTGCCATAAACTCCTCAAATTTTAAAGGACGATTGTCCAATGCAGCTGGCAAGCGAAAGCCATAATCAACAAGAATTTGTTTTCTAGAACGATCTCCTGCATACATTGCCCTAAGCTGAGGTATAGTCACATGGCTTTCGTCAATAATAATCAAAAAATCTTCTGGGAAATAATCTAAAAGTGTAAAAGGACGTGTTCCGGGCGCTCTACCGTCAAAATAACGAGAATAATTTTCTATCCCTTTACAATGTCCAATTTCCTTTATCATTTCAATATCATAATTTACTCGGTCAATAAGCCTTTGAGCTTCTTGATATTTTCCCAAAGATTTAAAATATTCTACCTGTGCAGCTAAATCTAAACGTATCTGATTGATAATCTGTTCTAAATCTTGTGCAGAAGTAGAATAAAAACTCGTCGGATAAATTTCAATACTGTTAAAATTCTGAATAGGCATACCACTATGTGGATCAAAAGAGTAGATTTCTTCAACTTCATCGTCCCAAAAAATAACTTTATAAGCCACATCTAAATATGTATAAATATCTATGCTATCACCTTTAACCCTAAATGTTCCATAAGTAAATTTTTCATCGTTTCTGGAATAAAATCCCTCTACAAGTTTTTGAAGCAGTTTATCTATATCCAAATTCATACCCACATTTATTGTAAACTTTTTACTTTTTAGAACTTGGGGATTTGTCAAACCATATATGGCAGAAACAGAAGCTACAATAATTACATCTCTTCTCCCAGAGAGTAATTCTGTTGTAGCCGCAATCCTATATTTTTCAATTTCTTTATTAATCAATAAATCTTTTTCAATATATTTATCCTGCGAGGGAATATATGCTTCTGGCTGATAATAATCATAATAGGAAATAAAATAATTTACAGCATTTTCAGGGAAAAAACGTTTAAATTCTCCATATAGCTGAGCTGCAAGCGTTTTATTATGGCTTATGACTAAGGTAGGTTTTTGAACACGTTCTATTACATTGGCAATTGTGAATGTCTTACCGGAACCTGTCACTCCGAGCAATACTTGATGCTTTTTGCCTTGTAATATGCCTTTTACCAATTGCTCTATCGCTTGTGGCTGATCGCCAGCAGGTTTATATTTAGATACTAAACGAAATGCCCCCATATCCCGATTTTCTGCAAAGGTATTTACTATTAAACTAAAATAAAATAGATTAACTAAATATTAGCATTCATAACTTAAAATAAACTCCCTATCACTTCTTTTTATAAAGTTGTCAAAAATAAATACACCTAATAAATTTTTAATTTAACTTTATTTAAACCAAAAAAATAATACTATGAGAACATTACAAGGTATTACTAAAAAATTCAGAAAATGCTGTTTAGGAGATGATGAAGAAATTAAATACTATTGGCTCGTAAAATCTCTCAAAGGAAAAGAAAAATTTCTTTTAGCTTATACAAGTAAAGAAAAATTTTTATTAGGATTACTTCGACCATTTGCAAAAATGCGCTTATCGGACGAGTTTACAGTAAAAGACATTAGCAATTTACAGTTTATGGTAAAAACTACATTTATGACTGTTTTGCTTGTTGATTTTAATCTAAAAGGACAAAAAAAATTATGGACTGTTAGCTCTCTACTGCCCAGTAGTTCAAGAAACCAATTAGCTAATAAATTGAAAGAGCTCATTACCCAAGAAGATTTTACAATGCTTGATTTTATTAATATAGTCTATAAACAAAATAAAGACGCATTGGCAGACTATTTGAAAAAATACGAGATTATACATCCGATAGGTATTAAGAAGGATAAAACGTTATTATTTACCAAAGAAAAGCTTTTGCTGCTCTCTTTTGATGGAGAAAAAATAATCGTTGAAGAAGAAATTGATTACTCACGAATTACAGATTTTGATATATATGATAAAAAAATGTCAACTCTGTCTGTATTATATCTTGAAGTTGATTCTCAGCCCAGAACTTATGATGTCGATTTGATAACACCTGAATATACCGATGCAAAGCTTAATGCTCTTATCAAGATATTGCGCGATACAAACATAGCTAAACCTACTCCAACTTATATGGAACCTGACGAAGAAGAAATTATTACATTTAATATTGGTATAGGAATAGGTGGCAATAAAAAATTTAGATTAGGTTCAAATAATATCTATATAATTGAAAAACAGAATACAGGGAAATTTGCACTAAAAGAGAAAATTCCTATTTCTGAAATACAATCCATTAAAGCAGATACATTAGGCTCAAGTCTAAAATTCGGTAGATCAGGTATGCACGAAATTATAATAAAAACAAAAGATGGGAAAAAACACAAATTTTCAAATCATGACTCGGAAAGAATATTAGCAAACAAAGCAATTGATTATATTTATCGGAACATAAATAGATAAAATCTATTCAGCATTAAGCAACAAATAAAGAGGCGTAGAAGCTGAGTGCAATCCAAGCACCTGCAATCTACGCCTTTTCTCTTTTCTATTTACAATCTAATTTTCCTATTAAAAATAGCATTGATATTGATATCAATGAGATAGTAATAAATACAGGTATATAGCCCAAAGCTCTTAAAAATGAGCCAATAAATAAAGGGAAAATAAGACCAGAAATATTAGCCGCTCCTACAATTCCTGCATATTCAGCACGGTTTTTATCATTTGATATTTCTATAAGAATACCGCCAGTTGCAATACGAATAAATGACATAATAATACCACCTATAAAAAATACGAACAAATAAAGTACAATATTTTTAACAGTAATAAGCGCTAAAATAGGGAATATAGCTGCTAAAATTGCAGCTAAATTCAAAATGATTTTATATTTTATATTACGCCATAAAACAAGAACACTACCTAACACAGCTCCAATCATTTTAATAATCAAAAAATTACCTACTATATTGCCTGTTAATTTATGATATATTTTAAAAAAAGAAACTAAAAAAGGACTAAAAACAATTAGAATACCAATAAGATTTACAATTAAAATATAATACAGCAAATTTTTATTTTTCTTTATCTCATAAGGTATAAGTTTAAAAAATTCAATAATAGATTTCCGCTTTTTGGGAATTATAATTTTTTCCCTAAGTAGCCAAAATCCAAGAGATCCTATAAACAAAATAAAAGCGGCATATAAAAACAAATGAAAATAATTATCAGGAAAAGAATATTTTTTTAAAACTATTTTTACTAAAAAAGCAGAAATTACAAAGCCAAAAGCCTGCATAAGCTGTCTTACCGAAAATAATTTCAAACGACTTTCTTTTTTTATAGATTTTCCCAGTAAATCTGTATATGCTATTCCTCCATAAGAACCTGCAAAAGTAAAAGCAAATATAACTGCGAAAAAAATAGCAAAAAATATTTTGTTATCCATCACTGAATACTTCATAAGAAGTATAGCTAATATCAAAACAAAGAGAATTCGTAAATTTATAGCAATCAGAAGATGCTTTTTCTTTTGAATAACATGTGAAATGAATGAAGCAAAAAACAATTGCAAAAAATTTGCACCTCCAATCATGATAGTTGTCATAAGACCAAGAAGAATCTCATTACCGCCAGATTTTATTATTAAAGAGGATATAACAGTATCTGTATCTATGAAACTCTTACTTACTGCAAAAAATGCTGCATGCCATATAAATGCCCAAAAATTACGTCTATAATCTTTTTCGGAGAGATAACCTATTCGCATTTTTTCGGCAAAGATATAATCTTATTCACTCCCATAAAATTTTTCATACCATTACCATCTCGCTTTCTAAACTTTTTACCGCTTTTTTTATCTCATAAATAATTTGTTCTGGCTTATCTTTTCCAACCTCAAATATAAAAGCCTCTGCAATATTATAATGCTTCAAAACATCATAAACGAGTTTTTTTCTAATAGTCCATATCTGAATAGCATTAGACTGAGCAAATAAAAACTGTAAAGCCTTTGCCCACCCTTTATTCCGTAATTCCAGTGGTCCAACTTCATCAACGATAACAAGATTACTATCTTTACATTTTAATAGCACCTGCGAGCCAAAGCTCAATCCTTCACTATAAAAATAGTATCTGCCTATCTTAATTGCATTCTCTATTTTCTTTTGTGTGCATAAAACAGTAGAAATTCCACTAGAAATATCTTTAACATAATAAACAAATTTTTCTCGTTCATCAGATACCGAAACAATGCCACAAATACCTATATTTTCTATCTGCAACAAATTAATCACTTTATGCAATAATGCAGTTTTTCCACTATCGACTTCTCCTGTAATTACAAATAACTTCCTTCTATTCAAAATTTTAATAAAATCGTCATAAAGAGTGTTTAATGCCAAAAGTCCCGAAATATGCTCCAACGGATGTTTAAAAAACTCTTTATTCTTAAAATTGGCACTAATTATAGGTAAAGCAGAAAATGCCAATGATAAAGAGGTATAAACTTGGCTAAAACCATTTTTATACAAAATAAGCTTAACCAAAGGACTACTTAATTCATGGCTTATTCCAACAAATGAAACAATAACTACAATAGAACGTAAAACCATTGCAATACCCTCTTTTATTCCTGCAATATTAAAGATACCACTGCCATTGAAAAAAAACGCTGAAATAAGAAAAATAATCAATAATTGAAGCCAAAGACCTGTCCTTCTAAATCTACGAAAAGAACCTTTATAGCGTATTAAACAAAAAACTATATAGACAAAAGATATGAGGCTCCCTATTAGCAAACTATAATGTAAACTCCGAATTATTAGTATCAAAAAAAGTATATGAAATAAAAGCAAAATAAGAGCAAATCTCTTATCATCGGGGTTTTCCTGTAAAATTTTTTTTAACTGTAATTTTAAACCATTATTTTTTCTTACCCGAAGGGCTCGTTTACCTATTATATAACCTACGGTAGCACTAAATATGCCTATAATTACATAGAGAAGACTGAGTAAAAAAAGAGCTTGGTAGAAACTCAATCCATTTATTTTCAATTGTTTAAGAATAAAATAATAAAAATTTCTCGTGATTTTTACAATATTAAAACCATATAAAAGTAATAAAGCAACAATCTTATGGATAATTACGCTATAAAGAACAAGAATACCTGAAAAAAGATAAGCAAAAAAATTTCTTCCAAATAGCAATAGCCCTATTTCCATCAAAAAGCCCTCTAAAATTATTGCGGTCATAGGACCTAATAACACCGCACTGGGAGAGACAGACTTCATTAAAGCAGCAATAATACCAGCACGCCAAAATATCCCATTCTTAGAACTCTGCATACCATAACCTATCATTAGAACAACTACAAAAGACGCTAATAAAGTGCCCGAAAGCGGAAGTTTTAAATTATGCAATATACTTCCAACTATTATCTCAAAGCTCCCCCAAATAGAACCTAAAACACTTGCTTCAAGCCACTTTTCATTGTATTTTCTTTCCCAATGAATCATTAAACAAATATTTTTTTATACCCAATTTCTGAAAATCGCGTGTTCCTCCGCCTTGTGCAATTATTTCAAGAATTCTTATATCATTCTTCCTAAATAGAGTGCCAAAAATTCCATCAATGCCTATATTAAAAAATTTGCTATCAAAAATTGAACTCGGACCCAATAAATATTTTTTTGCCTTTACAGAAAAACTCAATATTTCATCAAGAGTATTATTGGCAATAGTTGTAGAGCTAATTATTACAATATCTGCCTTAGAAAGATAATATGGTTTACTTTCCTCAGGTGCTTTCCCCTCAATATCACGAAAATCAAAGAAAATTATATTTTTCCCTAAGCTAATAAGTTTCTGATACAAAGGCTTAAAAAAACCTATCATCACAATATTATTATATCGCTCAAAATCAACTATTTGAAAAATATCACCATCGAGCAACTGCGGCTGTGAAAAATTTTTCAATGCATTAAAATATGCTGTAAGCCAAATACGACTATTAAGACATTTCAAATCCGGCTTAGTCGGTAAAAATTTCGCCTCTCCCGTAAGATTTACACATACACCTATCTGCCCATCCTCCAACATAACGCCTACATACCTCTCACCAGACACCGCTTTTATAACTTTTCTACTATGATAATCATACTCATCAATCAATAGTGCTAACGGATCCATAAAATTAAAATTCTTTTAAAAGCTATTTAAAACAAGTTTATGCAAAATTATTATCTTTGGAATAATAAAAAAAGAGAAATGAAAACAGCTATTTTGACACTTATACTTATATTTTTTAGCAATTTTGTAGAAAGCCAAACAATTGGTAGGCTCCGCTTACCAACAAAACAAGAAATAAAAAACACCCCGGAAGTTCGCTCTGATATAAGCAAATTAAACACAAACCTACCAAGCCGCTTAGATAATTCACTTTTACCATATTTCCGTGGAGTATTTACTCAATCGGGTGGCTCCTGTGCACAAGCTGCTGGAATAGGATATACTTTCACTTACGAAATAAATAGAATTAGAAACACAAATGCAAAATTGCCAGAAAATCAATTCCCTACACATTATACATACAATTTTTTAAACAATGGAAGCCCTTTAAACGGCTCATTTTTTACAGACGGCTGGGAAATTATTAAACAAAATGGCTGCCCAAATGTCAAAGATTACGGAGGTTTATATATTTCTCCAAGAACTTGGTTGAGTGGCTATCAAAAATATGAAAATGGATTCGATAATAGAGTGCTAAATTATGCTGTTATTGATGTCAGTACTCCGCAAGGTCTCTTAACTCTAAAAAACTGGCTTGCAAATCATTTAGATGGCTCACAAACTGGGAGCCTTGCAAACTTTGCCGCAGGTGTCACCAATGAATTTACAATGGTAAACGATAGCATAATAATTCAATGGGGGCATCAGGTAAACCACGCTATGACAATAGTCGGTTGGGACGATAGCATTAAATATGACTTTAACAATGATGGTAAATATACAAACAACATTGACATAAATAATGACGGAAAAGTTGATATGCAAGACTGGGAAAAAGGTGCCCTGATAATGGTTAATTCTTGGGGAGAAAACTTCGCAAATAAAGGAAAAGCTTATTTTATGTATAGACTACTGGCATTGCCTCCATCAAAAGGCGGAATTTTCGCAAATAAAGTATGGGTAATTAATGTAAGAAAACACTACAAACCACTCTTGACCCTCAGAACTAAAATATACCACGAAAATAGAAAACATCTGATAATCACTGCTGGAATAGCGCAAAATCTCAATGCAGATTATCCTGAACATTCCCTATTTTTACCCCTCTTTTATAAACAAGGTGGAAACTATCCAATAGAAGGAGATGACTCCTCCGCAATAGAAATCTCTTTGGATATCACCCCTTTACTTACTTTTGTAAATAAAGACAAACCTTTTAAAATATTTCTCATCGTTAAAGAATTTGACATAAATAATTTATATTCTGGCTATATTTACGATTTTGCAGTAAAAGACAGCACCGGAACAATCTATAAACCAGATATTTACCAAACCCCTATAAAAAACAACACTAATACATACCTTTCAGTAGTAATTGCTCCAAAATTCAAAAAGCCGGTGATAAATACACCTGATTTGCCTCCATGCTCAGAAGGAAACTATAACTTCCAGTTAGAAGCAAATGGCGGAACCCCTCCATATAAATGGAATATCCTATACCTATATAAAGCATATAACTCAAATAATTACTATCCAGTAAATACCTCTAAAAAACTTATACCAAACAATTATGACGATGGCTATGCCCTGCTTCCACTAAATTTTAAATTCCCATTCTATGGAAAACTCTACGATACTTTATACATCGGAACAGACGGCTGGATAAAATTTACAAAGGACTTTGATTATATCAGAACAGATGCACAAATTATAAAAAATCCTGTAATTGGTGTGTTCTGCTCAGACCTTCAAATATATCCATCTATGAATCAAGGAATTACATACGTACAAAATAATGATAGCCTAATAATACATTGGAAAACTGGCTTCTGGGGCGATAGCACCCATAATACAGATTTTGCTTGCATTTTATACAAAAATGGAGATATAAAAATGCTATACAATCATATGGATGACATCGCACTTGATACCTCACAAATAGATTTCGCTGCGGGAATTTCAAATGGAGATAAAGATAATTTCCTAATATCTCCAATTTCAGGGTTTTATCCAGTAAGTTATAAAGTCATAGATTTCAAACCCCAATTGATGCCTATTGGATTAAATATAACAACAGATGGTCGTATATACGGAAAAATTACTTCTAACACAGCTCTTTGTTATATCGGAGCAAAAATAACTGATTATCAGCGTACTGGCGATATAAAATTTTACTACTTCGGTAAAGATTTTTCCAATAAACAAAAACTATTCATATATCCCAATCCCGCTTCAAATTTTGTAGCAATAAATTTTACTCTCAATGAGAAAAATACCTTAAAACTTCGCCTTTTTACAAGTAATGCGCAATTAGTTTTAACTCGTAAATTTACATATAGCTCAGGAAATCATACAATTATATTAGACATCTCAGAACTGCCTCCGGATATCTATTGGGTGCAAATAAACGCAGAAAAAACACTTTTTAATGGTAAATTAGTAATTCTAAGATAAAGCTCCATCTCTCCAAATATAAAAGTGAGTTAAGCTCTAATATTTTCGCTATGTTTAGAATTAGTAAAAACTTATTATATTTGCGCAAATTACTTAAACCATAGTTATGCAAGAAATTATGCAACAAATCAATGATTTTTTACTATGGTTAGATAAATACTTGGGTAGTTCGCCATGGTTTGTATATTTATTACTCGGTACAGGATTATTTTTCACTATATATCTAAAATTTCCACAGATAAGATATTTTAAACATGCAATTCGTATAGTTTCAGGTAAATACGATAAAAAAACAGATAAAGGAGACACATCACACTTTCAAGCGCTCTCAACAGCTCTTTCCGGTACAGTAGGCACAGGTAATATAGCAGGAGTAGCTCTGGCAATACATTTAGGAGGTCCTGCTGCTCTTTTCTGGATGCTTATAACCGCAATGTTAGGCATGACAACAAAATTCGTAGAAGTAACCTTATCACATAAATATCGAGATATACTCCCTAATGGTAGCGTCTCAGGAGGTCCTATGTATTATATGAAAAAACGTTTAAATATCAAACTTAAAAATGGAAAAATAATCAAAACCGGATTATGGCTCGGCTCCCTTTTTGCCTTTGCAACTATTCTATCCTCTTTCGGCTCCGGAAGCTTACCACAAATAAATAGCATCTCAAATGCAATGTGGGCTACATTTCATATCCCACAAATATGGACTGGACTAATATTAGCAATACTATTAGGTCTTGTAATAATCGGAGGCATTAAAAGAATAGCAAAAGTAACAGAAAAATTAGTACCCGGAATGGCTCTTATATATTTCTTAGGTGCATTGGCTGTGCTAATTTATAACTACAAAAATATTCCTTCGGCATTTTACTCAATTTTTCACGATGTATTCACAGGAACAGCTGCCTATGGCGGTTTCTTAGGAGCAAGCTTTGCATTTGCATTTAATAGAGGCGTTAATCGCGGACTTTTTTCTAATGAAGCTGGTCAAGGTTCTGCCCCTATTGCCCACGCTGCTGCAAGAGCCCATGAACCAGTATCCGAAGGTATGGTCGCATTACTTGAACCTTTTATCGATACCATCGTAATATGCTTCTTAACTGGTTTAGTCATTCTATCTTCCGGTGTATGGACAGAAAAATTCGAAAATAAATTCCAAGCAGCTGATATAATAGTCCTAAATAGACATTATGACCAAAATAATAAAAAAGACGTCCAGATTATTTCAAAAGCTCTAAATCGGAAAGCTAAAATGCCTGTATATGACGGAATACTCAATGTTATTAACGGTAAAATTGAAAATAATATCACAATCCTACACGCCCGCTCCTTTGCCGAAGATATAAAAGTCTTAAAAAAAGATAAGCCTTATACCGGTAAAATAAAAGTAGAACACGGACAAATGCAAATCCCTGAAAATGTCTCAATATACGGAAAATCCCTCCTTCATTCAGCACCTCTTTCTGCCGAAGCTTTTAAGCGAAGCTTATTCGGTAATTGGGGGCAATATATTATATCAATTGGCTTACTCCTTTTTGCTTTCTCAACTGCAATTGCTTGGTCTTACTACGGAGACCGCTCCGTAACTTTCCTCTGGGGTGAAAAATATGTAATGCCATACCGAATTCTTTATGTAATTGCATTCTTTATTGCTTCTTTTACCGATACTACTATAATATGGAACCTATCTGC
>CAZWVR010000002.1:0-11917 GCA_964637235.1 uncultured Bacteroidales bacterium | reverse complement strand
TTATGGCTATACCAAATCTTCTCGGACTACTTATTCTCCATAAAGAAATGAAACAAACCGTCATAGACTACTGGCGACTGTTCAAAAAAGAATATCCAAACGAAAAAATTAACATAAAAAAAGACTTTTAATGACAACTTCTGCTAAAACATTCCTACAAAATTTTCAAAACTTCTACTTCTCAAAAGCAACATTCTACTCTCTAAAACACTCAAATATTTTAGAATTCGTTAAAAACTTAAAAAAAATTAAAGTAAAAAAAATTGGTGTATCTTTCTTGGGCAAGGATATTTTCCTTTTAAAAAAAGGCTCTGGAAATGAAAAAATTATAATTTGGTCTCAAATGCACGGAAACGAACCACTAAGCACTCTTGCAACTTTGGATTTTATTATGTTTTTAGAAAAAAATATCTCCCCTGAATTTAACAAATTATTGGAAAATAACATAACTCTATATTTCATCCCTATGCTTAATCCAGATGGAGCTGACTTATTTACCCGCAGAAATGCCCAAGGAATAGATATAAATCGAGATGCCATACGTAAAACTTCTCCCGAAGCCCAAATCCTTTCAAATACCATCGATACCATAAAACCTAAATATGCTTTTAACCTACACGACCAAGAAATATACTACGGCAACTCACTAACTGAATACCCCACAACTCTCTCATTCCTCGCCCCAGCTTTTGATAAACAAAAAACTATTGATAACAACAGACTTATATCAATGCAAATCATCGGATATATAATAGAAAACCTCCCTATGCTCAAAGGCAAAATCGCTAAATACAACGATACATTTATGCCCATGGCTTTCGGAGATAATACCCAAAAAAAAGGCATTAGAACTATCCTTTTCGAAGGTGGATACATCCCAGAAGATAAAAACAGAGAAAAAGTAAGAAAATGGTATGCTTTCTCCATATTCCTCGCAATAGAAGCCATCGCCCTTAAAGCTTTTAGTCCTAAACATACTACTCTATACTCAAATCTACCACTAAACATCAAAGACCTATTTTTTGAATACATACTCAAAAATATTAACATTCAGAAATTCAATAAAATATACTCCACAGATATCGGAATACGTTATCCAAAAATCAATGACGAAGACTTCGCCGCCCCAAATACAGACCTTATAATAGCAGATATCGGTGACCTAAGCTTTTATAATGCCTTTAAAACTATTGACTGCCAGTCAATAACAATAAAAAATAAAAACAATGCCATAAAAAAATATGCTAAGGCAAATTTTTTGCTTAATATTTGCTTGAAAAATATCTGAGGAGCGATCTAACTTTTATACAAATGAAAAAATTAATTGCATACATACTGATAATCATACCTTTCATCTTAAAAGCTCAATATATCCCTTTAAATGAACAAAAAGCAGATCTTATATTTAAAATTTTTAATTTCTTAGTATGGAAAAATGATGTACAAAAAGATGCATTCAATTTCGGAGTATATAAAGGTTCAAAAGAACTAATAAATGCCCTGAAAAAAAGAAAACCCTCCACTTTTATGACAGGAATAACAATACAAATTTCTAATGTTAAAAGTATCGGAGAAATACCTCAATACGATATTATTATTGTAGAAAAA
This sequence comes from uncultured Bacteroidales bacterium, assembly GCA_964637235.1. Lineage (GTDB taxonomy): Bacteria > Bacteroidota > Bacteroidia > Bacteroidales > S143-33 > CAZWVR01. The sequence goes on along the minus strand of CAZWVR010000002.1, from coordinate 10,309 downwards.
CAACATCTAAACGAAATTGAAAAAATCTTATTAACCATAAAAGGAACTTCAACTGTACTTTTTACCGAGGAATGGAACGATAAAGAAAAAGTTGTTTTCAATCTATTTACTGAAAAATCCGGAGAAAAAGTAAATTTTGAATATAACCTTGAAAATCTAAGCAAATACAATGTTAGTATTTTAAACTTAAAAGGTTTCTACGCCTTAGGAGGAATAGACCTTAATGCCAGAAAATTGCTAAATAAAACCAAACAAGAACTATTAAAAACAGAAAAACTTCTAAAACAAAAAACACAGCAACTGGAAAATCAGAAAAAATTACTCGCTCAACAACAAAAACAAATTGAAGCACAAAAACAACAATTAGAACAACAAAAACAACAACTATCTCAACAACAACAAATTCTAAATCAAAAAATCCACGAAATTGAAATACAACAAAACCGACTTAATCTCCTACAAAATCAACTTAAAATATACAATATAAAACTACAAGAACAAGCTAAACTCTTTGCATTAAAAGATAAACAATTACAGCAAAAACAACAACAAATAACAGCATACGAACATAAAGTTAATAAACTCCTAAAACAATATAAAGAACAAGAACAATTACTCAAACAACAAATAGAAGAAAGTAAAAGAATTCAAAAAGAAGTAGAACAAAAAAAAGCTGAACTACGAAAACTCTCTATCACAATACAAATACAACGTTATGCCCTACTAATTTTCAGTGTACTACTTATTATCATCGGTATCTTAACATTTATAATTTTCAGAAACTATAAACAGAAAAAAACACAAAACATACTCTTAGCAGAACAAAAAAGCGAAATTGAAGCACAAGCAAGAGAACTGGAAAAAATAAATGCTGAACTTGAAAAACTTTCTCTTGTCGCAAGCGAAACAAGTAATGCCGTGGTTATATTAAATCAATTCTGGCAAGTAGAATGGCTAAACAAAGGCTTTACCAAACTATACGGATATACACTTCAATTATTAGAAACAGAATATGGTATAAACATAAAAGATATCCCAATATACGATGGAATAAGCCCTGCCCTGGATAAAGTCATCCAAGACAAAGAATCTCATATTTTCGAACATAAAGTATTAACAAAAGAAAATAAAATACTATGGATACAAACAAACATAACCCCAATTACAGACGAATATAACAATATAAAAAAATTAGTACTCATCGACTCAGACATCACAAAAATTAAAGAAGCTGAGGAAGAAATTCGCCGCAAAAACCAAAAAATAATTGAACAAGCCAAAGAATTAGAACTCAAAAATCAAGAACTGGAAAAATTATCCTTAGTTGCCGAAAAAACAGATAACGGCGTAGCTATCGCAGATGCTACCGGAACCATTGAATGGGTTAACCCCGGCTTCGAAAGAGTTATGGGACTATCTTTCAAAGAATTTACCGCAAAATATGGCGATAATATAATATTCCCTTTCTTTGAACCTGAAATATTAGAAATAATAGAACAAGCCCTAAAAAATAAACAATCTGCTACCTTTACTTATAGTTTTAAAGTAGATATTACAAAAAAAATATGGCTCCAAACTTCTCTAACTCCACTAGTAAACAATAATGGCAAACTTACCCGTCTTTTTGCAATATATTCAGATATCACTAAAATAAAACAAGCTGAGGAAAAAATCGCTAAGCAAAATAAAAATATCCGCGATAGTATAAAATACGCCAGCCGAATACAACGAGCTCTACTACCATCCGAAACATTTATCGCCTCATATCTGCCAAATTCTTTCGTACTCTACCTCCCAAAAGATATTGTCAGCGGAGACTTCTATTGGCTCAGAGAACGTAATGGAAAAATATTCTTTACTGCTGCTGATTGTACAGGTCACGGCGTCCCAGGCGCATTTATGAGCTTATTGGGAATCTCTTTCCTAAACGAAATAATTGTAAAAATAAACCCCGAAAAACTATACCCAAACTATATACTTGATGAACTAAGAGAAATGATTATCTCTTCACTACAACAATACCACTCCAACGAACATAACAAAGATGGTATTGATATGGCTCTTATTATGTTAGACAAAGAAAAACAAGAAATACAATACGCCGGGGCAAATAATCAAGCTCTTATAATCCGTAATAACAATATTATTGAACTACAACCAGACGATATGCCAATAGGATATTATAGAAAAATGAGACCTTTCTCTAAACAAATTTTTAAATATCAAAAAGGTGATGTATTGTATCTATTCTCAGATGGTTATGTCGATCAATTCGGCGGACCCAGAAATAAAAAATTTATGATAACCCGTTTTAGAAATTTATTGTTGCAAATATATCACCTCCCTATGGATAAACAAAAACAAATTCTGCTGGAAACTCACTTAAATTGGAGAGGCCAACGTAAACAATTAGACGATATTTTAGTCTTTGGTATAAAACTATAAACTAAGTTTTTACCTTTACTTTTATTTTGAAATTATACGTGCTACTCTCTCCATAACTTCCATAATACGGCTGCTCTGTGTGTGTTATACCCCTGAAACCATAAATACCTCTACTATAAGAAACACTCCCTTCCGAAACCTTACCCCGCTTCGAATACTTCCCCTTTAACAATAAGGCTAATACAATTCCACTTAAAGCTCCAAATAAATGAGACTCCCACGAAATATCACTTTTGTATGGAAATACTTGCCATAAAAGTCCTCCATATAAAAATACAATTATCAACGATATCGCTGATAAAGAACGCTGCTTACTAAAAATTCCTATAAAAAATTCAAAAAAAGCTAAACTAAAAATTACCCCACTGAAACCTATATGATATCCTGCTCGCGCAAAAAGCCAAACAAAAAAATTAGGTATAAAATACGACCAAAGCAAAACTTTATGCCAATCTCTCGGAAAAAAATAAAATAATACCCATAAAAAGAAAAAAGCTGCCGTAGAATTATTAAATAAATGATATGCATTCGCATGTAATAACGGACTAAATAAAAACCCCCATAACCCCCTTAAAGAACGTGGATAAAGAGCATAACCGGATATATCCGATAATACCACATTCTGAAATAAAAACATAACCCACAGAAATACCACAAAAAATAAGGCATTTAAAAATGAATATTTCAAATATTTATCACTTATCATATCGGAAACATAATAAAAATTGAATAAATAGCAAAACTAATTTCATCCCAATGTAGCTATTTAGTATAAGACAAAATGTCTAATTTACTGACAAAAAGTTATCTTAAAAAATTTTCTTTGTCAAAAATTCTTAAAAAAAATTACGGTAAAGATTTTGTAAATTATAAACAAACCAAAAAAAGGAGGACAAAATTATGAAATGGGATAATTTCACTATAAAAGCACAAGAAGCTATTCAAGCAGCTTTTACAATAGCCAATGCATACGGCCATCAAGCCGTAGAAAATGGGCATTTACTAAAAGGTATCATAGATACTGATGAAAATGTAATCAAATTCCTATTCAGTAAATTAGGAGTAAACCTTGAAACATTTGAAAAGATATTAGAAAGACAATTAGCTTCATACCCAAAAGTAAGCGGAGGAGAACAATACCTATCTAATTCCGCACAAAAAGCTTTACGAGAAGCCATAAATGCTGCAAAAACCGACGGAGACGAGTTTGTCTCACTGGAATATTTACTAATAGGTATCCTGAGAAGTGATGATAGTATTTCTCAACTTCTTAAAGATCAAGGAATTACAGAAAAAAATCTAAAAAAAGCTATCGCAGACCTAAGAGGCGGTAGTAAAGTAAAAACCCAAACCGCAGAAGAAACATATAGAGCCCTGAACAAATTCGCCATTGACCTGAACCAAATGGCTGCAAAAGGAAAATTAGACCCAGTTATTGGTAGAGACGAAGAAATAAGACGGGTACTACAAATTCTCTCACGTCGTACCAAAAATAATCCGGTACTTATAGGAGACCCCGGAGTAGGTAAAACTGCAATAGTTGAAGGTATAGCACAAAGAATAGTCAAAGGAGAAGTGCCAGAAAACCTTAAAAATAAACGTATATTCGCCTTAGATATGGGTGCTCTGATGGCAGGAGCTAAATTTCGCGGCGAATTTGAAGAAAGACTTAAATCAGTAGTAAAAGAAGTAGTTAACTCTGACGGAGAAATTATTCTATTCATAGACGAAATACATACTTTAGTAGGAGCGGGAAAAACAGACGGCGCAATGGACGCCGCTAATATCTTAAAACCAGCCCTCGCAAGAGGTGAACTACGTGCAATAGGAGCAACTACACTTAACGAATATCAAAAATACTTTGAAAAAGATAAAGCCCTTGAAAGACGTTTCCAAAAAGTTATGGTGGACGAACCCGATAAAATGAGCGCTATCGCTATTTTGCGCGGACTTAAAGAAAGATATGAAAACCACCATAAAGTTAGAATTACCGACGATGCTATAATCGCAGCAGTAGAACTATCAATAAGATATATTACAGATAGATTTCTCCCAGATAAAGCTATTGACCTCATCGATGAAGCAGCAGCTAAACTACGTTTAGAAATGAACTCTGTACCTGAACCCCTTGATAAATTATATAGCGAGAAAAAACAACTTGAAATAGAACGTGCTGCCGTAAAAATGGAAAAAGATAAATCCCGTCTCAAAGAAATTGAACAAAAAATAGCTAATCTAGAAGAAAAAATAAGACAACTTGAAGCTAAATGGAAACAAGAAAAAGAAATTATTGAAAAAATTCAACATCTAAAACAAGCTATTGAAGATTACAAATTCCAAGCTGAAAAAGCTGAAAGAGAAGGAAACTTCAACTTAGTTGCAGAACTTAGATACGGAAAAATTCAACAAGCAAAACAAGAAATAGAAAAACTACAAAAAAAACTTCAAGAAGTACAAGGAGATACCCCTCTGATTAGAGAAGAAATAGGCTATGAAGACATCGCACAAGTAGTCTCAAGATGGACTGGAATACCTGTAAGCAAAATGCTAAAAAGCGAACGCGAAAAACTATTACACCTTGAAGAAGAACTCCATAAAAGAGTAGTCGGTCAAGATCAAGCAATACAAGCCGTTGCCGATGCTGTAAGACGTAGTAGAGCCGGATTGCAAGACGAAAATAGACCTCTTGGCTCATTCATTTTCTTAGGTTCAACAGGTGTCGGTAAAACTGAACTGGCAAAAGCCCTCGCCGAATTCCTATTCGACGACGAAAGAAATATGGTCAGAATTGATATGTCTGAATATCAAGAAAGACACTCCGTATCTCGTTTAATCGGTGCTCCTCCTGGATATGTAGGATACGAAGAAGGCGGGCAGCTTACAGAAGCTATTCGTAGAAAACCCTACTCAGTCGTATTACTCGACGAAATCGAAAAAGCTCATAAAGACGTATTCAATATCCTCCTCCAAGTACTCGATGACGGAAGACTTACTGATAATAAAGGTAGAACTGTTGATTTCAGAAATACTATAATAATAATGACCTCAAACATAGGCGCTCATATCATTCAGAGCAAACTTGATATGCTCACTGATGAAAACCGTGAGGAAATACTGAAAAAAACAGAACAAGAAGTATTTGACCTTCTAAAAGCTTCTTTACCACCAGAATTCCTCAATAGAATTGACGAAATTATTATGTTCAAACCGCTGACAAAAGAAGAAGTAAAACAAATCGTAATGCTCCAATTCAATAAAATAAAAGAAAAACTTAAAGAACAAGGATTACAAATTACTATAACAGAAGCTGCTAAGGAATGGCTCGCTGAAAATGGATATGACCCACACTATGGTGCAAGACCTATAAAAAGACTAATACAAAGAGAAATAGTAAACGAATTAGCAAAAGCAATAATCGCTGGAAAAGTTTCAAAAGAAAAAACTATTATCGTAGATATAGAAAACAACGATATAGTTATAAAAAACTAATTTTCAGCAAAGGAGGCGCCTTTTTAGGCGCCTCCTTTTTATCTTTTTCTATTTACAACAAAAAAATTTTCTATAAATGTCATAAAAATTTACAATATCCTTAACTTTTTAGACAGCCACGAATTATTTATTTTTTTATAACTTTTTCAACTTTCAGTCCGTCCGTAGTTTCTATCATAAGAAAATAAATACCTACCGCATTGCCTTTCATATCAATAGTTAATATCTTTTCTGAATTAGAACTTACCTGTTTAATCTCGCGTCCCATTATATCAAATAATTTCACGTTTACAATATCTTCTCCTGAAATATAAATCTTGTCTTTTGTTGGATTTGGAAAAATTTTAATATCATCTTTTGAAATATCTCTATCCAATGTACCATTATTCACTATCAAATTAGCCTCATCGCTAAGAACTTCTCCAAAAAGATTTGAAACACGACAAGTATATACTCCTGCATCCTCATAAGAAACACTATGAATAGATAGTGTATTTGTATTTACTCCACTAATAGCTCCACCATCATAAAGTTGTTGCCCATCTTTTAGCCATTGATATTGTAAAAGAGAATTTTGTGCAGATATAGAAATAAAGACATCATCTCCCTCATTAACAGTAATTTCCGGCTGAGGTTGTTGAGTAATAACTGGCGCTACCGCACAAAAATAATAGGCATTTCCTGCATCAGTACCATAGGCGTCGCTTGTTTCAGCACCTACAAAAAAATATTGATCCGTAATACATAAAGAACTACCAAATCTATCTTCTGCGGTATTATCCGAAGAGACAAATTTTGCCATATTTTGTGTATTCAAATTATAAATATAAGCACTACCGGGTACATGAGGGGTAAAACTTATCTCTCCCGGAGCTGCTATTGCAATTAAACTGTCTTTAATATTTACTACTTTACCAAAATACTTCATTACTCCACTATCAATAGGCAAAAGTTTTAAAAACTGTTGCCAATTACCAGAAGAATTATCAAATAAATATGCAGCGCCGTTCCAACTAAAACCATTGTAATTTTTATAAGGTGCACCAACAACAATTCTATTTCCGTCAATATCAACAGAATATCCAAAATTTTCGCCTTCTTGCGGGTCATTTGATATGACTATACGCTGTAAATTCCAAGTATCATTATTGTTTTGGTAGATATATACAGCTCCATATCTAATGCTATCGCCATGACCAATAGCACCTACTGCGGCATAATTATCAGTTATTGCTACGGAATAACCAAACAAATCATTTTCATGCCCATTATCTGGGACTAATTTTTCTATTTGCGTCCATGTGCCATTTATATTTTTAAAAATGTAGGCAGCTCCTGAATTTTCACCATTGGTACTATCGCCTGGTGCTCCTACTATTGCATAATCTCCATAAAGATCAATTGAATGAGCGAAAAGTTGAGAGGAAAAGCCATCGGAAACAGTTAATTTTTGTACTTGCAACCATGTGCCATTAGTATTTTTAAACACATATACAGCTCCTGCATACGAGTTTGTTATTGGAGTTCCTATAAGGAGATAATCACCATTAGCCGAAATAGTATAACCAAAATAATCTCCTGCTTGTATATCGGAAGATATTAGTTTATCCACTTGCGACCACGTGCCTGAATTATAAGTAAATACATAGGCAGCGCCGGAATTACTGCCATATTGGTCATCTCCCGGCGCCCCAATTATTGCATAATCTCCTGTTATACCCAAAGCTAATCCGTATCTATCATCTTCTGAAAGTGTTTGGGGATAAACTTGCTGGTCTTCTGTAATACTCTGTGCAAAAATTGGTGATGATACTATTAACCAAAATAACGCTATAAAATATTTTTGCATAATTGTTCTACTTTTTAATCAATTTCTTTACTAAAATTTTACTTGTCGTATAAATTTTCAACATATAAACCCCTGATGGATAATCACTTATGTCAAAAGTATTTGTCTTATATTCTGCAATTTTTTTACCTGTTAAATCAGTTAATTCAACAGTTGCATTATCCTTTATACCAGAGATAGTGATTATATTTTTTGCAGGATTAGGAAATACTCTAATTGTATTCTGAACAGTACTTTGAGTTTGTGTTATCGGAGATTCATAAACTTGCGCAGCACCAGAATTATTTCCATTACCATCACTACGAGGGATACCTACGATTATCCGTTGCCCATTTCCACTTATGGCAATAGATTGACCAAGTCCGTCATTATCATTACTTCCAGTGATAGGTTCACCTATTTGTTGCCAATCATCGTCAATAAGTTGAAAAACCTTAGCCTGACCAGCCCACTCTCCACCAGTATTGTTTCTAAAAGCGCCAACAGCCACTCTTGAACCGTCATCTGAAATATCCACTGCTCCACCGAACCAATCACCTTCGGCGTCGCCGTTTATATCTTGACCTATTTGTGTCCAAGTTGCTCCGTCAAAATAGAACACACGGACACAACCTGCGGCATCGCCGTTATTGTCATTGCCATAAGCTCCAATAGCTAAGGTAAGTCCGTCATCACTTAATGCTATAATGGAGGAATAATCTTGCGCAGCTTCACCTGTTATTTCACTACCTTGCATAGTCCACGTATCGTTAACTAATTTATATACTCTTACAAATCCCGAGTAATCCGAATTAAAATTAGAGCCTATTGCAAGAATAGTTCCGTCTCCATTTAGTGATAAATTTCCTATTTTTTCTCCTGCATTTTCTCCGTATATAGTATTTCCTACCTGTTGCCAAGCGTTGCCATCATAATGGAATACACGGACTTCACCTGCATTCTCTCCTGCCACGTCATTATATGGAGAACTTACAGCAACTGTATAGCCATCATTACTGAGACTAATATGTAATCCACAATAATTTTCCTCACCTTCTCCATATATAGGGCTACCTAATAGCTCCCATTCAGATGTACTTTCATTATACTGATAAATTTTCACTTCTCCTGAATGTGTGCCATTACCTCCGTTATTAGGAGCACCAACAGCAAGAATATGCCCGTCGGCACTCAATGCTATACACGTTCCAAAATTATCTGAGGAGGCTTCTCCGTCTATATCAGAACCAAGCTGAGTCCATGTTGTACCATCATACTGAAACACTCTCACTTGACCAGTATAATTATTATGTTTATCTGAGGCAACGGCTATTATTGAGCCATCTGTATTTATAGCAACTTCATTTTCCAGACCAATATAGTCCTCTTCATTTTGTCCATATATGGTCTGTCCTACTTGAGTCCAAGTTTGTGCATTTATTGTAAAATACACTAAAATTAACGAAAGTAAAAAATAAAACTTTTTCATAGCTATATATTTTTATTTTTGCAAATTATCTATTTGCTTTTGCATTTGTGCAATTTGATTTTCTAATTGTTGTATTTTCTGCTGTTGTTTATCATTTTGTTGTTTTAATTCTTTCACAGCATTTATAAGCATATAGGTAAGCTCATTAGGATCTACGCCTTTAAAGTCAGGAATACCATTTACTTCACCCATATCTACAACCATAGAAGGAACGACTTTTTCAACTTCCTGAGCAATTAGTCCTACATAAGTTTTTGATCCCCAGCCAAATTCTGGTTTATATTTATATGAAACAGGATGTAATTTCATCAAAGTTTCTAAACCTCTCGTATAATCATGAATATCTTCTTTTGAGCGGATATCAGAAGAAGCAGCCCAAGGTCCTCCACCAGGTTTATATGCTTGTCCGTCAATTTCTAAATCAACAACAGAACTACCGATATTAAATAATTTAAATGTCATAACATTATCACTACCCCCGAAGAATCTAAATTGATTTTGATATACATCAGAAATCCAACTTGCATATGAGCTGGATGATGATTTCCAATAAATTTGGGCACCTTCATAATTATTATCCATAGGACCGAGAGTTAAATCAGAACCTAAATCTGGATAAATAGTATTTATACCCACATTAGTATTTGCTGTTGCATTGTTTGGATTGCCATCATTAGTTGTTTGTCCTAAAATTAAAGAGTTTTCTTGTTTAGCATAAGCTCTCCAGCCTATTGCAGTAGCATAATTTCCATCCACCTCTGCTCTTGCACCTATTGCCACTGCATAATTTACATTATTATTATTATCTATATCAGTCCAATAACCTATAAAAACATTTTCAGAACCTTTATTAGGTAAAGAACCTGCACCATATCCTACTGCAACATTACCGTCACCTTGTGTGGGATTAAACATAGCATACTTGCCTATTGCAGTATTATAATTACCACCAGCTGTAGGTCCACTACCTGCGCCGCCATAATTATATAATGCTGCATAACCAATAGCAACATTGCCAGAGCCTTCTTGCATATAGAGACCAGTATTATAGCCGACAA
>CAZWVR010000001.1:43002-68683 GCA_964637235.1 uncultured Bacteroidales bacterium | reverse complement strand
GCATATGCCTTACTTCCTTCTAACTGAGCACTTCTTTCATTTGGTGCTATTATCGTCAGTTTTGGAAAATAAGACTGTAAATAATCTGATATCCCATAAACTATCGGCAATTCCGGTCCCACTATTACTGTGTCAATATTATATTTTTCTATCACAGATACTATCTGAGAAAAATACTTTTTCGTACTTTCTACAATATCTAAACTTTTATCTATATAGATAGGGAAATTTTTACCTATTAAACTTGTTCCACCATTACCACCAATAAAATATAAGTTAGCAGTTGTTTCTAATCGCTTTAATAATAGCCCGATTGCATGTTCTCTCCCTCCATTTCCTATTATTAAATAGTTCATATAAAAATCTTTGCTCTTACGATTACAAAAATATACAACTTTTTTAACGATTTTTGCTAAAAAATATTAGCATATGAACTATAATGTGATTTTATGTAAAAATAGTGTGATTTCACCACTTTACATTTTGTTTTCTTTGTAAATTTTTCTATCTCAATCCTAATTTTATTATCTTTGTAGCATTATAAACAAATGAAAGTTTATACCTAATGGAAAATTTTAGAACATTTGAAAAGTTTTCCGGTACCCTCAAAATAATCTTTGATATTCTAATTATCATCGTAATTGGAGTGATATCCTTTATTCTTGGAACAATCGTTATAGGCAAAATACTTGGAATAAAATATTCTACCCTAATAGAGGCAATGCAAATAAAAACATATCAAAATATCAACATTAACCATATTTTACTCATCCAAGCTATAATTTCGTTTTCATTTTTTATAATAGGCTCATATGCTGTAGCGCTCTTTTATTCAAAGGAACCCATAAAATATATACGGGCAAATTCAATAAACTCTGGGAAAATTTATTTAATGGCTATAATTCTTATCCTTATAATTCAACCGTTTATAAACTATACGGTATTTTTAAGTACAAAAATGAACCCACTGGATAGTTTTCCAGCAATAAAATCATATCTTAATGAACAAAGCAAATTGCAACAAAAGTTAATCACAGAATTCTTATATTCGCCAAAATTTACAGTATTACTTAGGAATTTACTTATCATAGCACTTATACCTGCAATAGGAGAAGAAATGTTTTTCCGCTCTATTCTTCAACGACACCTTATTGAAAGCATAAAAAATCATCATATAGGAATAACATTGACAGCATTTATATTTGCAATAGTACATATGGACTATGCTGGCTTATACGGACGTTTTATACTCGGCTTAGTACTTGGATATTTATTTTATTGGTCAAAATCTTTATGGCTTTCTGTATTGGTACATTTTATAAACAATACTATGGCTATATTTTTATTCTTTTATATGGCTTTAAAACACTTACCACCACCTCAAGCAGTGCAAAGCTTTAATGCAAATCATATAGAACTGCATATTTATGGAATATTAAGCTTTATCTTATCTTTAATGACCCTTTTATGGATAAAAAAATATTTACAAAAAGAAGTCCCAGAAAAACAATAGCAATCTAAAGCTGATAAAAAACTACTCTGAAAAATAGATTAAATTTTTCTATACACAATAAATCTATAGCCAAAGAATATTAGAAATATAGCAATTCCTAAATAAGTTAAAATTTTAAGCAATGTAAAATAAGGAGGAAAATACTCCAAAAGAATATGATATTCACCCTTAGGTAAATAAACGCCAATAAAACCCTCATCAGCTAAGAAATAAGGATATTTTTTAGCATTCACTTCTAATTGCCAACCTTTATCATAGGGTATTGTTAATATCATGACTGAAGGCTGCTTTACGCTAATATCTCCTTCAATACGACGATTCTTAAAAGAAGTTATATGCAAATGAACACGAGAAATATTAGCAATCAACGTATCATATAAAGAGAAATTAAATTTATCTATGGGAACTAAATTAAGTGTATCTAAACGGGGAAGATTAAAATTATAAGCTGTATTGGGTAAAATTGCAGCTGAAAGAAGCGCCTGCTGCTTTTTAAAAAAAGACAATGAGGCAAAATCTTTTTCTTTCATATAATGGCGTAAAGTAAATCCCAATGGAATATAATACTTATTACGTAAAATCATAATTCCCTTTACAGTTGAGATGCTATCATAGCCGCTATATCTAAGCTTTGTATTTAAATCCTTTGCTAAAAAATATTTTACAGAAAAAAAAGTCATCAATAAAGGAAAACCTCTTACACCTGTGATCCAACGCGATTGAGCTTCATCACCTTTTCGTATCAAACCAACTTGCTCTAAAAATCGCACATAGTACTTCTGAGCAAATGAACTATATCTTGTAGTTCCATAATAACCCTGTGCCATAGGATCATTCAAACTACTATGCATAGCATTACCCGAAGAATAATCCTTCTCAATACGATAAAAATACGAAGTATCCTGTTTCCTAATATAATCCAAAGCCTCAAAAGTACCATCATTATAACCGGCCATATCTCTCTGTATCTCAGTAAATAAATACTTATCCCTATTTTTTATAGAAATATAAGATAGATAAGACAATTCTGCTACAACTGTAATTAGTAGAAAAACAAATGCCAATGATTTATTACCAATAAAATTTAAAATCAAAATATACAAGAGAATAAAAACACTAATTATCAGTTTTAATTTAAAATTTATCAAAGTTTTATCTTTAAAATAAGGAAAATGAAGAACAACAAGCAAAAAGCCAGCAGTTATTATCCAATAAAGTAAATCAACTCTTTTATCATTTCTAAGATTTTCAAACGTATCGGCGGAAATATACACCCAAAAGAAAGGTACAAAAAAATCAACTGCACCTTTATAATAATTCCCAATAAAAAAATTAAAACTATGTCTAATAATCGGCACAAAAGCAATCAAAATAGTCAAAATAAACAGCAGTATAAAAGGAACTCTATTTTTTTTATCTGTAATAAAAAAAGAAATAGGTAATAAAACCAAAGTTAAAAGCCCTACATAAAAAAGTGGAGCCTCTAAATAATTGTACCAACCTCTAAAATTTGTTCCTGTCCCCATTAAATCACTGGAAAAAGTTCTCATTATCACTGTAATATTCCTTAAATAGTTATCTATTTGTTCAGGGTGCTCTATCAAACGACGCATAAGATTACTACCCCCGCTTACTCTTGGAGCATTCCACATAATATGAAACTGCGGAAATATATTTATAGCCCCCGCCAGTAAACCTATTATTGAAACTAACACCATCTTCAAAATTAAAGGTATATATCCCCTAAAAGTCTGATTATCCTGATAATAGCGCAGCAAAGAATAAAATAACATAAACAATGCACCAGTTGCTAAGTAGAACATATTAACAGCAATAAAATTCACAGCAATGGGTAAAAAAATCCACCTATCCTTTTTTAGCCATTGTTCAAATGAAAATAACAAAAAAATATACTTCAAAATTACATGAGAATGCCCCCAAGTACCACCAACAACAAAATAACCACTAAAAGTCAACATTAAAGCAAAAAGCAAAGATGTTTCAGCACTATAATCCAAAGTGCGAAAATATAAATAAGAAAATATCAAGATCAGAATAGAAAAATTCAATACGGAATAATAAAAATAAACCCAAAATTTAGAACCGGTTATAAATTTCCATATTAAAGTTAAAATATGCAAAGGATTTATTAACCATGAATAAGGCAATGCCTCTCCTACTCCCTTGAAAAAACTCCATGTTCTGAAACTCCCATCTGTCTTTTTTATATAATTGGAATGCAAAAAATTAGGTAAAGTACTATTAACCGTATCACTACCAATATCACGAAAATAAAAAGCAAACTTTTCAGTAATAAAATCTTTATATATAAACCACGTTATTAAAACAAAAGACACAAATAGAATAAAAAAATAAAATATTTCGTACGAAAATTGCTGGTGTTTATTTAAACTTTGTTTTACAGAAAACTTTTTAAAAAAAAGCATATTTTTTTTAATTTAGCACCTAAGAATCCGTTGCTAATTTATGAAAAAAATTTATTGGTACATATTTCTAACTTTTATAACACTACCTCTAACTATTATCGCCCAAAAAGATTACTCTATCAATATCGATAGCAGTATCCTCAAAAATAAAATATTTCCATTACATGGAAAATGGAGATTCTATTGGAAAAACTTTTTGCACGATATAAATGATACAACAGGAAAAAATTTTATATACGCAAAAGTGCCTAAAAGTTGGAATAATTATAAAATAAACGGCAAAAAATTACCAATAAAAGGCTATGGAACTTATTATACAAAAATAATTCTCCCGAAGGATACTATTTATGCGTTTAATATTAAACTGATTTTCAGTGCATATAAATTATGGATAAATGGTGAACTAATAAGCCAGAAAGGTATCTTAGGAACATCAAAAGATGAAGAGGTCCCGGCTATAAATGAAAAAACAATACTTTATAATGCTCAAAGTGATACTTTAAATGTTTTTATTCAAGTTTCTAATTTTCACTACTATACATCAGGAATTGCAAAGGAAATCTATATAGGTACTCCAAAGAACATTTTTAGAAAAAACACCATAAATTTAGGAGCTGACCTATTCGTATTAGGCGTATTTCTATTATTCTCTATATTTTTTATAGTACAATTTGCAAATACTCGTAAACTTTCTCAACTTTTCTTAGTTTTATATATAATAGCGCAATCAATAATAGATCTATTTTCAAATGATTTATTGCTATTTCAAATATTTCCATCCTTAAATTTCATTATAGCTATAAAAATATTCTATTTTACTCAACTATTTAAACTCATCGCCTTTATCGCATTTATAAAATATTTCGCAAAAGATGAACTTAACGAATTTTATAAAATTACCTTTAACCTCTCATACCTTATATTACTATTATACACCGGTATAATCCTATATCTCAGTCCTGAAAAATTTATGTGGATAGACATATCTATAAATATCATAAAAGCCTTTTACAGTATAATAATGCTGATATACCTATACACTTTATACTCACAGAAAAATATCAAAAAAGCCCTTTGGATATTTATAGGATTAAGCGCAATATTCTTAACTGGGGCTTTTGATTTCCTCAATTATTACAAATACATCCAAAGTCTCCCTAACCTCATTAACTATGGAATTCTTACATTTGTAATCATATACTCCATTATAGTCTCAAAAGAAAGTGCCGAAACATTTGATGTAGTACAAAATTTAAGTGATAAAATTACTTTCCTAAATATTCTTAAAAATAAGCTTTTATCTATCCCAAGTTATAAACTTAATGAAATTTTTAAAGAATTCATAAATACTCTCAAAATAGAAAGAGGCTTGTTATTTTTTGTCATTAATGAAACTTTAATACTTCAAACTGAAATACAAGGTGATAAAATTATAGATCATAAAAAACCTATTGAAGAACTATCTAATGATTACTTCGATATAGAACTTCTATTAAGATCATTCCTAACTAAACAACCATTAAAATACGATTTTCAAGAAGGCTTTTATATTTCAAAATACACCAAAAACAAAAAAATTCAATCTATACGAATTATGCCTCTGAAAAAAAATAAAGAAATTATAGCTCAGATGTATTTAGAAAATCACAAAGAAAAAATAACTGATACCCAAGATGAAATTATAACAATTACGACAAACGAATTTGTCAACATTATAGATACAGCATCAACATATTGGGAACTCCAAAATATGAACGAAAAATTAGAAGAACGCATAAAACAAGAAACTTATTTTATTGAACAACAAAAGAAAGAAATAGCAAATAAAAATCAAGAACTTAAAGAAAAAGTAGAACAAATAAAGGAACATAACAAAACTTTAATGGATCTAAATAAAAAATTAGAATTACAAAAGAAAATTCTCGAAGAACAAAATGAGGAAATATTCCAGCAAAAAGAAGAAATAGAACAACAAAAAAATGAATTGACATTAAAAAATAAAATACTAACTTCAAATATTCAATATGCACATAAAATCCAACAAATAGTTATAAAACAGACTAAAAATATTCCTTTCAAAGAAAGTTTTTTAATAAATCTGCCAAAAAATATTATAAGTGGAGATTTCTATTATTCATCATGGTTTAAAGATATTTTCGTTTTTGCAGTAGCAGATTGCACAGGTCATGGAGTTCCAGGAGCTTTAATGTCTATGCTCTCTGCCTCAGGACTTACAGATATTCTCAATAAATATTTCTTTATCCAAAATAAAATCCCTAAACCCGGTCAGGTCTTAAACGATCTTAGAAATTTAATCATTACTACTTTTAACGAAGAACAAGATATAAAAGACGGATTGGATATAGCTCTATGCTTCTATTTTCCAAATAATAAAAAAATACTCTTTGCTGGTGCGTATAACCCATTATACATAATTAGAAACGGAGAAATTATAATTCTAAAAGGAGATAGAATGCCAGTAGGATATTATTTCCAAGAAGCAATTAGAAACTTCTCTACACAAGAAATAATTTTACAAGAAAATGATATGCTATACCTATTTTCTGACGGATATGCAGATCAATTCGGAGGACAAGAAAAAACAAAATTCTATATACGAAACTTTAAAAAACTATTACTTGAAATACATAATTTACCGCTTACTGAACAAAAAAATTTACTTATAAAAAAATTCCAAGAATGGAAAAACGGCGAACCGCAAACTGATGACATCACTATTTTAGGCTATAAAATTTAATTATGAAACCTAAAAAACTACACATATTTATTCTGCTGGTAATAGCAATATTAAGCAGTTGCCATCATATAAACAACAAAATAAAATTAGAAAATGGGCAAATCCATATAAAAAATCTAACAAACTCAGTATTCCTTACCGGTAAATGGTACTTTATACCAAACCAATTTGTTAATCCCCAAAACTTCTTTAAATCAGATTCCGCCATTTTAACAGATAAGCTCGTATGGAATGGAAATCCATTTCCTAAATGGGGATATGGGACATACGGCTGTAAAATAGTAGTTCCAGCAGGTACCTATGCTTTAAAAATCATTAGGATACAAAGTGCATATAAAATATATGCAAACGGAAAAAAAATATATCAAGCAGGCAAAATAGCAAAAAAACGAAAAGACGAGATCCCCGCTATTAAACCCTCCATAATACCTATAATATCTAACTCTGATACAATAAAACTGATAGTACAAGTAAGTAATTACCATTTTAGAATCGGTGGCTTTCAGGATAAATTAATGTTTGGCAAATACAATAATCTGCAAAAAGAAACTTGGGCTACTATAAGTATACAGTTTCTTATACTTGGCTTCATATTTATTTCTGTATTTTTTAATCTATGGTTATTTTTCTTCCGCAGAAAAGAAATAAGCGCCTTATATTTCGCACTTTCGATACTTGCGCAATTTATCTATGAACTGGTCAATAGTGAAATGGGAATTTTGTATTTCTTACCCAATATTCCCTATACTTATTTTGTTCGCATAGATTTCTCATCTAATTATTTGAGATTTATTTTTCTAATTCTCTTCATATACGAAATATTTAAAAGTGATTTATCAAAAGCATTCAAATATATTAGCTACATAGGCATACTATTCTTACTGACGGTGTGGATATTTCCTACCTATATATTTACAGAACTTTTGATTCCATCTATCATAATAGTTTATTTAGCAATGTTTTGGGCTATATTTGTACAAACAAAACGTTTGATAGAAACTAAAGATGGTCTATACCTATTCGGTTTTATCGGCACATTATCTATAATTTTAATAGCTATATTTGAGACACTATATATAACAAATACCATTACCACTTTCAATTTCGCATATATAGGAGTAATACTATACGTTCTAACATTTACATATCTAAATGCTCGGAAAATAGGACGTCAACAGATATATGCTGTATCTCTAAAAAATAATATTTTAGCAATTCAAAAACTCAAAAATGAATTTTTACGAGTTCCTGCTTACGATCTCCATGCAATTGTAAATATTATATATAAAACGCTAAATGCCTCATATATAAGAATTTGTGAATATGAAAATAAAAATATTTTAGCACATAAAGGCGACGAAAGTTTATTTAACGAAAAAATTTTCAATAAAGCTCTTAAAAATAGAAAACTTATATTTCTGAAAAATACAAAAAAGAAAAATTCTATAATAGCCTCTACAATCCAAATAAATAACAAAAATTTTATATTTTATTTAGCAGGACCATTCAAAAAAAGAGATTTAGAAGTCATTACACTTTTAGACAATCAGCTGAAAATATTTATTGATAACTACCGCTTTTATAAAGAGCTAAAACATATCCAAGAAAATCTCGAAGAAATAGTCCAACAACGTAAACAAGAAGCTCTAAATCAAAAAAATGAACTAATACAAAAAACAATAGAATTAGACGAAAAATTAGAAGAAATAAAAATCAACATCTCTGTTATACAAGAACTAAATGATCAATTATTAAAAGATAAGGAAACAATAGAACAAAGAAATAAAATATTACTAAAACAAAAAGACGAAATAGAAAAACAAAGAGATAAAATATTCGACATTAACGAGCAGCTGGGAGCAAGTCTCAGATATGCAAAAAAAATAAATGAAGCACTATTTAAACCATATCATAAACTAAACAAACAATTTTTCGAATTTAACTTACCGAAAACTCAATTAGGAGGTGATTTTTGGTGGACTACAAAAGTGAACAATAAAACAATTTTAATTATAGGTGATTGTGTAGGATATGGAGTTACAGGAGTTTTCTATACTGTGCTTATTCAAGAATTTATAAAAACCACTATTTTAAAATTCCAAGACATAGAATTTTCTGCAAGCAAAATACTAAAAAATATATACGACTTATTTGCTACACATCTAAATAAAGATTTTCTATACGATACCCCCTTATTAACAGTAATCACAATTGACGAATATAATAACTTAGAATTCAGTTCATTTGGGCAAGATGCACTTATAATCCGCTATCAAGAGACTATTGAACTAAATGCTCCTACTGCTATCCCCGGTATAGATTTCCCTAAACCGGAAGAATTAAAAAATACTTCTATAAAACTAAAACCCAATGACAAATTATATCTATTTACAGATGGCTTCTATAAACAATTAGGAAAGAAAGGGAAATATGGCAAAAAACGCTTTAAAAAATTCCTTAGCAAAATAGCCTCATTACCGCTAAATTCTCAAAAGCTTATCCTATTCGAAGAACTTGATAATTGGAAATTAACCTTAAAACAAACTGACGATATACTAATATTAGGAATAGTTATCTAAAAAAAAGCTGCCTAAAAGCAAAAACACAACTTTCAGGCAGCTTCTTGGCAACAAATTTACAAATACTAATTTTTCAACGAATATCTAACAAACCCAATGACAGTCAAATCTTTATCAATAGACTTCAAATAATCCCTTACAGTAATTTTCCCATCTCTAACATATATCTGATTAAGCAAAGTCTTTTCTTTGAAAAATTTATTAAGCTTACCTTTAGCAATCATATCTATTTTATCAGCTGGTTTTCCTTCATTTAAAAGAGCTTCCTTAATTATTTCCATTTCCTTATTTACGACGGCTTCTGGCACATCGTCTTTATCGACTGCAATAGGCATCATCGCGGCGATTTGCATAGCTATATTAGCCATAACTTCCTCTGCAACATCTGCTTTATTAAAAGCAACCAGAACTGCTGTTTTTTTATCAAAATGGATATATTTACCAACTGACTGACCTTCTATTTTGTCATAATAACCAAGTTCAACTTTTTCACCTGTAATAGCGGAAGTATTTACAACTTCGTCTTGGACAGTTTTACCATCCTCAAAAGTCAATGATTTCAATTCATCTAAGGAAGCAGGAAATTTATCAAAAGCTAAATCCAAGATTTTATTTGCCACTGCAATAAAATCATCAGTGCGGGCAACAAAATCTGTTTCACAATTTAATGCAATCATTACACCTTTATCACCCTGAGCTTTTGCCAATACAACACCTTCTTTGGCTTCTCTATCTGCTCTTTTAGCGGATATAGCACGACCTTTTTTACGCAAAATTTCAACTGCTTTCTCAAAATCGCCATCTGCTTCTACCAGTGCTTTTTTACAATCCATCATTCCAGCACCGGTCATTTTACGTAGTTTTGCTACGTCTGCTGCTGTTATTTTTGCCATAATATTTCTTTTTTACAAGTTAATAAGTAAATTCTAATTGAAAATCTTAACCTTTATTTTCTTATTGGTCTTTTACGGGGCTGAGCATTTGCCTTATCTTCGGATTTTTTTTCTTTTTCCATTTGTTCCTGTTGCATTTTCTCTAATTCACGTTTTCTTTCTTCAAGTCCTTCCTTAACAGCTTCCACAACCTCATTAACAATTATTGCTATTGATTCGGAAGCATCGTCATTAGCAGGTATAACAAAATCTATCCCTCTGGGGTCTGAATTAGTATCCACCATTGCAAATATGGGTATATTTAACTTTTGAGCTTCTCTTACTGCAATTTTCTCTTTATGCACATCTACTATAAAAATAGCAGAAGGCAATTTTGTCATATCTGCAACGCTTCCCAGACGCTTTTCTAATTTTTCCTTCAAACGAATAAGCTGCAATCTTTCACGCTTTGATATTTTCTCAAAAGTTCCATCCCGTTCCATTTTTTCTATCTGGGATATTTTCTTAACAGCTTTACGTAAAGTCTGGAAATTAGTCAACATTCCACCCCACCAACGTTCAGTAATATAAGGCATTCCTATTTCCTTGACTTTATCGGCGACAATATCCTTAGCTTGTTTTTTTGTAGCAACGAAAAGAATTTTTTTACCTGATTTAGCAAGTTGTTTTAAAGCTTTGGTCGCCTCGTCAAGTTTGGCAAGAGTTTTTTTCAGATCAATGATATGAATCCCATTATGCTCCATAAATATATATGGAGCCATTGCCGGATTCCACTTACTTTTTAAATGTCCAAAATGGACTCCTGCTTTTAAAAGATCTTCAAAAGTTACTCGTGGCATTTTTTGTTTTTTTTTTAATTGTTTACCTTCCATTTCAGCAACCCTCAAGTAGCGCCATAGGCGATCTTGAGAGTTTGGATACTAAACACAAGAGACAAATCGTGGAAAATTAACGTTTTCTATATTGATATTGTTTACGAGCCTTAGGTTGTCCAGGCTTTTTACGTTCCACTTCACGCGGGTCTCTTGTGAGAAAACCAGCACGCTTCAAATCTACTCTTTTTTCCGGTAAAAGTTCAGCCAGAGCACGGGCGATACCGTGTCTTACAGCTTCTGCCTGACCAGTTATTCCGCCACCTGTAAGAGTAATCCGTATGTCATATTTATCCTCAACACCCAGCAATGTCAATGGCTGACGAATAACATACTGATAACGTTCCAGCGGAAAATATTCTTCGGCTTTTTTACCGTTAATGATTATATTTCCTTTTCCTTCTGTAATAAAGACACGAGCCCTTGCTGTTTTTCTTTTACCTACTGTGTGCAAAGTTTCCATACTTGTTATTATTTAATTTCATTTATATTTATAACCTTAGGCTTCTGCGCCTGATGAGGGTGTTCACTTCCGACATAAACCTTCATATTATGAAACAGACGTCTTCCTAAGCGGTTCTTTGGCAACATACCCCTTACTGCCATTTCTATCAAACGACGGGGGTCTTTTGCCATAATTTGCTTAGGTGTTTCTATCTTTTGACCACCCGGATAACCCGTATGCCTTATATACTTCTTATCTGTCCATTTTTTACCTGTCAAACGTATTTTCTCCGCGTTTATAATAATTACATTATCACCCATATCAACATGAGGCGTAAATGAAGGCTTATGTTTACCCCGCAAAATTTTGGCTACTTTTGAAGCCAAACGTCCTAAAACCTGATCTGTGGCATCTATTAAAACCCATTCCTTCTGAGCTGTCTGTTTATTAACCATTTTCGTTTTATAACTCAATGCATCCACTTTTATTGTTTTTTGTGTTTTACTTCCACTTTCGGACTTGCAAAGATATAACTTTTTTTTAAATAGCAAATAAAATTTTTCATCAATATTCAATTACGCATAGGATTATCAATGACTTCGGCTTTTAAACCGCATTCATTCAAAGCTTTTTGCATTGCTTGCACGATAGCAACATCTCCTGTTTTTATTACTCCTATACCATTAAAATGCACAAAAAAAGTTTTTGAAACTGCCTCCTCTGGTGCTAACTCACAAATCTGGATAAGACAATCTATAACATGCGCAAAGCTATTTACATCGTCATTATAAAGCAACAAAGCAGCTTCTGTTCCAAATTTATTATATTGTTTTTTAGGTTTTTGTTTAGAGGCTCCTGACATAAATTTATTTTTTGCAAAAATATTTTTATTTTAGCGTGTTGTCAAATTTTTTATAAAAAAAATGAATATGAACGAGAAAAAGTTTATGCAAAGAGCAATAGAACTTTCCATAGAAAGCGTAAAAAATGGAGGAGGACCTTTTGGTGCAGTGATAGTAAAAGATGGAAAAATAATAGCAGAAGCTTCTAATAGTGTGACAAAAGACAATGATCCAACAGCCCACGCAGAAATAAATGCGATTAGAATAGCGGCAAAAAAACTAAATACATTTAATCTCTCTGGCTGCGAAATATACACTTCATGCGAACCCTGCCCTATGTGCTTAGGGGCAATATATTGGGCTCGCATTGATAAAATTTACTACGCTAATACTCGCGAAGATGCTAAAAATATCGGCTTCGACGATTCTTTCATATATGATGAAATAAGCAAACCTATCAATAAAAGAGCCATTCCTACTATTCAAATTATGAGAGAAGAAGCGCTAAAAGCTTTTAAAGACTGGCAAGAAAAAGACGACAAAATAGAATATTAATTCCAATTGATTTAATTTCTAAATTTTATAGTTCCGCAAAAAATTTTATAATTAGCATCAACTAAAAAAGGAGGCGACTTTTTAGACGCCTCCTTTTCGAACGAACAATTTTCTACCAAGTTTTATTCTTCTTCACTGTCAATAATAGACTCAGTCGGGCAGTTTTCAATAGCTTCTTTTACCAATTCAATTTCTTCCTCAGTTTCAGGTTGTCTTTTAACATAAGAAGTATTATTTTCTTCATCATAACCAAAGATATCAGGAGCTATGTCATTGCATACTCCACAGTATACACAATCATCAGATACATAAAATCTGCCCGGTGCATTTTTCGGTAATCTTTCTCCCATAGGTAAAAATTTTAGTGGTTTTAAATCATTGGCAAAAATAATTTTTTTTCAATAAAAAAAATATTACATAAAAAATTTTTTATCAAAAATCTTCAATTTGTACATTATATTTTTTCAAAAATACTTCTACATCTTGTTTGTAATATCCCTGCTTAATTTTTGACCGAATTTCGGAGAATGCTTTTATAGTTCTTTCAACATGTTCCATTGTATGAACAGCAGTAGGGATAAGTCTGAATAGAATTACTCCCTTAGGTACGACAGGATATACTACTACTGAGCAGAAAATATTATACAATTCCCTTAATTCAATTATTATATTACCAGCTTCATAAGGATCACCTTCCATAAATACAGGTGTAACAGGTGAATTAGTATTTCCGAGATTAAATCCGGCTTCTCTAAGTCCATTTTGCAATGCATTAACAATTTTCCACAAATTATCTTTGAGTTCCGGCATAGTTCTAAGCATCTCCAATCGCTTCATAGCACCTATCACCATTGGCAATGGTAAAGATTTAGCAAAAATTTGTGAGCGCATTGTATATTGCAAATACTTAACGATATCTTTTTCAGAAGCGACAAAAGCACCAATAAGAGCCATAGATTTAGCAAAAGTAGCAAAATAAACATCTATACCATCTTGAACTCCAAAATGTTCACCTGTACCGGCACCTGTTTTCCCCATAGTGCCAAATCCATGGGCGTCGTCCACAAGCAATCTAAATTGGTATTTATTTTTTAGAGCTACTATTTCATCAAGTTTACCTAAATCGCCGACCATTCCAAAAACTCCTTCTGTAATTACCAATATGCCACCTCCTGTTCTTTTAGCTACGCGAGTAGCATGTTTAAGTTGTTTATCGAGACTATCAATATCATTATGTTTATATACAAAACGTTTACCCATATGTAAACGAGAACCGTCCAAAATACAAGCATGAGAATCTGAATCATAAACAATAATATCGTTCCTATCTACCAGAGCATCAATAATAGATACCATCCCCTGATAGCCATAATTTAACAAATAAACGTGTTCTTTTTTAACAAAATCGGCTAATTGCCTCTCCAATTCCTCATGATATTTAGTTTGCCCAGACATCATTCTGGAGCCCATAGGATATGCCAATCCCCACTGCTTAGCGGCTTCTGCGTCTGTTTTACGAATTTCTGGATGATTGGCTAATCCTAAATAGTTATTTAAACTCCAAGTTAATACTTTTTTGCCCCTGAAATACATTTCAGGCGCAATTTCTCCTTCCAATTTCGGGAAGGAAAAATATCCATGAGCTACAGAGCGATACTGCCCCAAAGCTGTTTTCTTTTGTTTTAACTTTTCAAACAAATCTGCCATTGTATTGATTTTTAATATTTTTCTTTGCAAAAATAAAATTTAAATTTGCATAAAAAAATCTTTGAAAACACTTATAAATTTGATTTTGTGAAATATTTATAGCTAAAAAAGTTTTTTATCTGAAATGCTATACTTTTAAGCAAATATTTGTCATTCATTATCAAGACATTAAGAAAAAAATAACAGAAAAAACGATATGAAAAAATATCTTTTATATGTAATTATATTTTTTTACTCCTCAGCCCTTTATTCGCAAAATCCTCAACAACTTATAAAAAATTCAAAACAACTCTATAAGCAAGGCTCTATAAAAGAAGCTCTTAAATTACTATTTTATGCAGATTCCATATTAAAAGCACAAAATAACAAGAAAGAGCTCTATAACACACTAAATCTTGAACTTAAATATGCTGAAAAATTAAAAGATTTTACACTTACATATAAAATAGTTAGAGAACTGGGAACAATTGACAACAAAGAACATAATGCAAAATTAGCATACATAACTGCCCAAATTGCATACGAAAATAAAGATTATAACAATGCAATAAAAATCGCAGAGTATGCATTTAATATAGCTGTTGAATTAAACAACTTTGAACTTATTGAAAATATAACCTCGGCATTAGAATTATATTATAAAGCAATAGGAAATACTAAAAAAGCAAATCTATATAAAGAAATTTCATATCACTATAAAATAAAATCCTTTGAACAAGCTCTGGATATAAAGCAACAAATAATAAACAATCAACGCCGCGAACTACAACGCAACAATTTTTACATTTTAGAAAATAAATACCAAATTATTATTACACGCGACTCCTTAGCTTTACTAAAAGAAATTCAAAAAAAGAAAAATGCGCTATTAACCGCTTTATATGCAAACCAAAGACTTACAGAATATTTCTTAGAAACAAAACGAAATCAACTAAAAGAACGCCAGAGAATTATACTTTTATTGAGTATAGCTATCTTTATAATTTCTTTACTATTTGCCTTATATCTACGATTATACCAGGAAAGAAAAAGAAACTTAGAAAGGTTAAAAAAAATGAATCAAGAGCTAAATAAAAAAAATCAAGAACTTTCAGAAAAGAATATCACTATACAAAAACAAAAAGAACAACTTCAAAAATTCGCAACAGAAATAAAAGCAAGTATGAACTATGCCAGAACTTTACAATTTTCAATATTACCAAACACAAACGACCTAAAACATTTTTTTACAGACTATTTTGTATTCTTTAAACCAAAAGATATTGTAAGTGGAGATTTCTTTTGGACAGCGAAAATAGGAAAATACGCCTATATAGCCGAAGTTGATTGTACCGGACATGGCATACCTGCCGCCTTAATATCAATTTTAGCTTACATAATGCTAAACCAAATACTTTATAGTGAAAAAATACTAAATCCTTCGCAAATACTTGTAAGACTAAATGAAAAAATTGAAGAATATATTAACTCTGAAATAACTGAACATACTTTTATAAATGATGGCTTAGAAATCACCCTGCTACGCACAGATAAAGAACAAGTGGTAATAGCTTCTGCAAATCAATATGCAATAGCCTTTATAAACGATGAATTTCACTTAATTGAAGGCTCTTTATTTGCAATAGGTCAAAAAATTATAAATCAAAAACCTACTTTTAATGAATATACCCTTACTCTAAAAGAAAACAACTTATTTTACTTATTCTCTGATGGATTTATCTCCCAGCTTAATCCTAAGGGGAGAAAATATATACTGAAAAATTTTATCAATTTAATAAAAAAAATACATTCCGAACCCTTTAATAAACAAAAGCAAATTATTGAAAAAGAATTCAATACATGGAAAGGGTCAAATAGACAAATGGACGATGTATTGATTATAGGAATAAAAATATAGACTTTCTTATCTAAACTATATCTTTTAATAGTAAATAAAAAATTATTAACTTTAACAAAACAAATAATCTCATAAACGACAGATAATGAATAAATTAGCTTTATTTATCTTTTTTTTACCCCTGTTTATCTTTTTTTTACCCCTGTTTGCCTTCTCTCAAACGGAAACAATAAGTCTAAAAGATACTGGTCTGTTTCCAGATAGTTTAACAACATCTGCCGAAGGAAAAGGACAGGTACTGATTACAGAAGATAGCCGTCTTACGCAAATTTTACATAATTATTCCTTAGCATTTCGCAAACACAAAATAAAAGGATGGAGAATACAAATATACTTCGGTTCAGATGTAAATGCCTCTCAAAAAGCTAAATCAATTGTAAACAAATTCAAAACTGAATACCCTGATGTCAGCGCATATATAGAATATCACGAACCTTATTTTAAAGTCAGAGTTGGAGATTTCTTAACAAGATTAGAAGCCGCAAAATTTAAATTTATATTAGAACAAAACGGCTATAAAAATATCTTTTTAGTTGAAGAAGAAATAAATATCAAGTAATGAAAAAGACTTTTTTCACTTTAATACTGCTTATATCAACATTAACACTCTTAGCTCAAAAGAGCTTACTATGGGAAGTTTCCGGTAATGGTCTAAAACATCCTTCCTACATATTCGGTACTATCCATCTAATCCCTAAAAAAAATTATGTTTTTTATCCTCAATGGAAACAAAAACTTTACGAATGCAATACTGTCGTATTTGAAGCAAATATAAAACCTCCGCTTAAAGAACAAATTGAACTACTACAAAAAACTATGCTACCTGATAACAAAAATTTACAAGATTTTTTACCGCAAGATTACTATCAAAAATTATATATCTATTTACACGATACCCTTAAAATAAAATCCAAAAAAATAAAACTTTATATGCGATTTAAACCTATATTTATCCCTGCCCTAATTCTAAAAGAAAAATTTAGACATATAAAAATATACGAAAAAGAAATTTTTAAAATGGCTAAACGCAAAAAGAAAAAATTCTATTATTTGGAAACACTTGACTATCAGCTTAATATAATAGATACAATAGACTACTATACACAAGCCTTAAACTTCCTCTATAATCCAAATCAAAATTATAACTTGATTAAAGAATACCAACAAAATCTACAATTATATCTACAACAAAATATAGACTCATTAGCAATATTAACCTATCAAAATAGCGACACTGTGTTTATACAAAATCTAATTATAAAACGCAATAAAGAATGGATACCTAAATTGGAAAAATTATTTAAAACAGGACCAACATTTGTAGCCGTTGGAGCAGGACACTTAAAAGGTAAATATGGTATTCTAACTTTATTGCAAAACAAAGGATATACAATACGTCCAGTTTTAATAAAAAATACTTCCAATGAAAAATAATAAAGCATTTGAAAATTATTTAAAGACAAAGCAAGAAATAGGCTATGTGCCTCTTGAAAAAGCCGACGAAAATACATACAAACGTATAGGTTTTAAGTCAGGACTTGAAGTACATCAACAACTTAAAACAGAAAAAAAATTATTCTGCAATTGTCCCGCAGGTATTTATCACTCCGATGACGACTATGACGCAGAAATAATCCGACATATGCGTCCTACTCTCAGCGAAATGGGAGAATACGACGGCACTGCCCTAATGGAATTTAAAACCAGAAAAACAATAATATACAGAATTAACAACCGTACAACTTGTACATACGAAATAGACGACACTCCCCCATTCCCTATGAACCGCCAAGCCCTTGATATAGCAGTAGAAATATCTTTACTATCAAAATTAAATATTGTTGGTGAAGTACATATAACCCGTAAACAATACCTCGACGGGAGTATCCCTACTGGCTTCCAAAGAACTGCTATCGTCGGTGTCGAAGGTGAAATCCCCCTAAAACATAAAAAAGTTAGATTACTACAACTAAGTATCGAAGAAGACGCTTGCCGCGAAATATCAGACGTCGGACATACAAGAATATACAAAACAGACAGGCTCGGTATGCCTCTTATAGAAACTGTCACATATCCTGATATGTTCACTCCCCAAGAATTGGCAGAAGCAGCACAAGTAATCAGATTTATAAACCGTTCCAGCGGAAAAGTCCGAACAGGTATTGGCGCCGCAAGAGAAGATGTAAACGTAAGCTGTAAAGGAGGAACAAGAGTTGAAATAAAAGGCGTAGCGCATATTAAACTTATACCCCAACTTTCGCATAATGAAGCTTTTAGACAATGCGCACTCCTTAATATCAAAAATAAACTTAACGCCAGAACTAAAAAAGAAAACTGGAACATAATATATAAAAAAATCAACTATGAAGATTATAACTTCTCCTATCAACCTATGAAACAGGCTTACGAAAAAAATTACGAGTTCTATGCAGTTAAATTACCATACTTTGCAAATATTTTATCTCATTTCACTCAGCCCGGAAAAACTTTTACAGACGAAATAGCAGGACGACTCAAAGTTATAGCCTGTCTACTGCCACCATTTATGATAACTTCCGAAGATATAAATCCTAAATACGATGAAAAAACTTCTGAACACCTAACAAAAATCGCTAAATCCTTAAATGCTACTGAAAATGACGCAATTATTATATTCTGGGCTCCAAAAGATGACGTAAAAACTGCTCTGGAAACCATTCAAGAAAGAGCTTTAATGGCTTTTGACGGTGTCCCCCCAGAAACCCGTAAATGGCTCCCAGATGGTACTACCACTTTTGAAAGAGTACTTCCAGGTCCTGATAGAATGTATCCAGATACAGACCTCCCCCCAATACCACTTGAAGATCAATACATTGAAAGAATTAAACGCAATATAAAATATACCTATGACCAAATATTAGAAAAAATTAAAAAATGGCAAATAAACGAAAATATCAAAACTTATATTCTAAGAAATAACCTCGTCCCTATAATCGATGAAATAATTGCAATGGGATTTGAACCAAAATTTGTAGCATATTTCTTTGGACAAAATGTTAAATATTGGCAATATAAAAAACTAAATAACCGCAAAAAAATCAATTATCGTAAAATTGTAGATATGTTCGCTTTTATAAAACAAAATAATCTCCATCACGAAATAGCAAAAAGAATGCTCCCAATAATTATAGAGCACCCAAATATGGAGCTCCAATCTGTTTTAAATATCCTAAATTTTAAAAAACGTAAAAAAGAAGAACTAATTGCTCCAATAGACTTCTTAATAGAAAAATTCTATCAATTAAATCCTAAACACAATAAAGAAGACTTAATAAATTGGATAATGGGAGAATTAAGAAACCTCGCAATAGGTAATATATCTCTAAAAGAACTCCGCAACGAAATACAAAAACGTATTCCAACAAAAGCCTAAAATACTATCTCAAAAAACTATTTAAACTTAGCAAAAAATCTGTCAAGCTCAGGACGCAGTTTATTGCCAGCAATTGAAAAGCAGTCCAATAATTGGTCAAAGATATTATCCTTGCCCAAAAAATTCCAGAATTCCTCGGCTATGAGTAATTCGTTTTCTATATCAAGCATACCTTTAAGTGTCCAGCGTTCATAAGGTTTTGGATAATAGGGATTATATGCCATAGCAATATATGAATTTACTTGCGCATCGGGATTTTTATACAAAAGAATGGCTATCCATTCCAATAAAGTACGTTTGTAGCTTTTGAATTCGCCAATATTAGGTTTTACTGTTTTCAGGTCAAACAGATAAATTTTTCCATCATAATCTTCCAGATACAAATCTACTTTGGCAGTTTTCAGTCTGTTGACTTTTCCTTCTGTGGCAACTGTTCTAATTCGTTCTATTTCTTGTTTTTTATTGGAAAGAATATTTCCAACGGTTAATTCGTTGATTATATGCTGTATTTCTTGCTGAGCTAAGTCTGTAATCTCATTTCCAACATTATATTGTTTAACTGCAATTTTGTAATTTTCTTCTGCAATGGCTTGTGCCACAGGCTCAAAAATTGATGTTATAAAAGTAGTTTTCAATGACTGGATAAAGGAATATAAAGCCATTCTATCTTTGCCCAATAGCCTGTAATGAAAAGGCATATACTTAGACTCTGGATTATACCTTGCTAACTTTTTTCTAACACTTTCAATTATAACATTGACAATTTTATCTTTTTGTTCCTGATTGAGACTCATTTTATTTTCCTTTTAAATGAAAAATTATTTCCGCATAAGCTGTTTTTCTGTTTTTTTCCAACGGTTGAGAACAGGACGCTTGTATTGGTTAACTATTTGCATTCCAGATAGTTTTGCTATTTTGGATATAGATTATATTTGTTATTTGCCACAAGAAAAATGTTATAATACTCACGTAAAAAAGGTTTTATGTTTTTTAGCACCTTGGCAATCCCTTCTACATAAGACTGACGTGCCTCTTTGCCCTGTCCTTTGAATAGTGGTCCTATTTCTTTATCGTCCCTACGCTCAAATCCGAAAAGTTCGTAAGCATAGGCGTGTTGCTCGTGATAATCTATCAATCCCACATACGGCGGCGATGAAAAAACACCTGCGATTTTCTGTTTTTCAATTAGCTTTGCGAATTCTGGATTGATTTTTTCTACCTCATCAACGATGTTAACTGTCCGGCTATCTGCGGATATGCACAATTGAAAAGTTTCTGTGCGTAAGCGGTCAAATTCTGCCAGTCGTTTGAGGGTGTCTTTGGTGTAGCGTTCCCACCAGTTGGAGATTGTAAAAAGGGGTTTGCAAATTTTAGAGTGTTTTTTGCAATAATATGGAGCAAGCACTGGCTCTTTCAGTGTTGCCAAATCTGCGTGTGTAGTTGCACGGCACGAGCGGACTGTGCGACTCAAAATAATATAAAGCGTCTCTCGTATGCTGTCGTCTTTTATTTTATTGATTTCATCTTTCAAGAATTCAATTTCATCTCTAACTGGTGCAATATACCATTTGTCAAGGAAACTACTGTCTTTATCCTGCTTTATTTTGATATTGTATTTTTTTATTAGACTATTGTAAACAGGTAAAAATTCTTTTAATTTTTCCTGTCCGTATTGTTTCTCGTTGATTATCTTTTGTTTAAGTTTAATTTTATAATCAGGCGAAGGAAAATAAACATTGTTAAACTCATTGAGTTTGTCTGTTAGTTCCTGTTCAAACTGTAAATTTGTATGCTGGCTTTGAAATTTTTTGAGTTTGTAAGTCACTTCGTCAATAGTAGTTTTTAGAGCAATCAAATTGTGTTTTCTTGTTTTCACATTTCCAATTAGCACGTTAAACTGCGAAATGTCAATGCCTATGGCGTGAATTCCCAGTTCATTAGCTTGCACCAGAGTTGTTCCAGTTCCACAAAAAGGGTCAAGGACAATATCACCAGGACGGAAAAATACCTGCTTTTTAAACTCATCAGTGTGGTTGTCAAGAAAATATTCAACCAGTTGCGGGATAAATTTTCCCTTGTACGGATGCAAGCGGTGCACGTGCTTTGTTCTTTCCGACTCTTTATATTCGGCAAAAGATAAATGCCAGTTTAAATCTTCGCCCAATGAGTTTTTCCAGTTATTTTCCAATTTTTTATGTTGTTCGTAATATGACTTTAATTCCTACAGTTTAACGACTACTGTGCCATTAAACTGATATTTATTTAACTTTCCGTATTGAATAAGATAACTAATATTTGATTTACTAACATTACGGTTTAGGAATTTACTAGCCCACTGGGCAGCTTCGGAAGTAGTCAAAAAATTTTTATTTCTTTTTTTTAAAATGTTTTGTGCCATTTTTACGCTAATTTTTCCAATCCATAGTCTATTCTTTTTAGCACTTCATCTTTTCCGAGCAGTTCTAAAACATTAAAAATATGTGGCCCTTTATTTACTCCTACAAGCAGAATACGCAATGGATTTAGCACTTTTCCATATCCATAACCTTTTTGTTCTATCCAATGTTTGAATTGTTCCTCTATATATTGCGAAGTGAAATCTTGCAAAGAAGTCAAAAACTGTTTTAGTTCGTTAATAATTTGCGGAGTGTCTTTTTTCCAGAATTTTTTCAAAGACTTTTTGTCAAATTCTTTCGGAGCTTTAAAAAAGTATTCTGTAAGAGGCACAAAATCGGAGAGAAAAACAGCTCTTTCTTTTACTAACTCAATGATTTTCAGTAGTTTATCTTTATCAATCTGTTGGTTTTTATAATAGTTAAGGAGATATTCAGCAATTTTTTGATTAGAAAAATTTTTAAGATGTTGCTGATTAAACCATTTAGCTTTTTCAGGGTCAAAGCGGGCACCACTTTTTTGCACTCTATCGAGTGAAAATTCTTTTATAAGTTCCTCAATAGTAAAAATTTCTCTATCGTCACCTGGGTTCCAGCCCAGTAGAGCCAGCATATTTATAACAGCTTCGGGCAAATATCCCCATTCTCTAAAACCGCGACTTATTTCGCCAGTATCAGGGTCTTTCCAGTCTAACGGATAAACAGGAAATCCCATTTTTTCGCCGTCACGTTTGCTGAGTTTGCCTTTTCCAGTAGGTTTTAAAATCAAAGGTAGATGCACAAAAATAGGAGGCTCCCAGCCAAAAGCCTCGTAAAGTAAAACGTGCAAAGGTAGTGAAGGCAACCATTCTTCGCCACGTATAACGTGAGTAATTTGCATTAGGTGGTCATCAACGATATTTGCTAAATGGTATGTTGGTAGTCCGTCAGATTTAAAGAGCACTTTATCGTCAAGGGTGGAGGTGTGGACTTTTACTTTTCCGCGTATAGTGTCGTTAATTTCCAGTTCTTTATCTTTCGGAATATTAAAACGCACAACATAGGGAGTGCCTTGTTCTATAAGTTTTTGCACTTCTTTTTCGCTTAAAGTAAAGGAATTTCGCATTCTGTCGCGAGTTAAATAATTATACCACTGCACAGGATTTTTCTCTTCTCTTAGTTTTGTTCTAAATTGTTCCAATTCTTCTGGGGTATCAAAGGCATAGTATGCCGCACCAGTGTCTATAAGTTTTTGTATAAACTGCTTGTAAATCTGTCTTCTTTCAGACTGTCGGTATGGACCATAATTACCGCCTATATCGGGACCTTCGTCATATTCCAGACCAAGCCATTTTAATGCTTCTATAATGTATTGTTCAGCACCTGGCACAAAACGTTTTTGGTCTGTATCCTCTATTCGCAAAATAAAATATCCATTATGTTTACGAGCAAATAGATAATTAAAAAGGGCGGTTCTAACACCGCCTATATGTAGTGGTCCCGTAGGGCTCGGTGCAAATCTTACTCTTGGTTTCATTGATATTGTTTTTTACATTTATTAATTAGCTAAAAGCCAAACCTTTGCAAATCAATAAAGATATATTAAACAAATACAAGCAAAATAGCAATTAAATAATTTTAACTCTGTTTGGTTTCACCGTTTAATTGTACACCAATAATTACTATTTTGATAACTTGCTGTTGCTTATCTTTTATCGGGATATAAACTTCTTTGAAACGCACCTTACGACCATTATAGCTATATAAAGTACGTTTTTCGCGAACAATACCTTTATATAGATCATCCCAGAATATAGCATTCCATTTTTCGCCATATTGTTTTTCTATTATCTCATATATATTTTTACCAATCAATTCCTCTGGCAATACTGATAATATTTCCGGCAACACAGAATTTACAGAAATTATTTTTTTATCTAAATCAATCTCTATAACAGAGGCTAACAAAGAAAAAGCCTCAATTATCATATCAATCTCAATCATACGTAGTTCTATTGCCCTCTGCATTTGTTTAAGTCGCTTATTCATACGAGCAAATTGCTTTTCTTTCATTTCAAATGTTGCAGTTTGCAATTGCAATTGTTTCAAAAGTTCTTTTGTTTCTATATTTTTCTGCATAATTGAAATAGTAGAAGCAATACGTTCCGCTGCTTGTTTTAAAAAATCAATTTGATAATCTTCAAAAGGCTGAAAACTTAATATTTCAATAGCACCATAAACAACATCCTCAAAAACGAAGGGTAAAATTATCAAATTATTAGGAGTAGCTCCTCCCAAACCAGAAGTTATAAAAGTATACCCTTCTGGCAATTCCGAAAGTTGAATTACAGTCTTTTCCTTAACAGAACGACCGATAAGCCCCTCTCCTATCTCAAACTCCGCAGTTAACATTTTACGACGTTCGTAAGCATAAGCTGCTGTTAATATAATTTTATCTTTATTCTTAAAATCAATTACATAAAAACCTCCTTGATTTGCATTCAAATAGTCTATCAGATATTTCAATACAGAATAAGAAAGATTCTCTAAATTATCACTTTTCAAACGAAGTATTTCGTTTAATTCAGAAAGACCTTTTTGCATCCAATTTAACTTCTCGCTCTCTTTACGCTGTTTTTCTTGCAATTGACGATTTTTTATTAAACTATTTTTCATATCAAGCAATGCAGATCCGAATTTATCATAAGGTCCCAATAAATTATACTTAGCATCTAAGTCGCCTTGTCCAATTTTTATTGCAAAATCCACAGTTTTTTCAAGAGCATCTATTAAACTATTAACTGCCAATGACATTATACCCAACTCATCTTTTCTATTAACCGGTAATTTTAAAGCAGAATCAATTTCACCCATTGAAAGTTTTTCAAGAGTTTTTGTTACACGCTCAATAGGTCTTATTAATGAAGTAAAGTTTATCCATAACAAAATAGATATAATCAATAAACCCAATAAAGAAAGTAAAACAGAATCACGAGTATTTTTACGAATATCTTTCAAAATAACATCAGTAGGTACAATAAATCCTAAACTCCATGGAGTATTTTCATCACCTACATATATAGGATAAAAAGAAACATAATAATCTTTTTTATTATTTGAATATGTGGCAACAAATGGTTTACCCTCTTTAATTTTTTTAATCACATCAAAATAAAATACATCTCCCATTACATTTTTCAAATTATTTCTTATATATTTTTTATCAGTATGGGCTACAATAGTACCGTCATTAGCAACAATTAGTATTTTACTATCCTTAAAAGGTTTAATTTTATTCAAAATGTCCTGAAATCTATCCAATGACACATCTACTCCTACTATACCAATAAATCTATCAGATATAAACATTTTAGCACCTAAGCTCGTCT
>CAZWVR010000001.1:0-42992 GCA_964637235.1 uncultured Bacteroidales bacterium | reverse complement strand
TCTCTAAAAAGGTAGAAGCTGTATCTTCAGTATATGAATATAAATACGGATTAGTAATAAAAGTTTTATTCGGACTTACTTTTTCTCTGTAATATATAGACGTATAATCATCACCTTCAAGGTCTAATGTATCTATTTTCATTTTAATATTTCCCGACTCCCAAAAAGCAATATAGCGAATACGTCCATAATTATAAGGCCAATTAGGATTTATACCATAAATCTCTATTGATATCCAAGTAGCTAAAAATTGATCATGGGCTCTCAAAGTACTTTCCAAAATTCTTTTAGTCAATTTTATTCTTCTATTTTCTTTTAAAGCTAAAAGATTTTTAAAAACATCTACTAAT
This sequence comes from uncultured Bacteroidales bacterium, assembly GCA_964637235.1. Taxonomy (GTDB): domain Bacteria; phylum Bacteroidota; class Bacteroidia; order Bacteroidales; family S143-33; genus CAZWVR01. The sequence goes on along the minus strand of CAZWVR010000001.1, from coordinate 42,642 downwards.
GTACTTGTGACCTTTAAATCCTCTCTTAACATAGCCTCAGCAGATGTAGCACTTTGTTCAGAATACATATCCGCTAATCTATGTGCCATGGAAACCATCATCTTATTATAACGATAATTAACTAAACCAACTATTGCCACAAAAATTAGTGATATAACAAAAATTATGTAAATAAGTATTTTTAACCTTAGCTTCATTGTGTAAAAATTTATATTGTTAACGGTTGATAATCAATATATTCATATTTTTGATTTCTATATGCAGGTATAAAACCGGCTTCTTTTATAGCCTCCTGTATCTGTTGAATACCCATTTTAAATTTAGCACCAGCCGAAGATACTACATTTTCCTCAATCATAATAGAACCGAAATCATTTGCACCTGCATGTAAACAAATTTGCGCAACTTCTTTGCCAACAGTTAACCAAGACGCTTGAATATTTTTAATATTATTCAATACTATCCGAGAAATTGCAATAATACGAATATATTCTACTGCTGTGCTCCTACCTAAATGGGGATATTCTCGTTGTAAACGTGTATTTTCCGGCTGATATGGCCAAGGAACGAAAGTAATAAATCCATAATGTCCAGATGGTTTTAACTTCTGTAAATCCCGTATCTTTATAAGATGCTCTATACGCTCATAATCAGTCTCCAATGTACCATACATCATTGTGGCAGAAGTCGGTAAATTCAAAATATGGGCTTGACGCATAACTTCTAACCATTCCTCTGCTGTACATTTTCCAGGAGAAACTATACGCCGAACTCTATCACTCAAAATTTCTGCTCCTGCTCCCGGCAAACTGTCTAAACCTGCATTTATAAGCCTCTGCAACGTCTCACGATATGTTAAGCCCGACTTTTTTGATATATATACAATCTCTGCTGGACTTAATGCATGCAATTTTAATTGCGGAAATTCCCTCTTTAAACTCCGAAATAAATCTTCGTAATATTCTATATCCAAATAAGGATGCAAACCTCCCTGCAATAATAACTGATTACCACCTAATTGAAAAAGTTCCTTTATTTTACTACGGTACTCTTCCATTGTCGTGATATAAGAATCCGGTGCACCCAATGGACGACTAAAATTACAAAACTTACATCGAGCTATACAAACATTAGTAATATTAACATTTCTATCAACTATCCAACCAACTATTCCTGAATTATTAGTATGAACTTTCCTTAACTCATCTGCTATATACATTAAATCAGAAATAGGTGCCTCCCGATATAAATATAATGCCTCCTGAATATCTAAATCCTCTAATGCCAAAGCCTTTTTATATAAAACTCGCAATTGCATTATTCCAAAAGTTTAAAAATCGTAATAAAAATTTGATAAATTTGTTTTTATGCCGAAAAATACAAAATTTATCTGATTTTGCGTAATATTATTTCTGAATTTTCGCATCTGATATGCAACAAAAACCTCAAAATTATAATGATAATTAACAATATACGCCAGCTTAAAATATATATTTTTTACGAAAGTAGGATTTTTTTCTCCTACTTTTTTAATAATAAAAACTCCATTTGCTTCTTTAAATAAATCTTTTCCAAAATTGGTACCTGTTGTATCTTCATCAGTTAAAATACTCCCATAACGACATAAAAAAAGTAAATTCTGTAATTTTAGAGAAGTATTAAGTACAAACTCCTTAAAATCAGCACCTTCTACGTGTGCTAATGGTTGATTATAATGAACCCAATTTTCATATTTCTCATTTCCAAAATACATATAAGGTGCTGCATAATTATATTCAGCCGAAACAAATAAATTAACCCCTGAAAAATGATTAAAAAATAAATCGTAAAATTTTACCCCAGCTTGATAAGCCCAAAAATCCTTTTTATAAATAAATGCTTTTTTATCCAAAACAAACTGTCCATATAAATCAAAATACCTCAAAGGTGTAAACCTCAAATTAATGCCTAATAAAAAATTATGCTTTTCTCTTAAAATAAATGGTTCCCTAAGAAAAGGAATTGGTATAAAATATAAAAAAGGAAAACGCTTTATATAAGTAGAATCATCTGATGTATGCCATAATATGCCCTCCAATAGTGAAAACTCAAAATGTTTCCTTGCAAAACTTAATACATTTATTGTAGAATGACGTTTTATATGATAAGCATAATATCGCCCCCTAAAATCTGTAAATTCTGTAAATATACTTATATATCGCCAATTACCTTTTCTATAATCAAATTTTAAAAACGGATACGAATAACTATTATCCGAAAGAAATAAAGAACGATACCCATCTCCTATAAAAAATTTACTCTGCCCCAATTGAATATTAAAAGAAGGTGTCCAATCAAAAGAAATATATCCTGAGGAATAATTAAAATCTTTGGAATAATCTTTAAAATCCTTCCAATTAGCTCTTCCTGGTATTACATCTGTATATTCTACTCTGTCATATATATACGGCAAAAAAGCTTCCTGATTTTCATAAAAATCTGTATAAAAAGATAGCCTATTACCCACATATCCAAAAATTTGAAATCCACGAGTATTTCGCCAATAAGTATTTGTATCCCCTTTATTACGTCCTTTATAAAAATCAAATAACAAATTACCGTATAAATGTAATTTATTATGTACCAAAACAACTTGATTTTTATTAAAAAGCCATTCTAAAAATTTGTTCTTATAATGTTTATGGGGAAAATTCCAATTAACCATATCAGCTTGCAAAGGCTCAAAAACTGTATGCACAACAGTATCAGTGCCTAAATATTTTAAATACAAATTGCGATAAAAATATTCCAAAGGCAAATTATAACTTTGACTATATACATTTATATGAAAAAAAATACATATTAACCCAAAATAGAATGTAGCCTTTTTCATAGTAAAATAATGATTTAATAACATTAAGATAGTACTAAAAATCAATAAATTACAAATACTATTTTACCTTAAACTTTAAATATGATGCTTTGCCATAAAACATTACTATTACCCCTATTAATGTTAAAAATCCTCCTATCAATTGGAAACGAGTAGGTAGCATATTCATAAATAAGAAAATTATAATCACCGTAAACAAACTTTTCAAACTTACAATTATCGATACATAAGTAGCTTCTATATACTTATAAGCATATAATGAGAATAAAATTGATAGAGTTGGTCCTAAAAGTGAACCCAAAAATAAATTTATCAAAATATTCTTAGTTATATGAATATCAATAGATTTATATACCACATATAAAACAAAAAACAGAAACAAAAATATTACCCGAACAACTCCAAATAATAACGGAGAAATATTCTTTACACTCTTTTTTATTAAAACTGAATTGACAGCATATAAAAAACTTGAAAATAAAGCTAATACGGTTGCTAAATCAAAAAAATCATGAAAAGAAAAATTATCTTTATAAGCTAAAAATAATAAACCAATTACTGCTATTAAAATACCAACATACTCCAAAAAAACAAAACGCTCACCTAAAAATATAAAACTCAAAATAGCAACAAATATCGGAACAAAATTGGTAAGAAATGATATAATAGATGGATTATGTATCAATTTTATTGAATAAAAAAACATTACAGTAGAAATCACCTCTATCAATGAAACCACTATCAATATTGCTTTATGACCATAAGAAATTATCTCAAAATCTTTACGTAAATTTGTAAGAAAAGCCCAAAATATCAAAAAGATAAAAGAAAAACCAAACCAATAAAAGCCAAATACAGGAAAAGGTATCTTATCCAAAACACTTTTACTAAAAAAATAAACATTTGCAAATCCTAATGCACTCAATAAAGCTAAAATTATACCTTTCCGCCTTTTATGCTTTATATTCATCAATGCGATATTTTGTATTCTCATCTAAAACCATACTCAAATAACTTTTATAACGAGAAATAGCTATTTTACCTTCGGCAAGAGCTTCCTTAACCGCACAACCCGGTTCATTTATATGTAAACAATTCTTATATTTACAATATGGCAATAAAGCAAACATCTCAGGAAAATTATGAGCTATATCAGCCTTATCTAAATCAGCAGTTCCAAATGCCCGTATTCCCGGTGTATCTATAATATAGCCCCCAAAGTATAATTCATACATTTGAGGAAAAGTCGTTGTATGCTTACCCGTCTTATACTTACGAGATATCTCAGAAGTTTTTATATTTAAAGAAGGATCTATCGCATTTATTAAAGTAGATTTACCTACGCCAGAATTACCGACTAAAACATTAATTTTATTCTTTAAAATATCCTTTACCTGCTCTAAATTGGTTCCTTCTACGGCAGAAATATGCAAAACACGATAGCCTATATTACGATAAATATTAGTCCATTCATTAACTACCTGCATTTGTTCGCTGTTATATAAATCCATTTTATTTATTATTAAGGTCTTTTCTGGGATTTTATATGCTTCTGCGCTCACCAAAAATCTATCAATAAACTCCGTATGGGTTTTAGGAAAATCAACAGTGACTATTAAAACTGCATGATCAACATTACATGCCAATAAATGCTTCCGTTTTGAGAGTTTAGCTGCACGCCTAACAATACAGTTTCTACGTTCCTTAATATCAATAATAAGTCCAGTCTCTTCATCAATAGTTTCTATCTCAACTCTATCACCTACTGCAATAGGATTAGTAGTCTCAAACCCCCAAGTACGAAGTTTTCCACGAATCTTACATCTATACTTATCATTTGCATCAGTTTTTACTGTGTACCAAGAACCAGTAGACTTTATTACAATGCCTTCTGCCCTCATTATGTTCTTTTTAGATATTTATCTACAATACACATTTTAAAATTATTATCTAAACAGATATAAACGTTATTACAAAAATATACAGAATTTTACATCTTATTGACTTAATTTTCAGACTACAAAGTTATGCATTTTCAAACATTTTTAAAACAAAAAAACGGGACTGCCTTAACAGACCCGTTTTTGTATTTTTATATCTCTCAATTAATAAGACCATAAATCCTGCTCAAAATTAAACATCTCTTGTTTTATTCTTTCAGCCTCAACTAAAACATCTAAACCTTTTTTATATTCCAATATTGCCCGCCTATATGGATTAGACTCCATATAAATATAACTGGAAAATAAACGCTTCTGAAAAATATCATCATAAGTAATATTCGTAACATCAGTATAAGGCCAATATACTGGGCTTTTAGCTAATTTAGGTCTTACTTCTGGATAATAGACCCAAAAAACCTTTTTATACAATGGATTTGTCTGATCTACATCATCTTCACGATAATATTTCCTTATAGGACACAATCCTATAATACGAAAATCCATCACAGAACGTTGTTTATCAAAAAACCACATTTCTTTAACCATATAAGCAACAATATCAGCAGAATTATAATTTTCTTCCACAGTAATAGTATCATAGCCTTCAAGTGTCTCAACTATCTGAGTTTTTGTCGTAGCCCCCATTTGCTCACGAACGTCATTCTCTGTCATAATATTATCAAATTCATGACCTGCATCATCAGGACTTGCCTTATATGCCGTAAGACTTTCAGTATGGATACCTTTTAGTAAAACATCAATTAAACTCATCCTATTGCCAACGGGTTCTCTGGGCAAAGCAAGTATATGGTTCTCTTTTTCAGATAATTCAATTCTTTGCCAAAGTATCTTTGCCCACATAACATCCGCCTCCCTTACATATTGATATGGTACTGGCTTATCATTGCGAGCATGCAAATCCTCATAAGGCAATGCCCTTACAGTAATACCAGTTCCCTCTTGTGCATATATAATAGACTGCCATAAAAACAGAACCGCTACAAGGATTACAAATTTTATTTTCATAGATAAGTGTTTTATTTTTATAAATAACAGAAATTTTGCAAAAATATTGCACAAATGTACAAAAATATAGCTTAAACAATAATAAATTTCTAAATAGTAAAAAAGGGCTGCCCAAAAGGCTACAAGTTTTTAATAAAATACCTCCTGGACAACCCTAAAAATTTTAATAAATATTTTATCTCAATTTGAATGAAATAGAACCAATCTGACGAATAGAGCCATCAGGAGCTTTTGCTTTAACATTTTCAAAATATACTTTTTGCCCATGCTTCAGTTGTCTAATAAGACTCTTTTGTTGTGGTGTTATAGTAGCACCCTTAGATTTTATTTCTTCTGTGAACCCCTTAATAGTAGCGGAAACAGTAAATTCTACAACAGGGAATTTTAAATCAAACACAAAGTTATCTAACTGAGCTTTTACAAAGGTTTGAGCAATTAACCAAGATTTAGCAACTACACCACCTTTCTTACCTCCTACAACAGGATATGGGTCAGGTATCCTCAATACACGGAATTTCATAGAACCCAATGAACGAGCTGCTCCTTGAACTTGTGCAGATACACTTATACGAGTTTTTGTAGCATTTTTATCTACACTCCTAGGTCTTACGATATACTTTCCAGTACCAACTTTACGAATAGTTCCATTTGTCATTACAACTCGTAATGCATTATCAGGAACTCCCGAAGCTGTGATTGCAACAGGGTTATCAACTCCAATATAAAATACATTCATTTTAGTAGGAGAAATAGATACAGCAGGTTGAACTACCTGATACTCACTCTCGAATGGGAATTCTAATGTATCTGTACCAGCAGGATTTTTAACTTTTATCACACCACCCCACTTAAAGGTACCAACACTACCTGTTGGGGGTTTATATATACCCATTCCGCCTTCAATTTTCAAATAATCTGGATTTCCTTCCTTTAATTTAATAACCAATTGCTGGGTAGTATCAGCAGCGGCAAGGAAAACTTCCGCTTGGTATGGTTCATTTACCAATACAAAACTTTTTTTACTATTTACTACTGCATATATCTTATTAAAGTGGAACTCACCTTCACCAATTTTACCTAAAAGGTATGCTAAGACATCTGCTTCCACATTCTTAATATCATTTTGCAATTTGGTGAGCATAGCAACTACTGCCACAGCTGGCATCTCTGAAAAATTAGCTTTTTCCCAAGCAACCCAAGTCTTCTCATTTTCATTATAAAGGCTATCGGTGCTTAAACTTTTCAATATATTTTTCTTTAATATTTGAGCATTTTTAGAAGTATCTTGCTCAATAAGTTTTACTAAAAAACTTCTATATTGAATTAAAGTTTTTTTAAGGTTATAAACTTTACCTAAATTAAACAAAATATGTTCACCGGCTTCTCTGTCATCTTTTCTAAAAAGTTTAAACTTTTCATCATAAGTTTTGCCTTTATCACCGCCGGCGAGATCCATTACTTGGAATTTCAAAGTATCAATATAAGTATAAAGATGCTGAGTTTGTTGCTTTACACTCATTGCTTTATCGTACCAAACTTTTACTTTCTTTTCTCCCTCAGTCATTAATTTCTCACTGAATGTTGAATATTCCTCATCAATTTTATTTTGTATTCGGGATGTGGATTTTCTTATACTTGCTTCAATAAGCTCAAAAGCTTTCAGAATTTCGGCAGAAACGTTTAGTGCCAACATAGCAGTAAGCACCAAATACATCAAGTTAATCATTTTCTGCCGTGGAGATAATTTTTTTTCAGCCATATCAATAAAAATTTTTAGTTAAACACAAAAACTTGATAATTAATCAAGTTTTACATTCAATGCGGAAAGCATTCTTCCATAAACTTCATTCAAAGCTTCAAGATTTCTACTGAGTTTAGCAATTTCTTGAGAATATTTTTTAGCATGTTCTGCGGAGTCTGAAATATCTTTAACCATTTGATCAAGATTAGCTTCACCCAATTGCATTTCAAATATAGCGTTAATGGCAGAAAGATTTTTATTTAATTGAGAGATTTGTTCATTATAAGTTTTATTACCATCAGTTAAAACAGAAAAATCAATTTCGCCTAATGCTTCCATTTTCTTAGATACAGCATCAGCAAAATTATCAAGAGAATAACTAACAGATTGTGCAGAATTCTTAATACCTTCTGCTAAGGATTTAGCTTCTTGTGCACTTTGTTCATAAGCATTTCCTAAATTAGAAATATGTCCGGAAACATCTTTCAATGTGTTATTGAAATTATTAGAAGCATCTTTAAGGGTATTACTAACTTCCTCAGAAGATGTATATACATTTTGACCAGCCTTTTTAACATTATCTGCAAATTCCTTAGTAGCTAAGGTAGCATCAGTGATATCGTGAAGTTTATCAAGATTTTCGCTAAATTTAGAAAGTCCATCATGCAGTTTTTCAAAAAGACCCTGTTCCCCGGCTTTTTCAAGCATTGCATCTAATTTAGAGATAGCCTCCACAGAAGCAGCAGGTAATTCTTCACCTCTGTGTCTTCTTTTGCTTTTAGAACTTAATACATCAAGTTCATCTTCTTCTGTAACACCTGCTAATTCAGGATATACTAATGTCCAGTCTAATTCCTCTGGAGCAGGTTCAATACCTGAGAAAAAGAATATCACAGCTTCCGTGGTAAGACCTATTGTTAACATTATATTAGCTCCGGGCCAGTGTGTAATTTTAAAAAGAGCTCCAATAAGCACAACTGAAGCACCCCAGCTGTAAAGTTTGTGAATAAATTCTTTCCACCATTTTTTTTGAGTAAAATCAAAAAATTCCATAATTTATAGTTTTTGAGTTTTTGTTATAATTACAAAATGTGTTCCACAAATATTTACAACCAAAGATAAAAAAGTGTTTTCAAAAAAACAAAAAATTAAAAAAAAAAAGCCGCAAAATTGCGGCTTTTTTCAAAAATGAAATAAAAATCAATATCCTTCGTATCCAGAGACATCTGTACCCATGTAAGTTCTTACACATCTGAATCCTATATAAGATTTTGCAGTATCCTGATATTCATAACTACGTGTACCACATTGTAGATACCATCCAATATCTTTCCATGATCCACCTCTTACAACTTTACGTTTAAGAACGATTGGATCATCTTTTTTAGCATTCCTAAAATAAACAGGATTCAAATCATGTGTATATCTGTAAGTAGCGTCATCATAAGCGTCTTCTGTCCATTCAGCGACATTACCAGCCATATCATAAAGTCCATATCCATTAGGTTCATATTTAGCTACTTCCATAGTACGAGCGGCACCATCTAATGCATACATACCTCTCATAGGTTTAAAGTTAGCTAAGAGACAACCTTGATAATTACGAATATATGGACCTCCCCAAGGATACATAGCGAGTTTAAGTCCTCCTCTGGCAGCATATTCCCATTCAGCTTCGGTAGGTAGCCTAAAATCTTCGTATGGAGGCAATCCATTACGGGCATTTTCATCGCGCATAATTTTCGTTCTCCAATTTGCGAATGCGCGAGCTTGATTCCTATTCACGCCTACCACAGGATAATTGTCATAAGCAGGATGCCAGAAATATTTACGCGCCCAAGGTTCATTATAAGAATAAGTGTAATCACGAATCCAGACTAAGGTATCTGGATAAATAGGCACTTTTACGTGTTGAACAATATCGCTTCTGTTTTTATAGTCTTTTACAGTTCCATAATTATCGTAATCATAGTCAACTATTTTACCGGAATAATGACCAGTAGGGAGATCTCCGGTACCACCCAAATCGTCATATATATATTTATTTTCCATTTTAGCAGCCTGCCTAAGATCAGCATACCAATATTCGTAAACAAGCTTACGAGTATCAATAGATTTTTTACCGAAGATAGCGTCTTGTTTATCGTAATAAAGATCTTTTAGAGCGTCTTTGAGTTCTGGATTATCCTGTGCCCATACATCTTTTCTTTTTGACCAATCTAAATAACATTCATTCGGGTCAGAGGGGTCGTAGAAATCAGGATCAATTTTATCCTCATCTACTTCCAGCTTAAAGTCTTCTATTCCAGCTTTTACAGCTAATCTCATAGCGATAGAATCACGTACCCAATATACGAACTGTCTGTATTCATTATTAGTAATTTCAGTAATATCCATCCAAAAAGCATCCAGTGTAACGACTTTTGGTTCAGCCGTCATAGACCAAGGGATATCTTGGTCATTTGGTCCCATAGTATAAGCTCCTTGTGGGACAAAAGTCATACCGTAAGGCTGGGGTTCAAACCATTGAGGTCTTCCTTTAACACCTACCAATTCCCCTTCAACACCGGAAGATTTACAACCTACCAACCACAGTGAAGCTATTGCAATTAGGTAAAATAATTTTTTCAAGGTTTTCATAATTACAATTTATTTTATGCTGTTATACACTAATTAAATTACAAAGTTTTAACATTTCTAAAATATTGAATATTAGCAGCTTTTTCTATTGCAAAACAATAACCGATATATGCTTCAAAAGTACCACCAGAAACTCTTCGTATCGGTGAAAGTAATAAATCATAAGAAAGTCCCAACTTAATATTTCTAAAATAAGAAGTACCGATTAAGAACACAATAGACTCTTTGTTTCTATAACTAACGCCTGCCCATAATTTTTTATTGTATAAAACGGAAAGATTTATGTCAAATTGAGTAGTACTAATATCAGATTTAAAAAGTACAGATGGAATTATATCAAAAAGATAATTAGGAGTTTGCCAATCATAAGAGCCGAATAAGTAAAAATGATTCACTAAGCGAATAGAGCCACCGAAAGTAGAGGAATCCGATGGAGAAAATTTAAATAGAGGTCTATTAATATGTGTAGAAGAGAAACCAAATGAAAAATTTTGATATTCCATAAAAATGCCAGCACTTAGATCAAAAACAGTGACAGGAGCAGTAGAATTGAGAATATTTTCAGTTTGATCTGGGAATTTCCACGAGCCATTAATTTTTTCATTATAAATGCCGGGAGCGATTCCAATACTAATGTTGGACAATCCCATATCAAATCTATAAGCAAGAGGTAAATAAAATCTAAAATCGCGTACAAAGCCGTATTGATCGTTTATAAAGAGCAAACCTAAGCCAAATTGATAGCCTTTAATATTCAAAGGCATATCAGCAGTAAGGAAATTAGTATTTGGAGCTCCTTCGAATTTTTTCCATTGTTGATGCCCCAATGCATTAAAACATATCTGACCACTTTGACCTGCATATGCAGGATTATATGTCAAAACATTATACATATAATGGCTAATCTGGGGATCTTGCTGAGCGTACAATTTACTAATAATCAATGAAAAAAATAATATGTAAAAAAGTTTTTCAGACATATTTTAATATTATGGCAAAGAAAATAACTTTTTTTTGTTTTTCAAATTCTTTATAAATGGTTCAAGGATTTTCTTTTTTCAATTCTTGAGGCGATTTAGAAGGGATATATATAATTACATCAATAGGACATATTTCAAGGCACTCTCCGCATTCGGTACATTTATTATAATCAATCTTAAAAATTTCTGATGGAATTATGGCTTTTTCTGGGCAATGATCATAGCAAACATAGCAAGCGGTACATTCATGAGTAATTTTATACATAATTATTATTTATGCCAAATTTATAAAAAATAATTTTAGGGAGCAATATTATATTTAATTTTAAATCCTGCTTGTACAGTTGTAGTTTTAGGTGCGGTATTAGTTTCATTTATAGTATGGTTATAATAAAATTGAATATTCAAATTTCTGTTTATACTATAATCTGCTGTAAGAGCCAGATTAAAATTATCTCTTTTAATATTTAGGTCATTGATATTTTCTAATATTCTACGATAAATTTCAATATCATTTCCCATAGATAGATCCAGGCGGACATTTAAATCACTTTTTATAAGTTGTTTTTGTCCTTGAACTTTTATATTAAAAGCCAAATTTTTAAAAGTATATCCAGCCCCCAAGGTAAAAGTATTATTTCTATGTTCTGTAATTTGGTTATTACTAAAACTCAGAAACAGATCACGAGTTTTCTTATATTCAATACGTGTACTTATAGGATATTTCCATTTAATATCAAGTCCCAACAAAGGGACAAATTTTTCACTAAGTCGTATGCCACTAATTTCGTATCGAGGGATAAACAAGCCATTAGTAGGGTAAACAGCGTCGCTATAACCATAATTCATAAAAGAGTTTAAATCAAAATTTGGGTTAAGCTGAAAATTTGCGATTGTATAAGTAGATGAATAAGAATGATTCAGGGTGATTTTGCTTACAAAATCTTTCAGAAATGGTAAATTTCCCAATCCATCAAAAGTAATTCTCCAGTCAGGGAGAGGGATAGACAAAAAAGGATCTGTTTGAATTTTATCAGGGGATAAACCGGAATAAGCAGCGAGGAATGCAGGTATTAAAACAGACTGATATGTAGAGGCATATCCTACTGGGTATTGAACGCCAGAAGTATCTAAATAAGTTTGATAAGTATAATTTGGATCAATTAGTTCTCTATGTCGGGCTAATCTGTTTGCAATAATTTGTCGATAATTTTTGAAATTTTCATAAGCTTTTGAATAATAGTTATTTTTTGAAGTAAGTGGTTCAAAAGCGGTTTTTATAATATTAAAAGATATGAAGTAATTACCAGTTTCCAAAGTATTTAATAATCGGAAAGATCCATCAGGGCGTCCATAGCCATATTTAGTACGTTTAAAAGTGATATTTTTTTGGAAATTTAGATCTATTCTAAAATTGTTCAGAGGTTCAATATTTATTCTAAAACGTATATCTCTGGCATCGGTATAGTCAAAGGGTTTATTAAAGAGGGTATCGGTAACGAGCCATTTATTGAGGGCGAATATTTGAGTAATATCTTCGTCTTGATAATTTTGGTCATATAAACGTTTAGAATATGCAGTAATGAAGTTCCAACCGGGAGCCCATATTCCGTTTATTTTTTGCATACCTAAGAAAGATACTTCTGGGCGATATCCATTTATCAGATTACCCAGAGAAGTTCTATAATTAAAAGACGCAGATTGGAGCATCATCATAGATTTAAGGAAATAGTCAGAGGCTATAAGGAACCAACTTTCTGGTTGTTTTCGTTTACCGTTTATTATTACAGTAGCGTTTTTTATAGTTGTATCCAGGGTGATAGATATTTTATTTTTATCCAATACTTTAAAAGATGATTTAATTATCTGACCATCAGAAGATTTAACAACAACTTTTGTAATTTTAGTAGTTTTCAACTTATGTCTAATAATTTTTCTAAAACCTTTAACAAATCTAAGGTTTTGCTGTTGAAATTTAACATCTTTTTCTTTTGTAGGTCTGGGTTTTCTACCATTTTTAGTAAATCTGTTTTGGACATCTTTAAGAAATGGTATTTTTCTATATAAAGAGGAGAAGTTTAATCTTAAATCAGCTCTAATAGTTGAAGAATTTTGTATCATATTTCCGAAGTCTATAACATAAGAGGGGGTTGTATCAGTGGCAGGTACTCTATAAGGGTCTTGTCCTCTTCGCCAATCGTATGTAGCAGAATAAGTAATATTAAGGTTAGTCCAAGAAAGTAAAGGTAATTTATTAAGCGGGGTTCTATAATTTAATCTAATTTGGTGATTATAATCTGTATTACGTCCGGGGTCAAAGATATTATAGAAAATAGAGTCTTGCGGTTTACGTATATGAAGTCTATCAAAGAGAGTTTGTTCAGCCCAACCTTGTGGTTCTATTCTGGAAGCATTTGTAGCAGAGAAGTCTATTTTAAGATTACGGGATAATTTATAAGTAAAATCGTAATTGCGGTCCCAGAGGAAGTTTTTCTGATAGCTTATAGGTAGTTGAAGTCCTATATTTTGGACATCTCTACTTTTGAAGGAATTATACTGGCGATTTATTTCAGTAGTAAAGCTTATTCTTGAAGGTAAATAATAGAAATTAAAATCTTTAATAAATTTAAAGTTATTTCTTATCCATCGTTTTCTAAACAGTTTCCATTTAGAGAAAGGCTTTATATTTTTAGGATTGGGTGAATAATTATAGTTAACAGATAACAGTAAAGACTGTTGTATATCAAATTCAACAATTGGCGTACGTCTATATATTTCGTTATAAGCGAAAGAAGTTGTAAAGTTTGAAATACTCCAAGGAGGTCTCAGACGTGAATTACGTTTATGTTTTTTATTTTTATTTATTGGTTGAATTTTAATATTTGTGAGGTTAATACTTTTTCGTCTAACGTAAGTTTGTGCAGCATATTTAAGTTCCTTTTTTTGTTGTTCGGTAAGATTGGGATTAGACAAAGCGGTTTTAAATTTTATATCTGGGTCAAATGGGTTATATTCAGGATTTGAGATATTTTCGGAATATCCAATATAAAGAGGCAGGGAAACTCCGAAGTTTTTAGGGAAGAATTTACCCAGCTGGAATTGGCTTGTCATATCCCATTCAATGACTTGATCCTTAGCGCGTTCATTGACTCTTTGTTCTATACTACCAAATCCTGGGGTATGAGTATAAGCAGACAGAGTAATATTACCAAAATCAGCTAAATTAGCGCTCAGGCGCATATCAGCCGCCCAACCTGGATTATTATTAAAGTCTGTCAAGCGCAATTCATCTACCCAAATTTCAGCAGATTTATCCATACCATCATCATTGAAGCGATTTGTTTGGGCATTCGGATTTCTGACACCAATCATAATTGCTTTAATATTGCTTAAATTTGGATTACCTACGATTGTAATTTTTCTATCGCCATCATATACGACATAAGGAGTTGTATATGATATATTTGAGTTTGGTGCACTCATCTCTATATTTCGTTTATGCTTTGCGTCTAACAATTTTTGCAGATCCAGATCTAAATTATTTGCTTGTGGCCAGACTTTGTATCTATCGTCGGCAAATAGAGCTTCGCCAATATAATGTCCGGGAGGAGTTATTTTCAGAGGGATTTCGTATTCATAATAATTTTGTGTAAAATCAGAACCAAGACGTATAAATACAGTGATATCGTTATCTTTAAGCTGGCTTTCCTCACCGGGGAGAGCTTCTGCATGGAAGAATGCTTTAATTTTTTTAAATTTTCTCAGATCTAAATTAACAATTTTATAGACAGCCTTAGCTTCTCCGTCGGGTAAATTTTTAACAGTTAAAGCGAGGGATTGTTCATTAAGTTGATAAGGTTGTTGTCCATATAACTGTTGTTCACGGCTAATTCCGGGGGGCAAAACGTAATTAACAGGTTCTTTTTGGGAGTTTTCTTCAATGTTTACAACTGAGACATCTAAAACTCCATCATTTGTATGTTGTGGATATATTGTACCTTCACCGGAAGTAGTCAAAGGTTTCTCATACTGACGCCATTCGCCACGGACTAAATCCATTTTTGCAAAACGTAGTATTATGGTATCTGTAAAACCGCGTAAAAAAATACGCATAAAACGTATTGATTTAAAGCCACTTATATTGCCTACGACTTTATCTGGTTGATATATAGGAATTTTAAATTGATACCAAGTAATTTTTTCATTAGTTTTTTTATTAGGCAGATTGATAGCATTTGTAACGACTTTATTGACAATATAATTTTTACCGACTTTCATATCTTGTGGAGCTAAATGTATAACATACTGATAATAAGCTTCAAAATTGTCAAGTGTATTATCTCTATTAACATCTTCCATATCAGGATAAAAAGAAACAGCCTGATACTGATTATTTTGTGGATTAAGAGGGCTATTACCTTCTGTTCCATTAAATTTTTTATATCTATCGAGGATTGAAGCGTGTATCTGGTCATAATATTTATCAAAATAAAATCTAAAATCGTCATCAGATGGGTCGTTAATAGCAGTTTTATAAGCTTTTGAGTCTATACCGAACTTTTGTGCGAGTTTATTAATATAATTCCGATAAAAATTTCGTTCCAAAGTATCGGTTAATCCGTCAAAGCCGGCGTCTTGTCGAGCTCTGGCGTCAGGGTTATTATCAAATGTTTGGGTAGTCATTTGTCCAGTAGGGACAATTCCCCATTGAGTTGTATCTATTTTTGTAGGGTCGTCGGGATAGGGGATACCATTTTCAAACATTTTTCTGGAATCTTTAAGTATATCTTCGGAGATATCGCCTAAATTGATATATAAGTATCCACCAGTTGAGGTAGAATCGTAAACAAAAGGATCCATCAGCCAAAATTCAATATACTGAATATTAGAACTTTCAAAATCATTAACATATAAATCTCTCATTATTCCTCCCCATCGAGAAGCTGGATTTTTCAATGTTCCATCAGGATTTATACCTGCGGAAATACCGGGGATGCCATCTACATCAAAATTATATGGTCCCCGTTCATTAGGATAAAATGCTAAATTTAAAACAGTTAAACGAGTAGGAATATTTTGAGGATTTTGGCGATTAGGAAATATTTCTTTCTCGTATATAGGTCTAACAAAATGATTAGAGAGGTCGTCGTCTGTTATATAATCTGGGAGATTACGTTTATCGAGCATATCTTGGTTTATAGAATACCAAGCCAATAGGGCTCTGTTATATCCTGATTTAAGCGAGTGATTATCAGAAGCTTCTGGAAATAAATCTGGTTGATGTTGAGGGATACTAGCTAATACCCAAGATTGAGGGGATTTCAGGTCTATATATGTTTGGCTATCCTCAAAATCATCAATAAAAACTACACCTTTTTTATCTACTTGATTATTATATATTTTAGGATTACCGGGTATTAAGTAAGCAAATTCTGCTATGAAATTGATTTGAGATTTTTCTTTTGTTTGAATAAAAGGCAAAAAATCGACCAATTTAGTTAACCAAGGAGCTTCTGTGGTAAATGAAGTATTTAGACCGAGCATAGAATTAGAAACTGGTTCAAAACCCAAAATAGGTTTAGGGTCATATGGAAGTTCTGAGAGGTGGACAAAAGTACCACCTAAGTTGAAATTAGGATTAAACTGATAGTTTAAATGTGTACCTACAAAATTTTTAGTAATCAGTCCATAAGTATCGTAATTTTCAATTGAAATTTTTATTGGAAGCCCGGAACGCAACAATGCTTCATTAAGAATTGTAACTTTTCCGATATTATAATCTACGGAATAGTCCACATTTTCCGTAAGTTCTCTACCACCTTGTGTAACTTTTACAGAACCTTTTGAAAGGTTCATCACATTAAGCATTATTTCATTTCCTGATGTTGATTTATAATGACCTTTTAAATAAAACTTATTTTTTGAAGCAACTTGTTTTGCAATATACTGAGTAGAATCATAGAGTTCTGGATAAGTATATTTTTTTGCAATATTTTTATCGCCAATTTTTTTAGCTAAGAATTCACCGAAAGGTTCTAATTCAGGAAATATTATAAGTCCATTTTTTGTATCAACAGTGACACCTTCTATGAAATCAAAAAAGCCATCCGGATTTGGATTATTTTGTTCATCTGCTTTATCAAAATTAAAAACAGAGAGTAGGCGTTGATTTTTTATTTTACCTTCTGGGATATAATTTATAGGTATTCCAGTTCTATCATTATTGTAATATATTTCCAATTTGAAATCATCTTTTGAGAGGGAAAAAGTATTAAGACTATAAATATTTTTCATCATCAAATCCCAATTAGGGAGGTTAGGAGTTAAAGCAGGACCTTTTATCAATTTAAGTATTAAAGTTTTAGGTGATTCTACATCAGAGGAGAATTCACCGACCTGATAAGTTTTTCCATTCATAGTATATTCATAAGCCACAGCCAAAACTTCGCCTGGTTTCAATTCATAATTGAGGGATATATATCCCAAATCAGTATTAACAGTATATTCAGATGGATCTAATTTACGAGCGTTTTCTAATTTTACATAATCTATACCTTCTGTAAAATCTGGGATAGTATTCAAAATATTTGAGACCTGTGTAATATCGCGTATTCCATTATAAGTAGTTGTCATCTGTTCATATAAATTATTAGCATTATTGCTTGGGGGAGCACCGCCTACTTGTGGCAAAACAAAGCCGGAAGCATGGATATATTTAGCATCGCCCTCGCCCAAATCCATAAATGCTACTATATTACGAGAATTTTGAAAATCAGACGTTTTATTAGTAACCCAAACTTCTATACGAGTTATTTTTATAGATGGAGTAACAACAGGTAAATTTTTCAATGCATCCTCGTAATGATCTCTAAAATAGTGATTTAAAAAAAAGTGTTTATTAGCATCGTAATCACTGGCAGATATTTCAAAATCATTGACCACAGCTCCTCCTTGTATTTCTATGGTTTTTGATTGACCTTTTTGTTGAGAAAGCACGGAGGAGATAGTAAGTTTACCAAATTTCAAATCTGTTCGGATACCCCAAAGAGTTGTACTACCAGTAATTAAAGTATTTTCAAGGGGGAAGGTAACGTTTCCGGCTTCTATCTTCTGTATTATTTCATCCTCATCACCATTATAGTTTATTTTTCTTTTATCCTCAAAATCAAACATTGACAGACTATTATAATTGATGGCAATATTCATTTTATTCCCGACAGAACCATTGACGCCGACCTGAACATCTTGATCAAAATCAAATACAGTATTATTACGCAGATATCTGGGTAAAGTAGGATTGTTAGTTTTTGTATATGTAAGACCGAGAGTAACATTAAGAACTCCTGTTGGTTTAACAGTTATTTTATCTGAACCGAATAGTGTATTTAAACCTTTTATTCCCAAATTTATTTCAGGCGAAAGTATATCGGAGAGGAAGCCTCCATTTTTACCAGATACCGTTTTAGTTTTTTCTCTCCAATAATTTTTCAGAAACTGGCGATTTTGCAAATTCATATAATTATTAAAATCCAAGACATAAGGAGGATAAGGAGTATAATCGCCTATTTTTTGAGTTATAGAGACATCGCCAGTTTTAGGGTCAAAATCATACTGTTGGGTATATATTGAAGGCAATGGCAAAAATAAAGGGGAATTATATTTTTGGGTTTCAAAAGGATTGGGAGAAATAAAAGCTGGAAAATGTAATGAATCGGGTTTAATAGTATCGGGAGGAAAAACTATGGAATAGGCTTTAAAACCAAACAATAATATACAAAACGAAATAAAAATTTTTCTATACATTCTGATTTTTTTTACCGTTAAAAAAACGACAATTTTAGGTTTATAGTCTTTATCGGGACAATATTTTCAGAGCGTGTTTTATAATTTGCTCCACAGAAAGATTTTCACCGGGTTTAAAGACTTTTCTCACAGCCTGTTGAGCAGCTTTTTTACTGAAACCTAACATTACAAGTGCCGTTATAGCTTCTGAGATTTGTTGAGTATTTTCCGGTAAAGGAACTGTTTCGGAGGGTTTACCTAATTTATCTTTTAAATCTACAATTATACGCTGAGCAGTTTTTAATCCTACCCCTTTGACACTTTTAATAAGAGCGACATCATTATTCATAATAGCCTGTGATAGTTGTTCCACAGAAAGAGTTGAAAGCATTAAGCGAGCGGTATTAGCACCAACTCCGGAAACACTTATCAATAAACGAAAAAGCTCTCGTTCCTCTTTATCAGCAAAACCATATAAAATATAAGCATCATCGCGGATTATAGAATGTATATAGAGTTTTGCTTCACTATTTAAAGAAAGCTTAGAATAAGTTTGTAAAGTTATATTCAAAAAATAGCCCACATTTGCAACATCAATAACCAAATAAGAAGGGGTTATTTCAACTATTTTGCCAATTAAATAATCCAACATTTTATTTCATTTTTTTAATTACCGCAGTTATTACTATTCTAACATAGCCTCTCGGATAAATTATTTATTAGCCCACATTCTCTATTAGAGATAAATGTTAATATTTTCATCTGCTATGAAAAAATGAGCCTTACACATAATATAGCAAACATTATGATAATAAAAAAGTTAACGAGGCTTTATTGTCAACCTCATAAGGTTCTATACCGTATTTAAAAATTTTAGCTTTTTTCTCTCCAACTAATCTGATTTTATTATCAATAATTTCTAAGGCAGTACCTTCCCTCAATGCCACCACATAGACGTCTTTATTGATAGTTATAAACTCTCTTAATCTATCATCACGAGTTTCACCTCCATGATTTGGGATTGTTTTTTCTGTATAATGAGGATTTATCTGGAACTTTATAAGGTTCAAAGCTTTAAAAGACTTCGGTTCAATAATAGGCATATCATTAGTAGTCATAATTGTCGGAGAAGCAACATTTGCGCCTGCACTCCAACCTATATAAGGCACACCGTCCATTATTTTTTTACGGATAAGACTGATTATTTCCGCTTCATACATACGCTGCAAAAGGGCAAAAGTATTACCTCCTCCAATCACTATTATTTCAGCTTTTTCTATGGCTTGGACTGGATTTGAATATCTATGAATAGAGGTTAAATTATAGCCAAGTTCCGCAAATTTTTCTTTAACTTTTTTTTCGTAATTGTTAAAACTATCCGTCACAATAGCATAAGGAATAAATAAAGCCTCTGAATATTCACGTCCTAAAAAAGCATCAATTTTAGGCATTGCATGTTCCAAATACTGTTCACCAGCATTTGTGGAATTACTAATCAGTAAAAGTTTCATTTTTTATGAATTTTTCATTTCTTTGTAAAAAATGTGCAACAAAATTAGTAAAGTTGAAAATATTTGAAAATGAAAAAAGTCTTATTTTTATTTTTTAGCATATTGATAGTATTTTCCTGCAATGTAAGCGAAAAACTATTAAAACAAGGCGATTATCACGGTGCAGTAATAAATGCAGTCAATAAACTTAAAAGAAATCCACATAAAGCAAAACAAATTGAAGTACTTGAAAAAGCCTATCCCTTAGCTGTAAAAAAAGATATGGAAAAAATAAAAGAACTAAATGAAGAAGGGCAACCAGATAGATGGGAACAAATCTATAAAATATACAAACGTTTAAAGGAAAGGCAAGAGCTTGTTGAAAGCATTACTCCTCTCAATTATAACGGCAAAATCATCAAATTTGAACATAAAGATTATACAACGCCAATGATTGCTGCAAAACGAAATGCTGCCAGATATTATTATGCCCACGCAAAAAAACTTATGCAAGAAAATCGTAAAAGAGCATATAGAGAAGCATTTTTTGAATTCCAAAAAGCTAAAAAATACGACCATAGCCTATACGATATAGATACTTTAATGGATATCTGCTACCAAAAAGGACAAACATATGTCATTATTACCATAAAAAATCAAACCATTTATAAACTTTCTAATGATTTTTATAGCAATTTATTAAACTTCCCCATAGCCCAACTCAATAGCCTATGGATAAAATATTTTACAACCGATATAAGAGAAGGCAAATATGATATCACAATATTTATAGTGCTAAGGATAATAGATGTATCACCAGATAGAATTGAAGAAAAACATGATGTTTATAAGAAAAAAGTACAAGATGGATACGAATACAAACTTGATAGTAAAGGAAATATTGTACGCGATAGCAGCGGAAATCCTATAAAAGTACCAAAATATAAAATGCTTACCTGTACCTTAAACACTTTTAGACAATATAAAATTGCCCATATTGAAGGTCAATTAGAATACAGAGACAACTATACATCACAATTATTATTACAAGTGCCAATAGCAGCCGACCATGTATATGAACACTATTATTATACTGCTAACGGCGAAATTTCAATATTACCAGACAAAATAAAAAGAAAATTAAACAGCCGCCCAGAACCATTTCCACACCCATTGGATATGATATACGCAGCAAACGAAACCCTTAAAAATGTCATTTTTAAAGCCTTAATAGACCATAAAATTTTCTTAGAACAAAATTACTAAAATTTATGAAACAAAAATTTCAAGTAGATAATACTAAAAAACAGATAACCAGAGCAGTACTGATAGGAGTATCATTAAAGGATGAACCCACTGAGAAAATCATAGAATATCTAAACGAACTGGAATTCTTAGCAAAAACAAACAATATTGAACCAGTAGCAAAATTTTATCAAAGACTAGAAAAACCCAATCCAAAAACATTCGTAGGCAAAGGTAAACTGCAAGAAATAAAAGATTTTGTTATAAAAAACAACATTGACGTATTAATCTTTGACGATGACCTGACACCCTCTCAAAATGCTAATATCTCAAAAGAAATCGGTAAACAAATAATAGACAGGACATTTCTAATACTACAAATCTTTGCCCAACGTGCCAGAACCGCACATGCAAAATTACAAGTAGAATTAGCAGAATATCAATATCTCCTACCAAGACTAAAAGGTCTATGGACACACTTAGAAAGACAAAGAGGTGGTATAGGACTCAGAGGTCCAGGAGAAAAAGAATTAGAAACTGATAGACGACGAATTAAAAAGCAAATAGCACTACTGAAAGAAAAACTCTCGAAAATAGACAAACAGAAAAAAATACAAAGACACTCACGCGGTAAATTAGTCAAAATTGCATTAGTCGGATACACTAATGTTGGGAAATCTACTTTAATGAACCTCCTGAGTAAATCAAATGTATTTGTAGAAAATAAACTTTTCGCAACCCTGGATACTACCACAAGACGCATTGAATTAGAAAATATCCCCGTACTAATTTCTGACACTGTGGGCTTCATAAGAAAACTACCTACAACTCTTATTGAAGCTTTTAAATCTACACTTGATGAAGTCAGAGATGCCGATATCTTACTGCATATTGTGGATATTTCTCATCCCAATTATCAAGAACATATACACGCTGTAAACCAGATACTTAAAGAAATAAATGCCGCAAATAAACCTACTATATTAGTCTTTAATAAAATTGATGCATACCAATATAAACCTAAACATAAATACGACTTAACACCAAAAAATAAAGAAAACCTATCCCTTAAAGACATTGAAAGCATCTGGCAAATGAAACAAGAACAAGTAATATTTATATCCGCCAAAGAAAAAACTAACATAGATAAGCTAAAAAATTTACTATATAAAGAAGCAAAAAAAATCCATGTACAACGATATCCCTATAACGATTTTTTATATCCCGTGCAAAACAACATAGAATAAAAACTAATTTAATGTCCATCTCCATACCAGACACAATTACCTAAAAATCAATACAATACAAACAATAAAAGGATAGACAAAAATTTTTTATAGATTTGGCAAAAAATTAACTATGGAACACTCTCAAATATTACTATTAACCGTAATGGTAATATATTTAGTTCTGCTGATACTCTGGGGTGTTTATCAAGGAATAAAAGTTAAAACAGCAGAGGATTATTCAATAGGAGGACGTAAAATTCATGGATGGGTAGCTGCACTTTCAGAAAGAGCTACCGGAGAATCCTCTTGGGCACTTTTAGGACTTCCCGGAGCAGCCTATGCATTTGGACTAAAAGAAATCTGGACTGCAATAGGATGCGTAGGAGGAGTTATACTTTCATGGTCATTATTAGCTTGGCGTCTTAGAAAAGAAGCTGAAAAATATAAAGTAAAAACATTCACAGACTATTTAGCTAAAAAACACGCAGATTTCTCCCAACCTATACGAATTCTGAGTAGTTTAACAATAGTATTCTTTTTCTTTTTTTACGTAGGAGCACAACTCTTAGGAGGCGGCAAAACCTTAGAAACAATGTTCCACTTAGATAAAAATATCGGAATGATATTAACAATGCTAATTATCATTCCCTATACATTAGTAGGAGGTTTAAGAAGCGTTATGTACACCGATGTAGTACAAGCACTAATTATGATTACAACACTGATAATCACTCCAATAGTAGGTATCTATTATATCGCTCACCATCCTGATTTATACGCTACTTCTATATCAGAAGCCCTACATAAAGCAGGCGGAGAATATGCCTCACTTACTCACGGGGTCAAAGGATTCGCCGCTGGCGTAATGATTGTATCCGGTATCTCATGGATATTAGGCTATTTCGGGGGTCAACCACAAGTCACAACAAGATTTATGGCTATAAGAAGCCATAAAGAAGCTATCCAAGCTAGAAATATCAGCATAATTTGGACATTGATAGCATACGTAGGAGCTCTATCAATAGGTTGGTTAGGAATAGCTATCTTTGGACCTAACCACTTTAGTGATCAAGAATTTATAATGCCTGCTGTCGTTATGAAACTTTTCCATCCTATAATGGCAGGTATCTTAATAACCGGAGCTATCGCTGCAATGATATCTACTGCTGACTCATTACTCATACTCTCTTCAACAGAACTATCCGAAAATATCTTAGCACGTAAAATCACAAACGAAAAAAAGAAACTAAACTACTCTCGAATTAGCACAGCTGCTATAGCCGTCTTAGCTCTGGGTTCCGTATATATTGTTCCATCAAATCTTATATATTCAATAGTAAGCTTTGTCTGGGCTGGAATCGGCGGAACTTTTTCTATCGTAATATTATTCTCACTATTCTCTAACAATTACTCCGGTAAAGCTGCCTTTGCTACTATTATCGTAGGCATAACATTTACTATTACTTGGATTTTAACTGGTATGGAACAAATTTTAACTACTCGTTTATTAACTTTTATTGTTGCAGGAATAAGCGCTATTTTATTTATGTTCATTTTCCCGAGAAAACAAAAAATTTAAAATGAAATTCTACAAAATTACGATATATCTCTTATTTATATCACTATCTTTAACAATCAGTTGCAAAAAAGAAAAACAAGAAAAAGACATAATCCCAAAAAGCAAATTAATAAAAATACTTGCAGATATCCACATCGCCGACGCTTTACTTACGAAAAATGGACTATATGACAGAACTCTGCCAAAACCAGAATCACTCTCATATTACAATCAAATTTTTAAAAAATACAAAATTACCCGAAAACAATTCTACAAATCCTTCTATTACTATATGAAAGATATTCAAGCATTCTTTCAAATGTATCAGACTATATATGACACTCTTAATAATCGTTATCAAATACTTGACTCATTGGAAAGATTAAAACTTATGGGCTTAAATATCTGGAATAAAAAACAAGAATACTCAATACGCGGCGATACATCATCATTCTTTTTTAAAATTAAAGCTCCCGGACAAGGATATTATACTTTAAGCGCAAAAATAAAATCATTTTCTGACGACTTAACATATTTCCCACGAATGAAAATTTTTGTAATTTATAAAGATACAATAAGTCCCAAAAATGTAATCAATATTACCAGTCGCGATAACATATGGCATAACTATGAAGTATCAATAAACACAGACACAAACTACACCCCCAAATTCATTGCAGGCTATCTTATATTTCACGATCCTAAAACAACATATATGCATCTGAAAATCAAAAATATAATGCTAACATATAAGCCTTATGAGAAAAAACAAAAAAAATAATTAAGTTTGCAAAAATTTTGACTGATGACACAGGTAATCCAACTAATATTAAGTTTAAGTATTTTAGTTTTTATTCATGAATTGGGACATTTCTTAGCTGCTAAGATGTTCAAAATGAAGGTAGAAAAATTTTACCTATTTTTTAATCCGTGGTTTTCCTTATTCAAAATAAAAAAAGGCGAAACAGAATACGGAATAGGTTGGCTACCATTAGGAGGATATGTCAAAATAGCTGGAATGATAGATGAATCTATGGATAAAGAACAATTAAAAAAGCCGCCACAACCATGGGAATTCCGCGCTAAACCTGCATGGCAACGATTTATAGTAATGATAGCCGGTGTTCTTTTTAATTTCATTCTAGCTGTTATAATATATATAGGTATTGCCCTCAGCTGGGGCGAACAATATATCCCAACTAACGAAGTAAAAGGAATAATGGTCGACTCCTTAGGACAAGAATTAGGATTACGTAATGGAGATAGAATTATTGCAGTTAATGGAAAATCTGTAAAAAAATTCTTTGATATTACAAAACAGCTGATACTCAATGAACCTCACAACTTAACTGTAATCCGAAATAATGATACTATTACAATTGACTTTTCTGGAAAAAAATTAGAAAAACTCCTTCAACATCAAAAATTTATAATAACTCCACGATTACCTATGATAATATCCGATTTTACAAAAAATTCCGTAGCTAAAAAACACGGACTTAAAAAAGGGGATAAAATTATTGGCTTCAATGGCTATAAAATCAATTTTTTTGATCAATTAAAAGATAGCCTCCAAAAACATAAATTGGATACTATAACATTAACTATCTTACGCAATAAAGATACCATTAAAACAAGCTTAGTAGTACCTAAAAGTGGAAAAATAGGCGTCTATCCAGAAGTTAATCTAGCTAAATTCTATAGAATAAAAACAATCCATTACAATTTCTGGCAAGCCATCCCAAAAGGCTTTCAATTAGGAATTGATGGCGTAAACAGTATGCTAAAACAACTAAAACTCTTGATAACTCCCAAAACAGGAGCTTATAAATCCGTAGGTAGCTTCATTAGTATCGGTAGAATGTTTAGTAAAACTTGGGACTGGCAAATTTTCTGGCGTTTAACTGCATTTCTATCAATTATGCTCGCTGTATTAAATCTTCTGCCAATCCCCGGATTAGACGGCGGACATGCAGTATTTGCTTTGTACGAAATGATAACAGGACGAAAACCAAGTGATAAATTCTTAGAAATTATGCAAATTATCGGTTTTATTCTATTATTGATGCTTATATTACTCGCATTAGGCAATGATCTGATGAGATACGTCTTTAAATAACTTGCTAAAATTTTAAAAACTCAACCTAAGCACTCTAAAAATAGCTAACTATTGTACTTCTGAAATTGAATATCTCTATTTATAGGCTTCTGCAACTCCTTATTTAACTTATGGGCAAGCTTCCCTAAGTAATTTTCTATTCTATGAGTTGCTATCAAAATATTTATCAAATAAATTATCCATATCGTTAATAAAGCTATAATCCGCCAAAACAAAGATGGAAATATACCAAAAAATGGTATAATACTAAAAATCAATGCTAAAACAAAAAATTCTAAAAACCATATTCTGTATTCCACAATGCCAAAATTCGCAATGCTACGAAAATGAAACTCTCCTCTCGAAACAGGATTAAAACGATTCCATCCATTCCATACAAAACGAAATATCGGAGCTCTAAACTTTACCTCTCTATCTTTAACTACAACATTATGTATTGCCGAACTTTTCAATTCTTGCTCTAAAAAATAAATATATTTCCTAATAAATTCCGATTTTTCAGTTTTTATTGGAAAACTTTTCCATCCCTTTATATGTATAAACCCAAATCCCATCACTAATAAAATTTGTTCTTTTCTTATTTTTATATTAACTTTGAATTGAAGCTTATATTTTTACCAAAAATAACGCTTTTTCTAAAATATGCAAGTATGAAAAAAATTCTATATTTAACAATACTACTTCCCCTAAGCATTTTCTATATTTCCTGCCAACAAAACAAGAAACTAAACATTGATGACTATAATAATGCCATTATACAAATTCTAAAACATTCTACAAAATATGCTGCTAATCAGCTTAATAAAGATATAAAAGAACAAAAAATTAATTTTAAACAAGACATATTTTGGCAAGATACAAGCATAATACAGCAATACAACAAATGTATATATAAACTCACAAAAAAGATTCTCCCTTCTCTATTAGAAATTTTTACCGAAAATATAGACAATTTCACAGTAGAAAATCCATATTCTCTACTTAAAGGCGATAATATACTCCTACCTAATCAAAATGTAGATTCTATGAGTATTACACATTATTTTGAATTGATTTATAGAGACAAAATAGTAAAAAATATTACTCCCCAGATACAAAAAATTATTTCAGAAAATAAATTGTGCCCCAAAAAAAATAAAGAAAATCTCAACTCTGAAAATATCGCTAATAAGCTTATAGACAATTTTTTAAACTATATGCAACAAGCTGAATTAAATATCCGCAGAAATAATAAAGTATTCTACAATTATCTTTACTACGAAAATGAAAACTAAATATTCTTTACTTATAGAATTGCCTATCACAGATTCCACAAACAAATATGCCGAAAGGAACCTACAAAAATTACCCAACAAGAGTATAATATTTGCTCACTATCAAACTAATGGTAAAGGAACTGGGAGCAATTCTTGGCATAGTCAAAAAAATAAAAACCTACTTCTATCTGTAATAATAAAACAGCAAATACCAATTACAAAACAATTAGCCCTACTACAAACAACAGCATTAGCAATAATCGATTATTTGCAATATCATAAAATTCAAGGCAAAATAAAATGGCCTAATGATATCCTTGTAAATTCAAAAAAAATCTGTGGAATACTCATTGAGAACAAAATAAACTCAACACTGATAAGTACATCAATTATAGGTATCGGCATAAATATAAATCAAACTTTATTCCCTCCCGAAATAAATGCTACATCATTAAAACTTCTGAAAAATAAAGAATTAGATATCATTACTGAACTTTTTACTTTAAAAAATTTTATATTTAAACGACTTCAAACACTAAACAATCATAATCTATCTACTGAATACCAGCAGAAACTTTATAATTATAAATCTATCCAATGGTTTAAAACTCAATACACTAAATTTCAGGCAGTTATTGAAGGTATAGATGAATTCGGAAGACTAAAATTAAAGGTTAACAATAAAATACAAACTTTTAACTTTAAAGAAATTGAATTTATATTATAGCTATTAAAAAAAATAAAAATTCAATACTAAAAAAATTGACTATTAACCATTTTTTACCTAATTTTGTCAGATACTTAAAAAAATGATATGGAGATAAATATTGAAAAAAGCAAATATTCTCTTCAATCGAAAGAAGAATTAGCCCTACTTAAACGACAATTCCAACAAAATATTATCGGAATTCCAAAAGACAATAACCCAGAGGAAAGCCGTGTTCCATTAACTCCAGAAGGAGTAGAAACACTTGTAAAATTAGGATACAAGATACTTATAGAAAACGAAGCAGGTCTAAAAGCAGGATACACTAATAATGACTATATAAAAAGCGGAGCAAAAATTACCTATGATAAAAATGAAATATTCCAAAATGCATCAATTATCATTAAAGTAGGACCTCTTACCCGTAGAGAATTGGAAGCTCTCAATAAAAACAGAATAATAATATCAGCTTTAAACCTAACTACCCAACGTAAAGAAAACTTTGAAATTCTAATGGCAAAAAAAACGACCGCAATAGCATACGAATACTACACCGACGAAGATGGATTTAATCCATTTTTACAAGTCATCGGTGAGATAATTGGAAGTATGTCTATTATGATTGCTGCTGAATTACTTAGCAACTCCACAGAAACAGGCAAAGGAATTATGTTAGGAGGTATAACAGGTGTACCACCTGCAAATGTAGTAATTTTTGGTACTGATATCTCTGCAAGGCAAGCAATTAGAACAGCACTGGGGCTCGGAGCAAATGTAAAAGTCTTTGAAAAATCAATTAAAAAACTTTCAGAAATACGACACATATTTGGTAATCATATATATACTTCAACCATAAATACCATCGAAATAGAAAAAGCACTAAAAGAAGCTGATGTGTTAATAAATTCTATGAAACGCTCCCCAAACGAAACATTTATTATCACCGAAGAAATGGTAAAACAAATGCCACATTACTCCATAATTATAGACCTTAAAATCGATGCTGGCACAATAATAGAAACTTCCCGAATTACATCATTCAAGGAACCTTACTACATTAAACACAATATACTTCATTACTGTATCCCTAACTTAGCTTCAAAAATACCTATGACCACCTCTATTGCACTAAATAATGTATTAGTCCCCATATTAAGACGCATATACGAAGTCGGCGGCTTTGAAATGTACATTAGAATAAATAAATCTCTCCGAAATTCTACATACATATATAAAGGTGTCTTAACCAACGAAGATATCAGCAAACTATTTTCTTTAAGAAGCACTTCAATTGAATTTTTCTTTGATTTATAAAAAGCTAAAAATGAAAAAAATAGCGATACTTGTACTAATTTTTAGTTTTTCAATCGCTTCGGCTCAAAAAAACGTTATATGGTTTTCCATATCTCCTTACATAGGTAGTGGTACTTCTTTTTTTATACATAATGAAAGCCTTAATGATAATAATGTCTCCTTTAAATTTTATTCTCCTTCACATACAGGCTCAATATTATTTTCTTTATCTTATAACCAAAATATAGGTATCTCAATAGGCTCAACATATCATTACGACACACAAAGATTAAAAATCTTTAACACAAAAAATCTAAAATATATCCACGAATGGATAATATTCGAAAATTACGGCTTTAAAGCTACTTTTGACCTTCAAACAAACACTGGTCTTTTTATCAATACTGGTGTCTATATGACACATAGATTATTAACAATGTTATACAGCCCCACAGGAGATTTCCAGACAGTAGATATTTCTTCTCAGTTCCCCAGATGGTATCCGTCCCTTACAATACGTACAGGCATTAAACCATATATGTCCCAAATATTAGATATTGATCTCGGAATACAATTTAATTATTCTCTTAAACCTTTAATAAACGATAATTTCTACCTGACAAGTAATTATTTTATTCATCGTATAGCCCAATATCACGACCCTACTCTAAATATACTTAATACATATTTATTCATCGGTATTCGCTATTATATAGGATATTATGGAAAAAGTTCGTGCGGAAAAAGTGTTTTTATTTGGAACAAAAGCTCAATAAAAAGTCGTTTTAAATAAATATATCTACTAAAAAAATTTTTCACGATTTTTGCATTGATTATCAAAAAAAAATATGAAAAAAATTATACCTTTATTCTTAATTGCTCTATTTCTACTACTTAAATGTCAACAACCCCCTCAAAAATCCTTAAATAACAATCAACTTAGTGGCTTGTATTTATTAAATATGGACTCTTTAATCACTGAACTCGGAAAAGATAGCTCTTACATTAGCTTTATCAATAAGTTTGGAACTTTCATTAGACTAATAAAAATACAATTAGACTTCAAACAAAATAATGCAGGAGAGATTGATATAAATACCAGTTATCTCCCCGTAATCAGAGAGATATTAGATTCGTCAATAGAAAATAATCGTCATTTTTTTTACAAAATAAAAGACAGCATTCTATACATATCTTGGCATAAAAATAAAGCTCCCCAAAAATGGGCTATAATCCATACCAATAGTAATTTAAAATACATAAAATTAAAACTAATCGTAAAACCACTCGTTTTATTTTTAGAAAAAAAAGAATAAAAACTTATCAAAAGAATTTTGTATAAAAAAACTTTTAGTTTACTTTTAGACCTAAAAAACTATGAAAAGAGGCATTATCATCACACTGATAGTCTTAGCAATTATTTTGCTTTTTATTTTAATTAACTCTATTGTCATTATCCATCCGGGCGAGAAAGCTGTTATATTTAGACCATTATCCGGTTTAGATAAAAAACACGTACTATCAGAGGGAATACATTTTATAGCACCATGGAATCAAATCTATATCTATGATGTAAGAGAACAAACTATTTCATTCAATAAACAATCTAACAATGAATATGGAAACTTAGATGTACTGGATAAAAACGGACTAACTATAAATGTAGAAGTCACTGTGCGCTTCTATCCAATATTTTCAAAAATAGGCTATATTCATGAACAATTCGGCAAAAATTACGTCCAAAAACTTGTTATACCAGAAGTGCGTTCGGCTGTTAGACGAATAATGGGGCAATACACAGCAGAAGAAATATATTCTCTGAAAAGACAAGAGGTGGAACGTAGAATCATTGAAGAAACTGACTCTGTCCTCGAAAAAAATTACATAAAAATGACTGCACTTCTAATACGTTCCATAGAAATACCTAATGAACTCAAAAAAGCTATTGAGGATAAACTAACAAAACAACAAGAAGCTCTCGCTTATGACTATGTACTACAAAAAGAACAAAAAGAAAAACAACGAAAAATTATTCAAGCAGAAGGAATTGCTAAATATAACCAAATAATCAATGCCTCAATGACAGACAAAGTCCTAACTTATGAAGGAATACAAGCAACATTGGAATTAGCTAAATCTCAAAACGCTAAAATTATTATAATCGGAAATTCGAAAAATGGATTACCTATAATGCTTTCCCAATAAATTGATTTTTTTACTATTTTTATAAAAAATTCTATGGACTTCATAAATAAGGTCTTTTACAAAG
The DNA here is from genome assembly GCA_964637235.1 of uncultured Bacteroidales bacterium. Lineage (GTDB taxonomy): Bacteria > Bacteroidota > Bacteroidia > Bacteroidales > S143-33 > CAZWVR01. The sequence goes on along the minus strand of CAZWVR010000001.1, from coordinate 10,493 downwards.
ACGCTCGTAATATGGCGGAGATACCAGATAATTCCATTGATTTGATAATTACTTCTCCGCCATATTTCAATATTAAAGACTATTCCAAAGATGGCTATCAAACAAAGTCTCATTCTGAAAAAGTCTCAGGACAACTAGGCGATATTTCAGATTATCATACATTTATAAACGAACTATTAAAAGTTTGGCAGGAGTGCGAACGTGTGCTAAAACCAAATGGTAAACTTTGTATTAACAATTTCAAACTATAGCAATTTGAACTCTCGCATTACATATTACAAATTTGACTTCTCTTCTCTATAAAACAAATTTTAATTTTAAAAGCAACTTTTTCAAATATTATTCTCTTAAAAAAAAGTAAAAACTATCAAAACTATTTTTATGCGAAGAGTTATAATTTTCTTAATGGTTCTTTTTATTTCTGGATTGCTCTATGGCCAAAAAAATCATTCAGTATGGCAAGCAATCAAAGGTAAAGATGGCAAAATTCACATTATCAACACTGCCATTGATAACTATGCTTATTGGTTAGATTTGGCTCAAAAAGGTATTATTCCATTCAATAAGACACCAAAACATATAAAACTCGGCGTCTATAAAGGTTCAAAAATTAAGTCCAAAGCCGTCCGCTACGAAGATTCCCCAGACATAATCATTGACGCAGAAACAGATAATACCCAATCGGAAAACTCTATTTTCATAGACCCTAACGATAATTCTCACGTATTGAATTCTAATAACTCCACTGACTGGAACGGTAGCACTGTAAACACTCTCTATGGAACAAGCTATTATATGACCGACGACGCATCAGAAACTTGGTCTGGTAATCACGAATTTGCAGGTCATAATAACTGGGGAGACCCCGCTACTGGCATAGACCTTGACGGAAATATGTATATCGGATACATTGTAACTAACTGGGGACAAGGAGTTGCTCATTCCTACGACAATGGGCAAACTTGGACTTCTGTTAATTTTTATGTTCAAGACTCGCAAGACAAAAACCACCTTTGGGTAGATAATAGCCCCTCAAGTCCATATGCAGGTAGAGTTTATTCTGCTTGGTCAGACTTAAATAGCTCTAATGACATATTAGTTAGCTATTCCACAGACCAAGGACAAAATTGGAGCAGTCCAATAGATATAAGTAGTGCAGTTAATTCTGGTAGTCACGACCAAGGCGTAAACCTTGCCACAGACGCTGATGGCAATGTTTATGCTGTCTGGGCTATATATGACGGCTGGCCTCAGCCAGAGACTGCCATAGGTTTTGCTAAATCTACTGACGGTGGGCAAACTTGGCAAGCTGCAACAAGAATCATTGACAACATAAAAGGCATTCGCCAAGAAAATGGACCTGGTGGTATCAGAATGAACAGTTTCCCAGTTATGGACGTAGGACCCGACGGGACTATTTACGTCGTCTGGGCTAACGTAGGTGTACCCGGCACAAATTCAGGATCTAATTGGAGCATTTATATGATAAAATCCGATGACGGAGGTGATACTTGGAGCTCTCCCATTAGAGTAAATCAAGGACCAATGGAAGATGGTAAACACGCCTTGTTTCCTTGGATAGCCGTTGACCCAACCTCCGGAGCTATAGTAGTTATATTCTGGGATAATAGAAACACTTCTGGCGACGATATGGAAGTTTGGGCAGCTGTATCACTTGATAACGGCGATAGTTGGGAAGATTTTAGAATTTCTGATGTATCTTTCACTCCTGCTCCTATATCTGGATTAGCAGGAGGATATTTCGGCGATTATATCGGTATAGATATTTTAAACGGTGTTGCATACCCTGTTTGGAGCGATAACCGTTCAGGTGTAGTAAAAGCTTACTGCTCTCCGTTTGTAGTTAATACTTTGGAAAGACCTATTAAATTATACGCTAACATTATAAACGACGAAACTGGCGAAACTGCTTTACATTGGACTTATTTAGATACTTCTACTACATTGCAATATTTTGTCCTATATAGAGATGGAGACTCAATAGGCACAACCACCGATACAACTTATAGCGACTTTTTACCTTCTTTCGGACAACATAAATATGAAGTAGCCGCAAGACATACAACAGGCTTATCCGTCACTGCAAAAGCTTATGTTCTATGGGGTGAAGCCCTTATCTCTATTTCACCATCACATTTAACCGATACTTTGGCTCCAAATCAGACATCAACTAAATTTTTGACAATTAGAAACAACGGACGACTTCCTCTTTATTATAACCTAAAAACAGAAATAACTTCTAAATACAACACACCAAAAGATTATTGTGCTGCTTCTGGTGGTGGCGATGAATATATTAGCGGAGTTATTTTTGGAGACATAAACAACACTGGAACAGGCTCTGATCAATATAGTGATTATACTTCTATGTCCACAGAAGTTAATGCTGGCGAAACTTATCAGCTAACAGTCCAAAATGGAAATCCTTATTCCTCTGATGACTGGGGGGTTTGGATAGACTTCAATCAAGATGGCGACTTTGACGACCCTGGCGAAAATGTAGTCTGCGACGTAAGTAATGGAAATAACGAAACAACTTACAACATCACTATTCCTGACGACGCTTCCGCTGGTGCTACCAGAATGCGTATTAGACTAAAATATTCAGGAAGTGATTGTGGAAGTCCTTGTGGCTCTACAACTTACGGAGAAGTTGAAGATTATACTGTTGTTATAAATTCTTGGTTGGCAGTATCACCTCGCATAGATACTATTGCTCCCGGAGAATCTAAAACTGTTAGTGTTACTTTCAACTCTACAAACCTTACAGACGGAACTTATTATGCGAATTTGAATTTTTACAGTAATGCTGAAAATATTGACACCCTAACGGTGCCAGTAGCCCTTACTGTAAATTCATCATTACCTCTGGCAGTTGACCCAGTAGCAGTCCCTCAAAATATCTGCAATGGCGAAAGTACAACTTTATATGCTAACATATCCGGTGGCTCAGGAAACTATACTGTATCTTGGTCAGGAGACGATGGCTTCACATCCACAGATATTAATCCTACTGTAAGCCCATCACAAACAACTACTTATACTCTCACAGTATCAGACGATAATGGTTCTGTTCAAGGTACTACTACTGTTTATGTACACAACGTGCCTGAGGCTCCGGTAGCTCCAACTGGTTCTGTAAATGTCGGAAACCATACTAATGCTCTAAAATATTATCTACCTATACCAACACCAGACGCAACAAGTTATCAATGGACATTAAGCCCAGATACAGTAGGTGTTGCAGTAGGTACAACAGATACTGCTTACGTAACATTTAATTCCCATTATACTGGCACTGTATATCTAAAAGTTAAAGCTATAAACGATTGTGGAGAAAGCCAGTACGGAGACTCTCTCGCTATAAACCTCTTTGAAGGTACTTATGTACAACAAAATCAAATAGGTTTGAACCTATATCCAAATCCCAATGACGGATTTTTCAAAATATCTTTAATCACTGGAAAACCAGACATTATAAATATTGAAATTTATAACTCCTTAGGACAAAAAGTATTTACTAAATATAATTGGCATATTGAAGGATACAACGCCATTCCAATAGACCTGCAATCTCAACCTTCTGGTATTTATATCCTGCACTTGTCCGCAACAGATGGAATAGATTACTCGCTCAAATTTATGATTGACTAATTATTTAACTGATTATCAAAGAAAAAGGGGCTGTCCAAAAAAGGCAGTCCCTTTTTTATTTTCTATAAAAATACATTTGTCAAATTTTTCTTTATAAGAAAAAATGCTAATCCTAATTTTGATAAAAAAATGAAAGCAAAAGGTTCTCTTTTCGCTGTATTTTTTATTTTATTCTTTTCAACTCAATTTATTTATGCTAATAATAAAAAAGATTCGCCTAATGCCTACGTTTTAAATGGTTTCTACCACCTAAAAGGTTTTATCAATAATAAGTATGCCATAACTATGGATATAACCGTTTCACAGGGACAAATTACAGGGACTATGTACTACGACAAAGTGGGAGAATATATTGACCTGAAAGGATACCAAAACGGACTTACAGTAATTATTGATGGTCAATACAAAGGAAAAAGTTATGACCACTTTGACGGCATAGTGGATAACAAAGGTATAAAAGGTACTTGGACAAACCCACAAACAGGAAAATCTTTCCCTTTCGCATTGAATTTTACCAATGAAAATTGTGCCTTGGTTAAAACTTATCAATATTACCTTGAAAATACTTATAAAGGATATAAAGCTTGGTATAGCTTTGAAGGAGATTATCCTGTGGCTACACCTATAAAGAATTTTGAGGATACTATTATAAAAATAGCATTAGGATTACCAGAAGAAGGGACTTTTGAACAAAAAATAAAAACCACTGCTCAAAAATTTGTTGAATTTGACAAAGATAATCCTGATATGTTATTTAACATTAATGTAGAAATACATTCGTCAATAGTGTATAATAAAAATTGTATTCTTGTTATACATATCTTTACTGATGGGTATTATGGTGGAGCTCACGGCATTAATGGAGAAGAATGTTATATCTTTGATTTATTAAAAGGCTCACAAATTACATACGAAGATGTCTTTGCTGTTAGTCAAAGAACATTATTAAGAGAAAAAATTTACCCTAAACTGAAAAATAGCGAACAAGGAGAAGGAATGGATGAAACAATAACAAAAGATAACATTCCATTTGCTGATACGTGGGGATTTTCAGATACATCATTCTTTTTTATTTATAATATCTATACAATTGGACCTTTTGCAGCAGGTCCTTTTGAAGCGGATTTTACTCTTGACGAACTTCGGGACTATTTAACAGAAAACTTCAAGAAAAGAATAGGTCTTAAATAACTATAAATTTAAATTTGCCCATATTCCTCATAGCCTAAACAATAGGAAGGATTTTTTATGCTATTTTATTTAAAAAAAAGATTTTACTTATCAATGATATTTTTTATCTTTGCCCTGCATTTATTTAAACTAAATAAAAATAATAATCATGGAAATAAAAAAAGATGACATTTTCAGGAAGTTCGGCGAAGTTATGCTACCGGAAAGTGGTAAAACAATCGCCGATGTTACAAAAGCTATCGCCATAAAAGATAAAACAATAGAAATAGATATAGAACTGGATAAAAAAACATCAATCCTAAAAAATTCTCTGGAAAAAATAGTCAAATCATTATTAGAAGAATACACAAAAGAAGGATACCAATTAAAACTCAATATCCAAACCAAAAAACTAAGTTTTCAAAAAGTACAAATAGATACTTCCCAAGCACAACGCCCCCTTGCTGAGGTAAAAAATATTATAGCAGTCGCTTCTGGCAAAGGTGGCGTAGGTAAATCTACTGTTGCAGTAAACCTCGCAGTAGCTCTCGCCAATAAAGGACTAAAAGTAGGACTACTTGACGCCGATGTATACGGTCCTTCTGTACCTGTAATGCTCGGCACTATGAACGAAAGACCATTCGTAAGACGAAAAGACGGAAAAGACTATATCATACCAATTGAAAAATACGGAGTTAAAATGATTTCTATCGGCTTCTTTGTAAAACCAGAAGATGCTCTAATTTGGCGTGGAGCAATGGCTACAAGTGCTATAAAACAACTCATTAACGACGTTGACTGGGGAGAACTGGACTACTTTATCATTGACCTACCTCCCGGAACTGGCGACGTACCGCTAACTATGGTACAAACTATACCTGTAACCGGTGCTGTTATAGTAACCACCCCGCAAAAAGTAGCTACCGCCGATGTTGTCAAAGCTATAAATATGTTCAGAGCTAAAAAAATAGAAGTGCCTATTTTAGGAATTATCGAAAATATGGCTTGGTTTACCCCAGAAGAATGCCCAGATAAAAAATATTTCCTATTTGGTAAAGGAGGAGGAGAAAAACTAGCAAAAGACTTTAACACCAGATTATTAGGTCAAGTCCCATTAGTACAAACTATTGTAGAAAAATCTGATGCAGGTGAACCAGCAGTGATGGACAAAAACTCAATAACAGGAAAAATATTTGAAAATATTGCAACAAATTTAATAAATGCTGTTGAGGAAAGAAATAGAACACAAGGACCAACAAAAATACTTGAAATTAAATGACAAAAGAACAAAAACAGAAATATATTCAACGTATTAAAGAAGCATTGGATATAATACGACCATACCTCCAAAAAGATAATGGAGATGTTGAACTTGTAGAACTTACTGACGATATGATTGTAAAAGTACGATTATTAGGTAGCTGTAAACATTGTAAATATAAAGGAGAAACCCTACGATTTGGTATAGAACGACAAATACGCAGTGCTGTACCAGCTGTAAAAAAGGTAATAGAAATTGAATAACAATAACCTTTTAAGGGGGGCTAAACTATTGTCAATGTAGTCCCCCTATATTAACCTTTTAACTCTCCTTAATTTCAGATTTCTCTAAAATGAAACTTTCAAACAATGGCATAAAAACCTGTCGAAAGAGAACTAATACAATTATATACCAGAAAAAATCGCCAATGAGTTTTACGAGATTTTTTTCGTATAGGTAAATGAGCAAAAGCATAGGCATTGCAAGAGCATAACCCCAAACAGTATTTTTGGAATGTTTAATAACTAAAAAATATACCAAACCACGAGCCAAACCCAACAAAAACAAAGGTATAAACATCCAAAAAGGTCCAAAATCTGCATAAGTCTCGGCAGTAGAGCCGAGACTTATTGATGTTCCTTGCTCACCAGTAGCTACAAAAATTCCCGTTAGTTCTATCGTATGTTTGGAATCATCAATTACAGGTTTATTGGGAAAGAAAAAACGCGGCATTAAAACGTGCTGAAATGCTTCTGACCAGTTTTTACCTTCTGTATAAGGCTTATACGTTGGTATAAAGCGTATTACTGCTGAAAAATATTCCAAATAAAAGGCTCTGGAAAATAGAGCTTTTTCTCCCACTTTAAATTTTTGGCTATTAAACTCTGGAATATAAGAAAATAACTTATTCAAAGCGTCGGTTTTGGATACTTCTACATTTTGTGAACGTTTTCCCCCCGAAAGATACATCCTATAATCTACTTTTACATAACTCCAAAAAACAAACAACAAATACAAAAATATAAAACCTAAAATTATAGGTATAATTTGCTTTCGCTTAATAGTAAATAGCGTAAAATAACTTATAATAAAAAAGATGATAATTTCTTTGAATGCTGAAAAATAGCCTGAAAAACCCAGTAATAATTCAACTACAAAAATCCCCCAAAACAGCCATTTATACCGATTTTTAACGTAAACAGTTAAAAACATTATAAAAAATAGTGCCCATTTAAAAAAGTATAAAAACACAAAAAATTGAAAAAAACCGGAACCTCTAAAAAATTCTTTTGCAGAAGTCACTAATACATACAAAATATATAAAACTATAATCTTTAAAGGGTCAATTTTATTGATATAGTCTAAATCTATCTTAATTTTTTTGGTAGGTTTAAAAAAAATATAACTACCTAAGGCTGTAAAAAATAATGCAATAATACTTAACCAATACGCTTTATTTATATTATCATACGAATACAGAGGTCTAAAAAGCAAATCTCTAATCTCACCGCCCCAAAAACAGCAATAAAAATATCCACTAGTGATAAATATCCATACAAAGAAATATCCAAATAAAAAAATTAACGGTTTACCAGGCTCATAAAACCAATGAAAAATAAAATTTAATACAATAACTCCAACTAATAACTCCACAAAATATTTACAGGGAATTGCTAAAATAATTATTGCTATACTAAAATATAGCAAAAGCTTTCTTATGTCAAAGAGATATTGGTTCTGCATCATAATTACTCAATGTATTGCGCAATATGTTCAATTGCATTTACAATTTTATCAAAAGAATATTCTTTTATTATTTTTAGTGAATTTTTACCAAAAACAGAAATATTTTCGCTATTGAAACGGAGTATTTTATCCCAAAAATCCTCTTTATCATTAGCTTTAAAAACAAATCCATTTACATTATTTTTTACCAAATCTAATGATGCACCAACTTTATTACTTGCTAAAACTGCCCTACCACTTGCCATTGCTTCATTTATAGCCAGTCCCCAAGTCTCATTATAAATAGAAGGCAACAGAAAAACATCTCCCAAACGGTACACCACTGGCATAACTGACTGATTTTGAAAAGGTAAAAATCGTATTCGTTTATCTGCTTTTGCCATTTCTTTTAATTCATTTTCCAAAGGTCCATTTCCAACCAATAAAAGTTTAAAATTAGGATTGTCTATTTTCAAAAAATTCTCAACTAAAAACACAGGATTTTTTTTCTCAATAAATTTTCCTGCAAACAAAAATACAATATCCTCGTCATTAAACCCCAATTGCTCTCGCCACTCTCTGGCTTTTTGTTCATACTCGCCATTTTTATCATAAAAACGTTCATTATCAATGGCGTGAGGTGCAAAAATAAGTTGTTTTTCCTGTAAGCCAAACTCTTTAAAATATTCTTTATTAGCCTTTCCAACATACAAAGCATAATCCACGAAAGAATAGACCCAAGAGAGAAATTTCTTTTTCAATCTAAACCGGAAATTATTTACACTATCCAGAAGGTGAGAATCCCCACGAAATAACACAGGAATTTTGCCCTTGAAATACATCATTGCACGTAAAAAACTATAATGCTTCCAACCGATTACCAAAATAGCCTCTGCCTTCCACTTTTTTATTTTGTTTATCAAAGAAGGATTTATAGTGCCAAAAAATTTTTTTGAGGATGGTGCAGGCGAAATATTCTTTACAAATTCATAATCGTAACCGTCCAATAGATCAATATCCCATTTTATAACTTTCTGAAATTCAATATCATAAAATTGTTCTTTTGCCTGTGGAAGCGTATAAAATACCTTTAACTGAATGCTAGAGTTTTTTGCCAATTTAACAAACAAAGGCGAATAATATTGAATAGGATGCGTTATAATTACTGCTAATTTCATCCATTTAGTTATTTAATAATTTTTTTGGGTGTTCCCCTTGCTCGCTGGTGCTCGCTGCGGGTCGGGCTACGGCTTGTATCCCGCATTGTTTCGGCAGGTGGCACTATTTCGCTCGGCTCAGTAAGGCTGGCGGTAGCAGGCTAACACCTGACAACACGCCAGCCTAAACCTCGCCTCGCTTTGCGGTGCGTGGGGCTTCACTTTCGTTCAGCCTCCGCCCGCAAAGTGCCACCAAGCCTCAACTGCTGCGGGCTAACCCGCCTCCGCCCTAACACAACTCAACAACAAATCAAAGTAAATATTACAATTTATACAAAAAAACAGCCCAAAATATAAAAACAAAAATATCTAAATTGTTTTTTTTCAAAAAATTTTTACCTTTGTTAGTTAAGTAAACCAAAAATTTGAACTATGAAAAAAATCCTCATTTCTATCTCCGTGCTATTTTTCATTGTGCTATTTTCAGGAATATCTAATGCACAAGACATTGTAGGACAATGGAAAACTATTGACGACGAAACAAACGAAGCTAAATCTGTGGTTGAAATATGGAAAAATCCCTCTGACGGACTTTACTACGGAAAAATTATTAAAATATTTCCCAAGCCAGGAGATGATCCAAATCCTCTATGTGAAAACTGCCCAGGAGATAAGAAAAACAAACCTATTATCGGAATGGTCATAATTACAAAAATGAAAAAAGTTGACAAAAACCTCTGGGACGACGGCGAAATACTTGACCCTGAAAGCGGCAACGTCTATGACTGCAAAATGTGGATAGAAAACGGAAACTTACACGTTCGCGGCTATTTAGGATGGAGTTTAATAGGACGTTCGCAAGTCTGGCTACCATACAAAGGAAAATAAAAAACTAAGGCTGCCCAGAAAATATAATCCTCTCATAGGGCAGCCATTTTTTATATCTTAAAGGCAGATTTTATCATATTTACAGCATCAAGCTTTTCCCAAGTAAAAAACTCTACCTCTTCAAATACCTCCTTTCCATTTCTATATAACCTTACCGTCTTTTTATAAGGATCCCGTCCAAAATGTCCATAAGATGCTGTCGGTAAAAATATAGGATTTTGCAAGCCAAGCTTTTTAATAATCATTCCCGGACGAAAATCAAAAATCTGTAATAATTTTTCAGCAATTTCCCCGTCAGAGAGTTTTCTTCCAGAATTAGTATAAACCTTTGCTGTACCATAGGTATTAACATAAAGAGAAATAGGCTGAGGAACACCTATGGCATAAGCTATCTGCAAGAGGACTTTATCCGCAACACCAGCAGCTATCATATTTTTCGCTACATACCTTAAAAAATAAGAAGCCGAACGGTCAACCTTTGAAGCATCCTTACCTGAAAAAGCACCTCCACCATGTGGAGCATACCCTCCATATGTATCAACAATAATCTTACGACCAGTAAGACCTGTATCGCCATGAGGTCCTCCTATTACAAATTTACCTGTAGGATTCACAAG